>NZ_JAFJMJ010000007.1 GCF_017309385.1 Amycolatopsis sp. 195334CR | reverse complement strand
TGGCACGCTGTTGGGTCCTGAGGCAGCACGCTGGTGTTGTTTCTGGTGTGGTGTTTGAGAACTGTAGAGTGGATGCGAGCATCTTTGTGGTCAAGTTGTTAAGAGCACATGGTGGATGTCTAGGCATCAGGAGCCGATGAAGGACGTGGGAGGCTGCGATAAGCCTCGGGGAGCTGTCAACCGAGCTGAGATCCGAGGGTGTCCGAATGGGGAAACCCAGCACCAGTGATGTGGTGTTACCCGCACCTGAATATATAGGGTGTGTGGAGGGAACGCGGGGAAGTGAAACATCTCAGTACCCGTAGGAAGAGAAAACAACCGTGATTCCGTGAGTAGTGGCGAGCGAAAGCGGATGAGGCTAAACCGTGCGCATGTCAAGCTGTCAGGCGTTGTGTGTGCGGTGTTGTGGGACCTGTCTTCCAGAAACTGACATTTCTGGCGCGATGCTGCATGGTTAGTGGAATCACCTGGGATGGTGGACCGGAGTGGGTGAGAGTCCCGTACGCGAAAACTGTGTGGGTGTTGTGTGATGGTGTTCCCGAGTAGCAGCGAGCTCGTGGAATTTGCTGTGAATCTGCCGGGACCACCCGGTAAGCCTAAATACTTCCTGGTGACCGATAGCGGACTAGTACCGTGAGGGAAAGATGAAAAGTACCCCGGGAGGGGAGTGAAAGAGTACCTGAAACCGTGTGCTTACAAGCCGTCAGAGCCTTGTGAAGGGTGATGGCGTGCCTTTTGAAGAATGAGCCTGCGAGTTAGTGCTGCGTGGCGAGGTTAACCCGTGTGGGGTAGCCGTAGCGAAAGCGAGTCTGAATAGGGCGTTTTGAGTCGCGTGGTCTAGACCCGAAGCGGAGTGATCTACCCATGGCCAGGGTGAAGCGCCGGTAAGACGGTGTGGAGGCCCGAACCCACTTAGGTTGAAAACTGAGGGGATGAGCTGTGGGTAGGGGTGAAAGGCCAATCAAACTCCGTGATAGCTGGTTCTCCCCGAAATGCATTTAGGTGCAGCGTCGCATGTTTCTTCTTGGGGGTAGAGCTACTGGATGGCCTAGGGGCCTTACCGGGTTACCGAAGTCAACCAAACTCCGAATACCGAGAAGTGAGAGTGCGGCAGTGAGACGGCGGGGGATAAGCTTCGTCGTCGAGAGGGAAACAGCCCAGAACACCAGCTAAGGCCCCTAAGTGTGTGCTCAGTGGGAAAGGATGTGGGATTGCCCAGACAACCAGGAGGTTGGCTTAGAAGCAGCCACCCTTGAAAGAGTGCGTAATAGCTCACTGGTCAAGTGGTCCTGCGCCGACAATGTAGCGGGGCTTAAGCACACCGCCGAAGCTGTGTCATTGACACATTTGATCCGCTTCGCTCTTCGGAGCGTTGTGTAGTCGTGTTGATGGGTAGGGGAGCGTCCTGCATCCAGGGAAGCCGCGGTGTAAACCAGCGGTGGAGGGTGTGGGAGTGAGAATGCAGGCATGAGTAGCGAATGCAGAGTGAGAAACTCTGCCGCCGGATGACCAAGGGTTCCTGGGCCAGGCTAATCCGCCCAGGGTAAGTCGGGACCTAAGGCGAGGCCGACAGGCGTAGTCGATGGACAACGGGTTGATATTCCCGTACCCGAGCACGTGCGTCCCTGATGAGGCAGTTGATACTAACCACCCAAAGCGTGATGTGAAGTCTTCGGATGGAGCGTCATTGTGGAGCGTGGGGCCTGATTCTGTAGTAGTCAAGTGATGGGGTGACGCAGGAAGGTAGCTCCGCCAGTGAATGGTAGTACTGGTGTAAGCGTGTAGGCCGAGTGGTAGGTAAATCCGCCGCTCATGAGGCTGAGACGTGATGCGTAGCCGATTGAGGTGAAGTAGAGTGATCCTATGCTGCCGAGAAAAGCCTCTAGCGAGTGCGTGCACGGCCCGTACCCCAAACCAACACAGGTGGTCAGGTAGAGAATACTAAGGCGATCGGGTGAACTGTGGTTAAGGAACTCGGCAAAATGCCCCCGTAACTTCGGGAGAAGGGGGGCCAAACATCCTGAAGCTTTTTACAGGCTAGGGGTGGGTGGCCGCAGAGACCAGCGGAAAGCGACTGTTTACTAAAAACACAGGTCCGTGCGAAGAAGTAATTCGATGTATACGGACTGACGCCTGCCCGGTGCTGGAACGTTAAGAGGACCGGTTAACTCCCTTTTGGGGGGTGAAGCTGAGAATTTAAGCGCCAGTAAACGGCGGTGGTAACTATAACCATCCTAAGGTAGCGAAATTCCTTGTCGGGTAAGTTCCGACCTGCACGAATGGCGTAACGACTTTCCGGCTGTCTCAACCACAGGCCCGGCGAAATTGCATTACGAGTAAAGATGCTCGTTACGCGCGGCAGGACGGAAAGACCCCGGGACCTTTACTATAGTTTGGTATTGGTTTTCGGTTCGGTTTGTGTAGGATAGGTGGGAGACTGTGAAGCGCTCACGCTAGTGGGTGTGGAGTCGTTGTTGAAATACCACTCTGGCCGGATTGGGAATCTGAACCTACGCCCATGATCTGGGTGAGGGACAGTGCCTGATGGGTAGTTTAACTGGGGCGGTTGCCTCCCAAAGAGTAACGGAGGCGCCCAAAGGTTCCCTCAGCCTGGTTGGCAATCAGGTGTTGAGTGTAAGTGCACAAGGGAGCTTGACTGTGAGACTGACAGGTCGAGCAGGGACGAAAGTCGGGACTAGTGATCCGGCACCACCTGGTGGAAGGGGTGTCGCTCAACGGATAAAAGGTACCCCGGGGATAACAGGCTGATCTTGCCCAAGAGTCCATATCGACGGCATGGTTTGGCACCTCGATGTCGGCTCGTCGCATCCTGGGGCCGGAGTAGGTCCCAAGGGTTGGGCTGTTCGCCCATTAAAGCGGCACGCGAGCTGGGTTTAGAACGTCGTGAGACAGTTCGGTCCCTATCCGCCGCGCGCGTAGGATACTTGCGGAAGGCTGTCCCTAGTACGAGAGGACCGGGACGGACGAACCTCTGGTATGCCAGTTGTCACGCCAGTGGCATGGCTGGTTAGCTACGTTCGGAAGGGATAACCGCTGAAGGCATCTAAGCGGGAAGCCTGTTCCTAGATGAGGTATCCCACCCCTTTGTGGGTTAAGGCCCCCAAGAGACGATTGGGTTGATAGGCCAGAAATGGAAGCGCAGTAATGTGTGGAGTTGACTGGTACTAATAGGCCGAGGACTTGCTACAAAGGTGCTTCGCATCCACTCTACGGCTCTGAAACACCACACCAGAGCACGTGTTACGACACTAGTGTGTTTGTTTCGTAGTGTTTCGGTGGTTATAGCGG
>NZ_JAFJMJ010000006.1 GCF_017309385.1 Amycolatopsis sp. 195334CR | reverse complement strand
TGGCGAGAGGTCGGTGCCCCAGTAGCTCTCGCACCGGGGCGCGACCTCACTGAGGATCAGGCCCGAACCCACCCCGATCTCCAGCACCCGGCGCGGTTCGAAGGCCAGGATCCGCCGCACGGTCTGGTCCCGCCACTCCCGCATCTCCACCGGCGGGATCGGTTCCTTGGTGTAACTGCTGTTCCAGCCGTCGAAGTTGCTGCCGAGCGGGACCGCGTCGGTCCGGGTGTACAGCTCGTCGTAGAGCTGCTTCCAACCCTCGACCTGCTGTTCGTCGGCCTCCTCGTCCTCGTGCCCGGACGGCACCACGTAGGCCACGAGGTGTTCGTCGCGGGCGACGACGGCGGCCCGCGCCACCCCGGGATGCCCGGCCACCACCGATTCGACCTCGCCGGGCTCGATCCGGAAGCCCCGCACCTTGACCTGGTCGTCCCCGCGGCCGAGGTACTCCAGCTCGCCGTCCGCGCGCCGGCGCACCAGGTCGCCCGTCCGGTACATGCGACCGGACCCGAACGGATCGGCCACGAACCGCGACGCGGTCAGCCCGGCCCGGCCCAGATACCCCCGTGCCACCCCGGCACCCGAGACGTACAACTCCCCCGGTACCCCGACCGGCACCGGCCGCAGCCCGCGGTCGAGCACGTACACCGACGTGCCCACCACGGGACGGCCGATCGGCACCACCGGGTCCACAACGGACAGCGGTGAACTGAGCACCGCGCACACCGTGGATTCCGTCGGCCCGTAGGCGTTGACCATCCGCCGCCCGGGTGCCCAGGCCGCGACCAGCTCACGGGAACAGGCTTCACCGCCGACGATCAGATGGGTCAGGGCCGGCAGGCTTCCGGCCGGAACGGCGGCGAGTGCGCTGGGCGTCAGCAGCGCGTGCGTCACGCCGAACCGCTCGACCACCGCCGCGAGTTCGCCGAGCTCACGGCTTTCGGGCAGCACCAGCGTGGCGCCCGAGCCGAACGCCATGCACAGTTCCCAGAACGCCGCGTCGAAACTCGGGGAGGCGAACTGCAGCACCCGGCTCCGGTCCGTAAGGCCGAGCCGGTCACGCTGGGTCTCCACCAGCGAGGCGATGCCCGCGTGCGACACCGAGACGCCCTTCGGCACACCGGTCGAACCGGACGTGTAGATCACGTACGCCTGGTTCAGCGGCGACAGCGTGACCGGGCGTGCCTCCGGCTCGGCGTGGTAGTCCGGCAACTCGGTCAGCACCAGCGCCGGAGCGGCGTCGCGGAGCATGAACTCGATCCGGTCGACCGGGTACGCCGGATCGATCGGCAGGTACGCGGCCCCGGCCTTCAGCACCGCCAGCACGGCGACCACGAGGTCCGCCGACCGCGGCAGGGCGAGCGCCACCACCCGTTCCGGCCCGGCACCCCGCGCGATCAGGTGGTGCGCGAGCCGGTTGGAGGCCGCGTCCAGTTCCGCGTACGACCAGGATTCGTCCCCGCGCACCAGCGCGACCGCGTCCGGGGTGCGCGCCGCCCATTCGGCGAACACCTCCGGCACGGTGACGGCCGCGGGCGCCGGGCCGCCGTCGGAGAATTCCGCCCACTGACGGCGTTCGGCGGCGTCGAGCAGGTCGATCGCCCCGGTCCGGCGATCCGGGTCGGCGGCGACCGCCGTCAGCAGGCGCTCCAGCCTGGCCAGCAGGGATTCCACAGTGGACCGGTCGAACACGTCGGTGGTGAACTCGGCGATCCCGGCCAGCCGCCCGGTCTTCCCGCCCGCGAGGACGTGCACGGACAGGTCGAACTTCGCCGTGCCGGTGCCGAGGAACTCGGGAACGGCGGCCAGCCCGGGCAGCGCGACCTCGTCCACGGGCATGTTCTGCCAGCCGAGCGCGACCTGGAACAGCGGCTGATGGGCGAGCGAACGCTCCGGGTTCAGGATCTCCACCAGGTGCTCGAACGGCACGTCCTGGTGCGCGTACGCCGCCAGGCTCCGCTCACGCACCCGCTCCAGCAACTCGCGGAAAGTCGGATCGCCCGAGGTGTCCGTGCGCAGGACCAGCGTGTTCACGAAGAACCCGACCAACTCGTCCAGTGCCTGGTCGGTGCGGCCCGCGATCGCGGCACCGATCGGGATGTCGTCGCCCGCGCCGAGCCGGGACAACAACGCCGCCAGCGCGGCGTTGACCACCATGAACAAGCTCGCACCACTGTCACGGGCGAGGTCTTCGAGCCGGTTCCGCAGGTCCTCCGGCCACTCGAAGGACACCGTGTCACCGCGGAACGTCGCGGTCGGCGGGTACGGCCGGTCGGTGGGCAGGGTGATCCGCTCGGGCAGGTCCGCCAGTGCCTGCTTCCAGTAGGTGACCTGCGAAGCGAGTTCGCTGCCGGAGTCCTCCAGCGCTCCGAGGAGTTCGCGTTGCCACAGCGTGTAGTCCGCGTACTGCACCGGCAGCGGCGCCCACTCCGGCGCGCGGCGGGCCCGCCGGGCGGCGTAGGCGGTGCTCAGATCCCTGGCCAGCGGGGCCAGCGACCAGCCGTCGGCGGCGATGTGGTGCATGACCAGCACCAGCACGTGGTCCTCGTCGCCGACGCGGAACAGCTCCGCCCGCAGCGGGATCTCCGTCTCCAGGTCGAAGAGGTGCCGGGCCGCTGTTTCCGCGGGGGCGAACGCACGCACCACCGTCACCGGCAGCTCCGGGCGCACGTCGTCGAGCACCTGCTGCCGCGGCACGCCGTCGACCTCGGGGAACACCGTCCGGAGGGTTTCGTGCCGGGCCACCACGTCGGCCAGGGCGGACTCCAGCGCCACGAGGTCGAGCGGGCCGGACAACCGCAGTACCAGCGGGATGTTGTAGGTCGGTGACGGGCCTTCGAACCGGTTCAGGAACCACAGGCGCGACTGCGCGAACGACAACGGCACGACCTCGGGCCGGTCGACCGGCACCAGCGCGGCCCGTGCCGCACCGGCCCCGCCCAGGCGCCGGGCCAGCGCGCCGACCGTGGGTGCCTCGAACAGCGCACGCACGCCCAGTTCGACGTCGAAGGCCGTGCGCACCCTGGCGACCAGGCGGGTGGCCAGCAGCGAATGCCCGCCGAGGTCGAAGAAGCTCTCGTTCGTGCCCACCTCGGGCAGCCCGAGCACCTCGGCGAACAGACCGCACAGCAGGTGCTCGGCGGCGTTGCGCGGTTCCTGCCTGGTCCCGGTCCCGCCGAACTCCGGGGCGGGCAGGGCACGCCGGTCCAGCTTGCCGTTGACCGTCAACGGCAGTTCGTCGAGCACCACCACCGCCGCGGGCACCATGTACTCCGGCAGGCGCTCGCCGGCGAAGGCACGCACGGCGTTGGCCAGCGCCCCGATGTCGTGCCTGCTCGCGGGCCGGTTGGTGTACGCGCCCGGCGAGAAGACCCCGGTACGCGCGGTCTTCGGGCGTGGGAAGGGGAGCCCGTTCCGCACGCACACGAGGTCGAACTGCTCGTCGCGGCGGGACCAGGTGGCGCGGGCGCGGTAGCCGCGTTCGGTCACCGACAGGATCAGCTCGTGGGGGTCGACGGCGGCTTCGTCGGTAAGGCGGGCGTTCGGGACGCCTTCGACGCGAAGGATGTCGGAGCCCAGCCGCCGCAACAGGTCCTCGACGCCCGTGAACGGCACGGTGTCCACTTCGGACTCCGGTACCGGCCGCGTGTGCAGCACCACGTCGTAGCGGTAGCGGGTCAGTTCGTTGTGGTACGCGCCGCCCTTGAGCCGGACGTCGGCCCACTCCAGACCGGGGACGTGCTCTGCGAACGCCGGGAAGAACGCCGGATCCACCAGGAGTTCCTTCTCCTGCGGCACCACACCGATCGCGGTGTGGAAGTGGGCGGCGAGGCGCTTGTTGCGGACGTCGCCGACAAAAACCACGCCGCCCGGAGCCAGCAACCGCGTGACCGAGCGCAGAACGTCGGCGAGGTAGTCGGCGTGCGGGAAGTACTGCACCACCGAGTTGATCACCACCACATCGAAGCGGCCCTCGGGCAGACCGGTGACGTCGTCCGCCGGTTGGCAACGCAGTTCGGTGCGCCCGGCCAGCTCCGGCCGCTCGGCCACCTGGCGGCGCAGACGCTCGATGACCTCCGGCGAGAAGTCCGTGCCCCAGTAGCTCTCACACCCCGGCGCCGCCTCGCTGAGGATCAGGCCGGAACCCACCCCGATTTCGAGCACGTGCCGCGGGGCGAACTCGCGGATCCGGCGCACGGTCTCGTCCCGCCACTCCCGCATCTCCACCACCGGAATGGGTTCCCTGGTGTAACTGCTGTGCCAGCCGGCGAAGTCGCTGCCCAGCGGGACCTCGGCCGCGGTGGCGTAGAGGTCGTCGTACACCTGCTGCCAGCCGCTGACCTGGGCTTCGTCGTCCTCGTCGGCGGGCACCACGTAGCCGATCAGGCGTTCGTCGCGGACGAGCACCACCGCCTGCGCCACCGCGGGGTGCGCCGCGACCACCGACTCCACTTCGCCGGGCTCGATCCGGAACCCGCGGATCTTGACCTGGTCGTCCCCGCGGCCGAGGTACTCCAGCTCACCGTCGGCACGCCAGCGCACCACGTCCCCGGTCCGGTACATCACCCCGTCGCCGAAGGGGTTCGCCACGAACCGCGAAGCCGTCAGCCCGGAGCGGCCCAGGTATCCGCGGGCCACTCCCGCGCCCGCGACGTACAACTCCCCCGGCACCCCGACCGGCACCGGACGCAGACCCCGGTCCAGCACGTAGAGCCGCAGGTTGGCGACCGGCCGCCCGATCGGCGTGACGTGCCCGCCGAGGTCGCCGTCCGCCTCCCACGCCGCCGCGTACACGGTCGCTTCGGTCGGCCCGTAGGCGTTGACCAGCCGAAGGTCCGGCCGTGCCGCGCGGACCCCTCGCACGAGTTCCGGCGACAGCGCCTCACCGGCGAACACCACCGTGCGCGAGACGTCGACCGAACCGTCGAGCACCAGCTGCCCCAGCGCGGACGGCACGCCGCTGGTCAGGCTGCCACCGGGGCGGCCGGGCAGGGCGAGCGCGCTGGCGACCACCTCGACCGCGCCCCCGCGCACGAGCGGCGCGAACATCTCGAACACGGACACGTCGAAGCTCAGCGAGGTCGAGGCGAACACGTGCGACAGTTCGTCGTCGTCGAAGACGGTCGCCGCCCACACCACCAGGTTGGCGACGGCCGCGTGCGACACCGCGACACCCTTCGGCGTGCCGGTCGAGCCCGACGTGTAGATCACGTGCGCCTGGTTCAGGCCGTGGACCGAGCACCGGACCGGTCCCGGTTCCTGGTCCGCCAGCCGCCGCGGGTCGTACTCCACCACGGGCAGCCCCGTGCCGTCGAACACCCGGCGAACGGACGCGGTGCTCACCGCCACCACGGGCGCCGCGTCGCGGAGCATGAACTCCAGCCGCTCGGCCGGGTACTCCGGATCGATCGGCAGGTAGGCGCCGCCGGTCTTCGTCACGGCCAGCACCGCCACCATCATCTCGACCGACCGCGGCACGGCCAGCGCGACGATCCGCTCGGGCCCGGCACCGGCTTCGGCCAGCAGGCGCGCGAGCTGGTTCGACGCCACGTCGAGCTCGCGGTAGGAGACGGACTCGTCCCCGCAGATCACCGCGACCGCGTCCGGGGTGCGCTCCGCTTGCTGGGTGAACATCTCCGCCACCGTGGCGGTGCCGACGGCCAGGCCGGTGTTGGTGAACTCGCCGAGCACGCGCTCGCGCTCGGCGTCGTCGAGCAGGTCGACCGTCCCGGGGCGACGGCCCGGATCCTCGGCCACCGCGGTCAGCAGGCGCTCCAGCCTGGCCAGGATGGATTCCACTGTGGACCGGTCGAACACGTCGGTGTTGAACTCGGCGAAGCCTTCCAGTTCGCCGTCGATCAGGTAGACGGACAGGTCGAACTTCGCCGTGCCGGTGCCGACGAACTCCGGCACCACGGACAGCCCCGGCAGGTCGGCCCCGCCGGCGGGCATGTTCTGCCAGGCCAGCATGACCTGGAACAGCGGCTGGTGGGCGAGCGAGCGCTCCGGGTTCAGGATCTCCACGAGGTGTTCGAAGGGCACGTCCTGGTGCGCGTACGCCTCCAGGCTGCGCTCACGCACCCGGTCCAGGAGTTCGCGGAAGGTCGGGTCGCCGGAGGTGTCCGTGCGGAGGACCAGTGTGTTCACGAAGAACCCGACCAGGTCGTCCAAGGCTTCGTCGGTGCGGCCCGCGATCGCGGCGCCGATCGGGATGTCGTCGCCCGCACCGAGCCGGGACAACAACGCGGCCAATCCGGCGTTGACCACCATGAACAAGCTCGCCCCGGCGTCCTTGGCCAGGGTTTCCAGCCGCGCGCGCAGGTCGGGCGACCAGCCGAAGGTCACCGTGTCGCCCGCGTAGGAGGCCAGGTGCGGGTAGGGCCGGTCCGTGGGCAGGGTGATCCGTTCGGGCAGCCCAGCCAGTGCCTGCTTCCAGTAGGCGACCTGCGAGGCGATCTCGCTGCCCGGGTCGTCCACCGCGCCGAGCACTTCGCGTTGCCACAACGTGTAGTCCGCGTACTGCGCGGGCAGCGGTGCCCAGTCCGGTGCCCGGCCGTCGCGGTGGGCCGCGTACGCCGTGCTCAGGTCGCTCCACAAAGGACGCAGCGACCAGCCGTCGCCCGCGATGTGGTGGACCACGACCAGGAGCACGTGGTCCTCGGGCCCGGTGCGGAACAGCTCGGCCCGCACCGGGATCTCGGATTCCAGGTCGAAGATGTGCCGGGCGGTCCCGGCCAGGGCGTGGTCGAGGTCGTCCACGTCGGTAACGGTCAGCTCGGGCCGCACGCGCTCGAGCACGCGCTGCCACGGCCTGCCGTCGATCTCGGGGAACACCGTGCGCAGGCTCTCGTGCCGGGCCACCACGTCGGCCAGCGCGAGTTCGAGCGCTTCCACATCGAGCTGCCCGGTCAGCCGCAGGGCGAGCGGGATGTTGTAGGTCGGCGAAGGACCTTCGAAGCGGTTCAGGAACCAAAGGCGCGACTGCGCGAAGGACAGCGGAACGTGCTCCGGTCGCTCGACCCGGGTCAGGGCCGCTCGCGCGGCACCCGCCCCGGTGAGGCGGCGCGCCAGCGCACCCACCGTGGGCGCCTCGAACAGCGCCCGCACGCCCAGCTCCACCCCGAACGCCGTGCGCACCCGGGCCACCAGGCGGGTGGCCAGCAGCGAATGCCCGCCCAGCTCGAAGAAGCTCTCGTTCGTGCCGACTTCCGGCACCCCGAGCACCTCGGCGAACAAGCCGCACAACTGGTGCTCCGCCGCATTGCGCGGCTCCTGCCTGATCCCCGCTCCGAACTCCGGGGCGGGCAAAGCACGCCGATCCAGCTTTCCGTTCACCGTCAACGGCAGCTCGTCCAGCACCACCACCGCCGACGGCACCATGAACTCCGGCAACCACTCCGCCGCGTGAGCACGCACCGCCGTGACGACTTCACCGGCGTCGCGGCGGGTCGCCGGGCTGTTGGTGAAGGCAGCCGGGGAGAACTCGCCGGCGGGCGCGGGGGCGATTCGCGGGAACGGCAGGCCGTCCCGCACGACTACGAGGTCGAACTGCTCGGGATTCCGCGACCAGGTCGCCGCGACCAGGTATCCACGTGCTTCCAGTGATTCAGCCAGTTCGTGCGGATCCACCGCGTCGACGGACACAGCCAGGGCGTCGGCACTGGAGCCGCCTCGTTCGAGCACTTCGCGCGCGGCGGCTTCCTGGGCGACGCGGGCGTTCGGGAGGCCGGTCACCCGCACGGCCTCGGGGAGCTGTCCGGCCAGGTCCTCGTAGGCCACCACGGGCACCTCGCGCGGGGACTCGGCCCGGGTGTGCAGCACGGCGTCGTAGCGGTAGCGGGTGAGTTCGTTGTGGTGCGCTCCGGCTTTGAGCCGGACTTCGGCCCATTCCAGACCGGGCACGTGCTCGGCGAATGCCGGGAAGAACGCCGGGGCGACCAGCAGCTCTTCCTCCGACAGCGCGGCCTTGTCCGCCGCGGCCAGCACGTTCTCCGCGCCCTGGTGAAGTTGCACGGCGGTGTGGAAGCAGCGGGCGAGTTCCCGGTTCCGCACGTCGCCGACAAAAACCACCCCGCCC
>NZ_JAFJMJ010000005.1 GCF_017309385.1 Amycolatopsis sp. 195334CR | reverse complement strand
AGTGGACAGATCGGTGCCCCAGTAGCTCCTGCAGTGCGGCGCGATCTCGCTCAGCAGCAGACCGGAACCCACACCGATCTCCAGCACGTTCCGCGGCTCGAACGCCAGAACCCGCTTGACCGTCTCGTCCCGCCACTCGCGCATTTCCTCGAGCGGGATCGGTTCCCGGGTGTAACTGCTGTTCCAGCCGTCGAAGTTGCTGCCGAGGGCCACGGCGTCCGTGGTCAGGTAGAGGTCGTCGTAGACCTCCTGCCAGCCCTGGATCTGCTGCTCACCGGCCGCGCTGTCCCGCGCCGGGACCACGTACGCGACGAGCTGCTTGTCGCCAGGACGGTCCTCGCGCACGACCACGGCCGCCCGCGCGACCACCGGGTTGCGCGCCACCACGGCCTCGACCTCACCCGGTTCGATGCGGAACCCGCGGATCTTGACCTGCTCGTCGCTGCGGCCGAGGTACTCCAGCTCGCCGTCCGAACGCCAGCGCACCACGTCCCCGGTCCGGTACATCCGGCCCGGCCCGAAGGGGTTGGCCACGAACCGCGAGGCCGTCAGCCCCGGTCGCCCGACATACCCGCGGGCCACCCCGCCACCCGAGACGTACAACTCCCCCGGCACGCCGACCGGCACCGGGCGCAGCCCGCGGTCGAGCACGTACGCCGACAGGTCGGGCAGCGGCACCCCGATGCCATCAGCACCGCTCGACAGGACCCGCTGGGTCACGTGGACCGTGGTCTCGGTGATGCCGTACATGTTGATCAAGGTGGCCTGCTCGGCCCAGTGCGCGACCCGGGCCGCGTCCAGGGCTTCACCGCCGAACACGACCGAGCGCACCGCCAGCGGCCGGCCCTGGTCGGCCTCCATCAGCGCGTAGAAGGCCGACGGTGTCTGGCTCAGCACCGTGACCTGCTCGTCGGCGAGCAGGCGCAGGCACTCCTCCGGGGACCGCGCGGTGTCCTGGGGCACCACCACCAGCCGTCCGCCGTGCAGGAGCGCGCCCCACATCTCCCACACGGAGAAGTCGAAGGCGTACGAATGGAACAGCGTCCACACCTGCGAAGCGTCCATCGCCACGGTGGGCCGCAGGGCGTCGAAGAGGCGGCAGACGTTCTGGTGCGTGACGCTGACGCCCTTGGGCGTGCCCGTCGAGCCCGACGTGTAGATCACGTAGGCCTGGTTCTGCGGTGACACCGTGGTGGTGACCGGCCCCGGATCGCCACCGTCCTCGATGGAGTCCAGCACCAGCACGGGATTCGTGTCGTCGAGCATGAACTCGACGCGATCCGCCGGGTAGTCCGGGTCGATGGGCAGGTAGGCCGCCCCGGTCTTGAGCACGCCCAGCACCGCGACCACCAACTCGGCCGAACGCGGCAACGCCAGCCCCACCACCCGCTCCGGGCCCGCACCCCGCACGATCAACTGGTGCGCGAGCCGGTTCGACGCCACATCCAAGTCCGCATAGGACAGACGTTCATCACCGCACACCACGGCGATCGCGTCAGGGGTACGGGCGGCCTGCGCGGCGAACAACCCGGGAATGGTCGCCGCCCCGGTGGCCACCTCGCCGGTGTGGTTGAACTCCACCAGCACGCGCTCGCGTTCGGCGGCGTCCAGCAGGCCGATCTCGCCGATCCGCCGGTCCGGCTCGGCGGCGACCGCTTCGAGCAGGCGCTCCAGCCTGGCCACCAGTAGTTCCACAGTGGACCGGTCGAACACGTCGGTGCTGAACTCGACGCGGCCTTCGAGGCGTCCGGTGGCCCGGCCCGCCAGTACCTGCACGGACAGGTCGAACTTCGCCGTGCCGGTGTCCGCGAACTCCGGCACCGCGACCAGCCCGGGCAGTTCGGCCTCGCCCTCGGCCATGTTCTGCCAGGCGAGCACGACCTGGAACAACGGCTGGTGCGCCAGCGAGCGCTCCGGGTTCAGGATCTCCACCAGGTGCTCGAACGGCACGTCTTGGTGGGCATAGGCTTCCAGGCTGCGCTCGCGCACCTGCGCCACCAGGTCGCGGAAGGTCGGATCGCCGGAGGTGTCCGTGCGCAGGACCAGCGTGTTCACGAAGAACCCGACCAAGTCGTCGAGAGCTTCGTCGGTGCGGCCCGCGATCGCGGCACCGATCGGGATGTCGTCGCCCGCACCGAGCCGGGACAACAAAGCCGCCAGCGCGGCGTTGACCACCATGAACAAGCTCGCGCCGCAGTCGCGGGCCAGTTCGTCCAGCCGCGCGCGCAGCCGGGCGGACCACGCGAAGGAGACGGTTTCGCCCTCGAACGAGGCGATCTGCGGGTGGGGCCGGTCGACGGGCAGGGTGATGCGCTCGGGCAGCCCGGCCAGCGCGTGCTTCCAGTACTCGACCTGGGTGGCGATCTCGCTGTCCGGATCGGCCGGGTCACCGAGCACTTCACGTTGCCACAGCGTGTAATCCGCGTACTGCACCGGCAGCGGTGCCCAGCCGGGTGCCTCGCCCGCGCACCGCGCCGCGTACGCCGTGCCCAGGTCGCGCCACAGCGGGCGGAACGACCAGCCGTCGCCGGCGATGTGGTGCACCACCAGCATGAGCACGTGCTCGTCGTCGCCGGTGCGGATCAGTTCGGCGTGCACGGGGAGCTGGTGCTCCAGGTCGAACACGTGCCGGGCAGCGGTGCCTGCCGCCTTGACGTCCTCCGTGCGGATCAACGCCGGGCGGGCCTCGTCGAGCACGTGCTGGTGCGGGACGCCGTCGATCTCCGGGAAGATCGTGCGCAGGCTCTCGTGCCGGGCCACCACGTCGGCGAGCGCGAGTTCGAGCGCTTCGACGTCCAGCGGACCGGTCAGCCGCAGTGCCAGCGGGATGTTGTAGGTCGGTGACGGGCCTTCGAGCCGGTGCAGGAACCACAACCGCGCCTGGGCGAACGACAACGGGACGAACTCGGGCCGATCGACCGGGGCCAGCGCGGCCCTGGCCGCGTCCGCGCTGGTCAGCCGTCGCGCGAGTGCCGCGACGGTGGGTGCTTCGAACAGCTCGCGCACGCCGAGTTCGGCACCGAGCACCCCGCGGACCCGCGCCACCAGCCGCATCCCCAGCAGGGAATGCCCACCCAGGTCGAAGAAGCTTTCGTTGGTGCCCACCTCGGGCAGGCCGAGGATCTCGGCGAACAGCGCGCACAACGCCAGTTCGGTGGCGTTCCGCGGTTCCTGGGCCACCTCGCGCCGGAACTCGGGGGCGGGCAGCGCGCGCCGGTCCAGCTTGCCGTTCACCGTCAGCGGCAGTTCGTCCAGCACCACCACCGCCGACGGCACCATGTACTCCGGCAGCCAGTCGGCGGCGTACGAGCGCACGCCGGTGGCCAGCGCCCCGACGTCCTGGCGACCGGGGGTGTTCGTGTGCGCCGAGGATGTCCGGCCGGGTGACGGGGGCACCGGGAAGGGCAGGTCACCGCGGACGCAGACCAGGTCGAACTGCTCGTGCTTCGCGGACCACGTGGCGGTCGCGCGGTAGCCCAGCTCGGTCACCGATTCGAGCAGGGCGTGCGGATCGACCGCGCCGATCGCGGGCGCGTGCAACGCCCGCAGTGCGTCCTCAGTGGACCCGCCTTGCCGGAGCAGGTCGTGCGCGGCGACTTCGGCGGCGAGGCGCGCGTTCGGGATGGCTTCCACCCGCAGCGCCTCCGGCTGGTCTTCGCGCAGGTGCCGCAGTACTTCGCCGACGCCGGTGAACCGCGTGGTGGCCACCGGGCCGGTGCCCGCGGGCCGGGTGTGCAGCACCACGTCGTAGCGGTACCGGCTCAGTTCGTTGTGGTAGGTGCCGGGTTTGAGGCGTACGTCCGCCCACTCCACGCCCGGCGTCTCCGCGGCGAACGCGCTGAAGAACGCGGGGTCGACCAGGAGTTCCTTCTCACGGAGAACCGCCTGCTCCGCCGCGCTGACCGCGTTCTCCGCGCCCTGGTGCAGTTGGACGGCGGTGTGGAAGCACCGCGCGAGTTCCTTGTCGCGCACGTCCCCGACGAAGATGACACCGCCGGGGGCGAGCAGCCGGGTGGCGGTGCGCAGCACGTCGGTGAGGTAACCGGCGTGCGGGAAGTACTGCACCACGGAGTTGATGACGACCACGTCGAAGTGGTTCTCGGGCAGGCCGGTCGCGTCATCGGCGGGCTGGCAGCGCAGTTCGGTGCGCGCCGGGACCCGCCCCCGCAGGCCTTCGATGACCTGGGGGGAGAAGTCCGTGGCCCAGTAGCTGTCGCAGTGGGGCGCGGTCTCGCCGAGGATGAGGCCGGTGCCCACCCCGAGCTCCAGCACGTTCCGCGGCTCGAACTCGAGGATCCGGCGGACCGTCCGGTCACGCCACTCGCGCATCTGAGCCCGCGGAATGGGTTCCTTGGTGTAACTGCTGGTCCAGCCGGCGAAGCCGGAACCGGTGGCGTAGAGGTCGTCGTAGACCTGCTGCCACTGCCGGATCCGCGCCTGGTCGTCGCCGTCCTGACCGCCCGCCGGGACCACGTAGCCGACCAGCCGCTCCTCGCGGGCGACCACCACCGCCCGCGCGACCCCGGGATGGCCGGTCAGCACCGACTCGATCTCCCCGAGTTCGATGCGGAAGCCCCGCAGCTTCACCTGGTCGTCCGTGCGGCCGAGGTACTCCAGCTCACCGTCGGCGCGCCAGCGCACCACGTCGCCGGTGCGGTACATCCGGCCCGCTCCGAACGGGTTGGCCACGAACCGTGTGGCCGTCAGCCCCGGCCGTCCCAGGTAACCGCGCGCCACGCCCGCGCCCGAGAGGTACAGCTCACCGGGCACGCCGATCGGGACCGGGCGCAGGCCGCCGTCCAGGACGTAGAGGCCGAGCCCGGCGACCGGCCGCCCGATCGGCGTGACCGCGCCCGGGTCCCCGGCCTCCCACGTGGCCGCGTACACCGTCGCCTCGGTCGGGCCGTAGGCGTTCACCACCCGCAGCCCCGAGGGCATGCGGCGCACCAGCTCCGGCGGAAGCGCTTCGCCCGCGAAGACCACGGTCCGCGACACCTCGGCCGAGCCGTCGGCCACCAGGTCCCCCAGCGCCGACGGCACGCCGCTGAGCAGGCTGGCACCGGGGTGGTCCGGCAGGGCCATCGCGCTGGAGACCACCTCGACCGTGCCCCCGCAGGCCAGCGGCGCGAACAGCTCGAACGCGGAAACGTCGAAACTCAGCGAGGTCGACGAAAGGACGTGAGCCAGCTCGTCGGGGCCGAACATCTCCACGGCCCAGGCGACCAGGTTGGCCAGCGAAGCGTGCGAGACGGACACGCCCTTCGGAGTGCCGGTCGAACCGGACGTGTAGATCACGTAGGCCTGGTTCAGCGGTGACACCGTCGTGGTGACCGGACCCGGGTCGCCACCCTCTTCGATGGAGTCCAGCACCAGCACCGGGTCTGCGTCGCGGAGCATGAACTCGACGCGATCCGCCGGGTAGCCGGGGTCGATCGGCAGGTAGGACGCACCCGCCTTGAGCACACCGAGCACCGCGACCAGCAAGTCGGCCGAGCGCGGCAAGGCCAGTCCCACCACCCGTTCCGGGCCCGCACCCCGTGCGATCAACTGGTGCGCGAGCCGGTTCGACGCCACATCCAAGTCCGCATAGGACAGACGTTCATCACCGCACACCACGGCGATCGCGTCGGGGGTACGGGCGGCCTGCCGGGCGAACAACTCCGGGATGAGCACGTTCCCCACGTCCGCGGTGCGGTTGAACTCCACCAGCACGCGCTCGCGCTCACCACGGTCGAGGAGGTCGATCGCGCCCACCGGCCGGTCCGGGGACATCGTGGCGATATCGCGCAGCAGCCGGAGGAACCGGCCGTGGTGGCCGGCCGCGAGATCTTCGCCGTACAGTGCCGGGTTCGCGTCGAAGTGCACGCCGACGCCCGCGTGGTGGCGGTCGTAGACGCCGATCATCACGTCGTCGACGTAGCCGACCGACATGCTCTTCGAGGTGACCCGGTGGCCGCCGAACTCGAAGGTGTAGTCCTGGCCGAGGAAGTTGAACTCCAGGCCGACGAGGTGGCGGATGTCCCCGCCCGCGCCCACCTGGCGGGCGGCCTCCTCACCCCGGAAGCGCTGGTGCCGGATGGCTTGCCCGACCTCGTCGGCGGTCCGGCGGAGCAGTTCCGCGAACGGCAGGCCGGGAGTCACCCGCAGGCGCACCGGAACCACGTTGGACACCATGCCGGGCACCCGCTTCAGCGTCTCCGAGGTGCGGGCGGACACCGGAAGGCCGAGCACCACCTCGGGTTCACCGGTCATCCGGTGCAGATAGGCGGCCGCCGCCGCGATGGCCACTGTGGACGGACGGACCCCGTTGGCCGCCGCCAGTTCCCGCAGTGCCGCGGCTTCCTGGGCGGTCAGTTCGGCGCTGCGCCGGAGCACCGAGTCCGCGGGGTGGTCCGGTTCGGCCACCAGGCGCGGGGCGGCTGGGGCGTCGGTGAGGTACTGGCCCCAGTACGCGCGGTCGTCGGCGTAGGCCGCGGACTCGCGGTAGGCGTTGTCCTCCGCCACCAGGCCGCTCAGTGTCCCGAATGGACACTCGGGCGCTTCGGTTCCCATGACCAGTGCGGAATACAGCTCGCTCAGCCGCCGCGCCACCAGCGCGTAGCCCGCCACGTCCATGATGAGGTGGTGGTAGCCCTGATACCAGGCGAAGTGGTCCTCGGCGAGCTTGAGCAGCGCGAAGGTGAACAGCGGGCCCGTTTCCGGGTGGAGCGGCCGGGCCAGCTCGTCCCACATCCAGTCCTCGGCCGCGGCGACCGGGTCGGCCTCACCGCTGAAGTCGAGCAAGGTGAACGGCCAGTCGGGCAACGGCACCACGTACTGCCAGACCACACCGTCCACTTCGGCGAACCGGGTCCGCAGCGCCTCCGCCTCCCGCACCACCCGGCGGCACGCCTGCTCGAAGAGCACCACGTCGACCGGGCCGTGGATCTCCAGGTACTCCCCGATGCGCTGGGCGGCGGGACGCGGGTGGAGCTGCCGCGCCAGCCACATCTCACGCTGGGCAGAGGAAATGGGCAGGCGGAATTCACGCATGGAACCGGCTCCTGGAGGCTCTACAGCAGAGAAAGAAGAGAAAACGCGCAGCACGAACCGGCCCGGGTTTCCCCGGACCGGTCCGGAATCAGCGAATCAGCGGATCAGCGGGCGGTCACTCCGCGCGGCTCATCGCCTCGATCAGGGACTTCGGCCGCAGGTCGGTCCAGTTGGCCTCGACGTAGTCCAGGCAGTCCTGGCGGCTCGCCTCACCGTGGACCCGGGTCCAGCCTGCCGGGGCGTCGACGAAGGCGGGCCACAGCGAATGCTGCCCCTCGTCGTTGACCAGCACCAGGAACACGCCGTCTTCCTGGTCGAACGGATTGCTCATGGTCAGCGCCTTTCTCGCGGTTCCCACCTTTTCTAGTGGATCACCGCGGGCGCGTTCCAGTGTTCAGCACTGCGCCACTTCCAGCCCGGCCGGGAGGTCGTCCTCCAGCGAGGCCGCCAGATCCGTCCACGCCGCGGCGTACATCCGCGCGAAGTTCGCCACCGGTGAGGTGCTGTGGCTCGGCACCGCACCGGCGAGCTGCGCCCACTCCCCCATGCCGCCGGCGTGCCGGTCGAGCCACCGCAGCAGGCCCCGGCCGGTCTCGCTGAACCGCAGCGCCGGATCCCGCTTCATCTGCTCCAGTGTCTGCCGCAGTTCCGCCGCCGACACCTGCCACGCCCGGCCCTCGGCGGGCGGCCGCTCGCGGGCCCGCCGCGGCGGGGGCACCGGGTCGTCCCCGGCCCGCAACCGCCGCCGCACGTCCTGCACGGTGGCGGGCGAGACCCCGGCCCGCCGCGCGATCGAGCGCAGCGAGGCGTCCGGGTCCTCCGCCAGCAGTTTCCCGGCCAGGCGGCGGCCCACCGCCGCGTTCACCGGCCGCCGGCGGCCGTCGCGGCCCACCCGGCCGTTCAACTGCTCATCCTGGCCAGTCGAACGCTCCCGCAGCGCCGCCACCGTGCCCGCGGCCAGCCCCGCCGCCACCGCGATCCGCCGGTTCGACCAGTGCGGGTGCGAGGCGAGGATCCGCTGTGCCGCGGCCCGCCGGTCGGCCCGCGGCAGCGGCAGCCCGTGCGCGGTGTTCAGGTACACCGACAGCACGAACGCGTCCGCCTCGCTGCCCCGGTAGCACCGCGCCTCGATGTGCGTGCTCCCGCGCACCAGTGCCGCGCGCACCCGGTGCGCGCCGTCGATCACCCGCATCGACGGGCCGTGCACCAGGATCGGCGGCAGTTCGCCGTCGGCTTCGGCCAGCGACTCCACGTGTGCCTCGTCCTCGCCCGCGCGCCGGGGCGAGCCCGAGACCGACAACCCGGCGACCGCCACCAGTTCCACCGGGCACCCCTGGAGCTCGGCGCGGACCCAGTCCGCGCAGGCTCCCGACGCACCACGACCGCCGCCACCCGGCTGCACCATCAGCACCCCACAGGAATAATCGGTTCACGGAACAAAAAATTGAGAATTCATGGTTCAATGGAACCGTCAGAAGCGATACCGGTGTGCGTCCGGCAAACGCCCCCAGGCCCCACCAGGTCAAGGCACACTGACAAATCCGAGCCTACCAACGGAATTCTCGTCCCCGCAACAATGGGGAATTCCTCCACGCAGCGTCGCCGCGCGCGCGAATGACTGGGCTGTCCGAGTGATTCACCGTCGGGCGAAATGGTCATCGTGATGTTGTCCGTCCAACCTGGACAGGCCGGGCGAGCTCGGCTAGGAACGAGGGCAGGGTGATCAACTACCGCGCCGACCGCCGCGAGGAGGAACCGTGAGCGCACCGCCCGGCCCGCTGGCCGGACTCCGGGTCCTCGAACTGGCCGGGCTCGGCCCCGCACCGCACGCCGCGATGCTGCTGGCCGATCTCGGCGCCGACGTGGTCAGGGTGGACCGGCCCGGCGGCGGGTTCGACCTCACCGGCGGCCGGCCGGACCACCTGCTGCGCGGCAAGCGGGCGCTGGTCGCGGACCTGAAGTCGGCGGACGGGCTGGACCTGGTGCGCCGCCTCGCCGACCGCGCGGACGTGCTGCTCGAAGGGTTCCGGCCGGGCGTCGCCGAACGCCTCGGCCTCGGCCCGGACGACTGCCACGCCCGCAACCCCCGGCTGGTCTACGGCCGGATCACCGGCTGGGGCCGCACCGGCCCGCTCGCCGACCGCGCCGGCCACGACATCAACTACCTCGCGCTGACCGGCGCACTGCACGCCATCGGCACCGGCGAGCGGCCGGCGCCCCCGCTCAACCTGGTCGGCGATTTCGGTGGCGGCTCGTTGTTCCTGGTCGCCGGCGTGCTCGCGGCGCTGTGGGAGCGGGAGCGCTCCGGGCTCGGCCAGGTGGTCGACGCGGCGATGATCGACGGCACCGGGCTGCTCATGCAGATGATCTGGATGCTGCGGGGGTACGGGTCCTGGCAGGACGAACGCGGCGGCAACCTGCTCGACGGCGGCGCGCCCTTCTACGACACCTACACCTGCCGCGACGGCCGCTGGGTCGCTGTCGGCGCGATCGAGCCGCAGTTCTACCGCGCCCTGCTCGACGGGCTCGGCCTGGCCGGGGAAGACCTGCCCGGCCAGCAGGACCGCGACGGCTGGCCGGTGCTGCGCGCCCGGTTCGCCGGCGCGTTCGCCGCGCACCCGCGTGACCACTGGACGCGGGTTTTCGAGAACACCGACGCCTGTGTCAGCCCGGTGCTCTCGCTCGACGAGGTCGCCGGGCACCCGCACCACCAGGCCAGGGACCGGTTCTTCACCCGCGACGGGATCCGCCAGCCCGCCCCCGCCCCGGAGTTCTCCCGCACCCGCCCCGGGATTCCGGCCGCGCCCCCGCCGCCGGGTGCGCACCACGACGCGGTGCTGCGCGATTGGGACGTCTGAAATGCCCGCAGCCGGGAACTACAGCGCTGCCGAGGTTCGCGCCGCGATCGGCATGCCCGCGGCCGTGGACGCGGTCCGCGAGGCGTTCGCCGACCTGGCCGCCGGGCACTTCTCCCAGCCGCCCCGGCTCGTCTTCGGCACCGACGACCAGGCGGTACTGGTGATGACCGCGCACCACGCTCCCAGCGGCGCGGCCGTGGTGAAGACCGCGGGGGTGGTGCTCGACCGCGATCCGGCCATCGTCGCGACTCTCGTGTGGACGGACGACGGCGGCCAGCTCACCGCCGAAGCCGGAGCGGTCACCGCACTGCGCACGGGAGCCGTGGCGGGAGTCGCCACCGATCTGCTGGCCGCACCGGGGGCCACCGGGCTCGCCCTGCTCGGGGCCGGAGCACAGGCCGCTGACCAGGTTCGCGCGGTACTGGCGGTCCGGGACATCCGCGACCTGAGCGTGTGGAACCGGAGTCCGCGACGAGTGGGCCCGCTGCTGGACACGCTGGCCACCGAGTTCCCGCACGTGCGCGTGCGGGTCGCCGAGAACGCCGCCGATGCGGTGGCCGCCGCCGACGCGGTGTGCTGCGCGACCTCCTCCCCCGATCCCCTGTTCGAGCTGTCCGCGTTGCCGGAACGCGTGCACGTCAACGCGATCGGCTCGTTCCGGCCGTCCATGCGGGAGCTGCCCGCCGAGTTGCTGGGCACCGCCTCGGTGGTGCTGGTCGACCAGTTCGCCGCGGCCGGGGAAGCCGGGGAAATCCGGCACGCGCTGGACACCGGGTTGCTGCGACGCGGTGACGTGCTCGAACTCGGGGACGCGTTGTCGGCGCCCCCGGAAGCAAAAGGCCGCACGGTGTTCAAATCGGTCGGCGTTGCCGCCCAGGATTGGGCCGTCGCGCGTTTGCTGGCGCAGCACTCCCGTCGCCGATAAAACGCCGTTCACTCGTTTTCCGCTCGGTTTCGGCCGTCTCATTTGGCGTTCAACCGACGCCGTTTTCCGGACGCATTCCCCTCGCTAGTTTGACGGTTACCGCCTACCGCACGAGCGAGGGGTTTTTCGTGGCCAGTCCCAACCTGTCCCGCGTCGCGGCCGAGCAGCGCGCGGCGTTGCTGGCCGTCGAGTCGTACCAGATCGCGCTCGACCTCACCGGTGACACCACCTTCTCCTCGACCACCACGGTCCGGTTCACCAGTGCCCGGCGCGAACCGAGCTGGATCGACCTGATCGCCGACCGGGTCCACTCGGCCACGCTCAACGGCACGCCGCTCGACGTGTCCGGCTACCGCGAAGAGGACGGCATCGCGCTGCCCGAGCTGGCCGAGACCAACGAACTCGTGGTGCACGCGGAGTGCCGGTACATGAACACCGGCGAGGGCCTGCACCGCTTCGTCGACCCGGTCGACCATGGCGTCTACCTCTACACGCAGTTCGAGACCGCCGACGCCAAGCGCATGTTCGCCTGCTTCGACCAGCCCGATCTGAAGGCGAGCTTCGCCCTCGAAGTGACCGCGCCAGCCGAATGGTCGGTCATCGGCAACACCAGCCCCGAAACCACCCGTGACGCCGCGAACGGCGCGGTCACCACGGTGTTCTCCCCGAGTGGCAGGCTGTCGACCTACCTCGTCGCGCTGGTCGCAGGTCCGTTCGCCTCGTGGCACGACACCTACGCCGACGCCCACGGCGAGATCCCGCTCGGCATCTACTGCCGCGCCTCGCTGGCCGAGCACCTCGACGCCGACCGGCTGTTCACCGAGACCAAGCAGGGCCTCGCCTTCTACCACGACCGCTTCGCCGTGCCCTACCCGTTCGGCAAGTACGACCAGCTCTTCGTGCCCGAGTTCAACGCGGGCGCGATGGAGAACGCCGGCGCGGTCACCTTCCTCGAAGACTTCGTGTTCCGGTCGCGCGTCACCCGGTACGCCTACGAGCGCCGCGCCGAGACGCTGCTCCACGAGATGGCGCACATGTGGTTCGGCGACCTGGTCACCATGCGCTGGTGGGACGACCTCTGGCTGAACGAGTCCTTCGCCACCTTCGCCAGCGTCCTCGCCCTGACCGAAGCGACCGAGTACCGCAACGCCTGGACCAGCTTCGCCAACGTCGAGAAGGCCTGGGCGTACCAGCAGGACCAGCTCCCGTCCACGCATCCGATCGCGGCGGACATCGTCGACCTGCACGCGGTCGAGGTGAACTTCGACGGCATCACCTACGCCAAGGGCGCCAGCGTGCTCAAGCAGCTGGTCGCCTACGTCGGCCAGGACAACTTCCTCGCCGGCCTGCGGCT
>NZ_JAFJMJ010000004.1:300000-581446 GCF_017309385.1 Amycolatopsis sp. 195334CR | reverse complement strand
GTACTTCGGCAAGCACGCCTGGGGCAACGCCACCCTGGCCGACCTGCTCGCCGCCCTCGAAGAAGCCTCCGGCCGCGATCTGTCCTGGTGGAGCGACGAATGGCTGGAGACCACCGGCCTGAACACCCTGCGACCGCGGTACGAAGTCGATGCCGACGGCCGGTTCAGCCGCTTCGAGGTCGAGCAGAGCGGCGCCGAGCCCGGGGCCGGTGAACGCCGGACCCACCGCGTCGCGATCGGTGTCTACCGCTCGGACGACACCGGGAAGCTGGTGCGCGCCCACCGGATCGAGCTGGACGTCACCGGTGCGCTGACCCCGGTCCCCGAGCTCACCGGCCTCCCGGCGGGCGAACTCGTGCTGGTCAACGACGACGACCTGACCTACTGCAGCCTGCGCCTGGACCCGCGGTCGCTGAGCACGCTGATCGACCGCATCGCCGACATCACCGACCCGCTCCCCCGCAGCCTCTGCTGGTCGGCGGCCTGGGAGATGACCCGCACGGCCGAGTTCCGCGCCCGGGACTACGTCAGGCTGGTGGCCGGGGGCATCGCCGCCGAGACCGAGCTGAGCGTGGTGGAGGCGCTGCTCACCCAGGCGCGGACCGCGCTCGATTCCTACGCCGACCCCGAGTGGGCGCGGCACCACGGCTGGCCCGAGTTCACCCGCGTGCTGCGGGAACTCGCCGCCGACGCCGAGCCCGGTTCCGACCGGCAGCTCACCTTCGTCAACGCGCTGGCCGCGGCCCCGCTGGAGGACGCGCTGCTGGACCACCTGTCCGGCTGGCTGGACGGGACCGCGCCACTGGCCGGGCTGACCGTGGACACCGACCTGCGCTGGCGGCTGCTGCACGCCCTGGTCGCCCACGGCCGGTCCGGTGACAAGGAAATCGACGAAGCACTCGAACTCGACGACACCGCCGCGGGCCGCCGCCAGGCCGAGCGCGCCCGCGCCCTGCGCCCCACCCCGGAGGCCAAGGCCGAGGCGTGGCGGCGGGCGCTGACCGACGACGACCTGCCCAACGCGGTCAGCGACGCCATCATCGGCGGGTTCCGCCACCCCGCGCAGCGCGAGCTGCTGGCCGGGTACGGCGCCCGCTACTTCGCGGAGATCGGCGAGCTCTGGGCGCGGCGGTCCAGCGAACGCGCGCTGCCCGCGGTGGTCCACCTCTTCCCCGGCTGGGAACTCACGCCGGAGAACCTGGCGGCGGCGGACGAGTGGCTCACCGGAGCGCACCCGGCCGCGCTGCACCGCCTGATCGTCGAGCTGCGCACGGAAATGCTGGTGCGGCCGATGGCCGCGCGCGAGCGCGACGTGACTCCCCCGACCAACCGCTGACGAGAGGGCATCCTTCGGTGGACTTCAGCATCACAGCCGAGCAAGCGGCGCTGCGCCGGTCGGTCATCCGGTTCGCCAGGACCGAGCTGAGCGACGCGGCGGCCGAGAGCGACCGGCAGGCCCGGCTGGACCGGGAATCGTGGAAGAAGTGCGCGGCCTTCGGCCTCACCGGCTGGCCGATCCCCACCGGGTACGGCGGTTCCGGGCTCGACCCGGTCACCATCGCCGTCGGGCTGGAGGCGCTCGGGTACGGCTGCCGGGACAACGGCCTGGTGTTCGCGCTGAACAACCACCTGTGGGCGTGCGCGGTCTACCTGGTCGAGCACGGCACGGAGGAGCAGAAGAACCGCTTCCTGCCGGGACTGGCCGACGGTTCGCTGATCGGCGCGCACGCGCTGACCGAGCCGGAATCCGGTTCGGACGTGCTCGGCATGCGCACCACCGCGGTCCGCGAGGGCGACGAATACGTGTTGCACGGCACCAAGACCTTCATCTCGAACGCCCCGGTCGCCGACGTGTTCCTGACCTTCGCCCGCACCGGCGGCCCGGACGCCCCGGCGGCCGGCGCGCTGACCGCGTTCGTGGTGACCAGGGACCTGCCCGGGGTCACGGTGAGCCGCAGCTGGGACAAGGCCGGGCTGCGGTCGACCGAGATGGGGCAGGTGGAACTCGACGGCTGCCGGGTGCCCGCGGCCAACCTGCTCGGCGCCGAGGGCAACGGGTTCAACCTGTTCACCAGCTCCATCGACTGGGAGCGCAGCCTGCTGTTCGCCAGCCAGATCGGCGTGATGGACCGGGTGCTCGACGACTGCGTCGCGCACGCCCGCGACCGCGTGCAGTTCGGCAGGCCGATCGGCACCAACCAGGCGGTCCGCCACCGCATCGCCGACATGAAGGTCCGCCTGGAGCTGGCCAGGCTGGCGCTGTACAAGGTCGCCTGGCGCAAGCGCGAGGGCCACCTGGCACCGCTGGACGCGGCGATCGCCAAGCTGGCGATCAGCGAGAGCCACCTCAGCTCCATGCTCGACGCGGTCCAGTTGCACGGTGCCCGCGGGTACCTCACCGAGTTCGGCGTCGAACGCGAGCTCCGTGACGCGCTCGGCGGCACGATCTACGGCGGTACCTCGGAAATCCAGCGCGACATCGTCGCCAGCCTGCTCGGCGTGCCCAGCTGAGCGTGACCGCCGAGGAGGCACCCATGGCCGAACACCGCATCGCGCTGACCGCACCGCTCCCCGCCGAACTGACCGGGGAACTGGCGCAGCGCATCTACTTCCTTTCCGAGTCCATTGTGGACTTCAAGCTGCCCGGGCCCGGCGGCGACCTGACCGAGGTGGTGCTCAGCACCGACGGCCCGGCCGACACCGCCGAGCTGGCGGCCAAGGTCAACCGGATGGCCGACGAGGAGGTCCGCCCGCAGCGCGCCGGGCCACCGCGGGTCGTCTGGAGCTCACCCCACGCCGGTGAGGTGCACGACGTCGCCGAGGAACTGCTCACCTCGGGGGAACTGGTCCACATGGGACCGGGGCAGTTCGCGCTCGGCCCGGCCGTCACCGCGCTGATGGAGTACTTCGACCGGCGGCTGACCGAGCTGGTCTCCGCCGAGTTCGGCGCGCGGCAGTACCGGTACCCGACGCTGATCGCGACCGAGACGATGCGCCGGTGCGGGTACTTCACCTCGTTCCCGCACTTCCTGATGCTGGTCACCCGGCTGCACGCGGACGCGGACAACTACCGCGGCTTCCTCTCCGACGTCCAGGCGGGCGACGGGGAACTGCCCGGCCTGCTGGACTACTGCGGCGACACCTCGCACTGCCTGCCGCCGACCATGTGCTACCACACCTACCGGCACCTGCAGGACCAGCCGCTGCCCGCGCCCGGCCTGGTGATCACCGCGCGCGGCAAGTCCTTCCGGCACGAGTCGCGGTACTGGCGCTCGCTGGAACGACTGTGGGACTTCACCATCCGCGAGATCGTCTTCCTCGGCACGCGGGAGCGGGTGCTCGAGCAGCGCCGCCGCATGCTGGAGCTGACCACCGCGTTCGCCGAGGAACTGGGGCTGGGCGGGCACTGCGAGGTCGGCAACGACCCGTTCTTCGGCAGCGTCGAGTCCCCGCAGCGGGCGTGGTCGCAGCGGCTGCTGGAACTCAAGTACGAGCTGCGGCTGCCGATCGGGCCGGAGAAGACGCTGGCCGCGGCCTCGTTCAACTTCCACGACGACTTCTTCGGCCGGTCGTTCGGCATCCGGCCGCACGACGGCGGCGAGGGCCCGGTGATCACCGGCTGCGCGGGCATCGGCCTGGAGCGGTTCACCTACGCGTTCCTGTGCCGCCACGGGGTGGACCCGGCCGGGTGGCCCGCCGGCGTGCGCATCGAGACGAATCCGAAGGTGAGGCTGTGATGGCTGGGAAAGAGAACATCGGCGTGGTCGGCGCGGGGACCATGGGCACCGGGGTGGCGCACCTGTTCGCCGCGGCCGGGCACCAGGTGGTGCTGGTCGACACCGCCGAGGCAGCGCTGACCAGGTCCCGCGAGCTGATCGAGCGGAACGTCGCGCTCTACCCGCTGGTGGATCCCGCCCTGCCGCGGCTGGACCCGGCGGAGGTGACCGGCCGCATCGTGTTCTCCGCCAATCCGCACGACCTGAAGAACAGCGACTTCGTGGTGGAGAACGTGACCGAGAAGCGGGAGGTCAAGGAGGCGCTGTACCCGCAGCTGGACTCGATCTGCCCGCCGCACTGCGTGATCGGCGTGAACACCTCGGCCATCTCGATCACCCGGCTGGCCGGGCGCACCGAGCGACCCGACCGGGTGATCGGCACGCACATCATGAACCCCGCGCCGCTCAAGCCGCTGGTCGAGGTGATCCGCGGGACGCACACCTCCGCCGAGACGGTGGACCGCACCCAGGCGCTGTTCCGCCAGGCGGGCCGCGACAGCATCGTGGTCAACGACGCGGCGGGCTTCGTCACCAACCGGGTGATGATGCTGACCGTGAACGAGGCGATCTTCCTGCTGCACGAGGGCGTCGCCGATTCGGCCGCCGACATCGACCGGTTGTTCAAGGACTGCTTCGGGCACCGGATGGGGCCGCTGGCCACCGCGGACCTGATCGGCCTCGACACCGTCCTGCTGTCGCTGGAGGTGATCCACGACAGCCTGCGGGACAGCAAGTACCGGCCGTGCCCGCTGCTGACCCGGCTGGTCGACGCCGGGCTGCACGGGGTGAAGAGCGGCCGCGGTTTCTACGACTACGCCTGAGCGAAAGGGTGCCATCCATGGAAAACCACGAGAACCACCTGGCCACCGTGCGCGAGTACATCACCGCGCACCTCGGCGGCAAGACCGTGCCCGACAACGAGGACCTGTTCACCGGCGGGCACCTGAACTCGCTGTTCGCCGTCCAGATCGTGGTCTGGCTGGAGAAGGAGTTCGGCATCGCGGTGCGCGGCGGTGACCTCACCCTGGACAACTTCCGGTCCATCGGGGACATCGCCGCGTTCATCGGGAAGAACGGCGCGCCGGTCGGCTGAACCCCGGCGTGCGAAGCCCCCGCTTCCGTGGGAGCGGGGGCTTTCGCGCGTCATCCGGACATGCTCAGCGCCCCGCCGGTGAGCACGCGCAGGCACCTCGTGGCGGGGCTGGTGCCCGGTACGCCGAGCCAGCCGGGGTCGACGTCCTCCGCCCAGGCGGCGATCTCGGCGGCGATCGCGAGTGCCCGTTCGTCGTCCCCGCACACCAGCGCCTCGGCCAGCCGCAGGAACGCGCCGGGCCGGGTGCCGTCGAATTCGCGGGCCAGCACGCCGATCTCGCGCGCGAGCGGACGGCCGTGGTCCGGGTAGACCGCCGCCAGGCAGGCCAGGACGTACCGCGTCGCGGGTGGCTCCTCGGGCCACCGCGCGAGCAACGCGGGCAGTTCCCCGCCGATCGCCTGGTGCACCTCCTGGGTCCACGGTCCCGCCTGAGGCAGGCGCCGTTGGGCGGCGGCAGGTTCGGCATCGTCGAGAAGGCCGGCACCCCACTGACCGGCCGCGTAGAGCAGGCACAGCAACAGGTCGAGCCGCTGGGGCGCGGCGAAGGAACCCACCAGGCCGGCGAGCACGGCGAGGCCGGGGGCCGTGGCCGAGTAGCAAGTTCCTTGGTGCAGCAGGTCGTCGCCGTACAGTTCGTCGAGGGTGTCCGCCCACTCGCCGGTGCCGGCGGCCAGCGCCCGGATCAGGTCCGGCACGTCGTCGGCCGGGCCGTGCGCGTGCTCGAGCCGCGACCAGTCGACGGCGTCCAGCGCGGTCAGGTCGGCCGGGGTCGTCCTGACCGCATCCGGGGTCAACGCCATCGGAGCGGCGGGAGGTGCGGGGACGGGAACCGGCGGACGCACTCCCGAGCCGGTCGCCACGATCGGCGCCTGGGCGGGGAGGAGCCGCAGCATGTCCGGGTCGCACCGGAGGCCGCCGTCCGGTCGTCCGTCGTGCCGCCGGGCCAGCACCGCCGCCTCCCGGCCGGCGGTGTCGATGGCGCGCTGCCCGTCCGTGCCGGGTGGGTAGGGCCCCTCGTCGAGTGCGGTGACGTGCCACCCGTCCCCGGGTCCGGGCCGGGCCAGCACGCGGGCGAATCCGTACCCCGCCAATGCGGTGACGAGTGCCTGCGCGCGTTCTCGGTCCGGCACCACGAAAACGTGGGTGCCCGCCACCGCCGGTCTGCCTGACATCGAGTTCGTTCCCTTCGCCGTGCCGATGCCGGAAAGACTGCCGCATTCGGCGGCGGCACCCGCGAAAGGGCCCCGATCCCAGCGCGGGATCGGGGCCCTGATCGCGAAAAGCGGCGTCAGCTGTCGTCGCGCTCGACGTAGAGCTTGGCGGACGAGAGCTTGTCGATCTTCGCGTTGAGGTCGTCGAGCGAGGCCTTCAGCTCGGTCAGTTCGTTGATGTGCGCGGTGTTGTCCCCGCTGCTGACCGGCGCCTTGATCGAGCCCCAGATGTCGTTCTCGGCGTACTCCACCTCCCGCAGCACGCGGTCGATCACGCCCTCGGTGCTGCGCACGATGCTGGCCAGGTACAGGAAGATGGTGTTCTTGTCCCGCTCGACCAGGTCCTTGGTGCTGCCGAGGATGTCGTTGATGTAGTTCTTGATGAAGTTGCCTTCTTCGGTCTTCTTCTCTTCGGTCTCGGCCATCTCGTTCCTCTCCTTGGGTCTCAGGGTCGCCTCCGCGCCCCGGTCACGCCCGGCGCACCGCCACCGGGATCCGCCGCGGCGCCCACATGCCCTGCTCGTAGAAGGGCAGCGGGTCACCGCTTTCGATGCGGAGGTCGGCGAAGCGGTCGAACAGCAGGTTCGCCGAGACCGCCGCCTCCATTCGGGACAACGGGGCGCCCACGCAGAAGTGGATGCCGTGCCCGAAACTGATGTGCCCGTTGGGCGTGCGGCCGATGTCGAACTCGTCGGGCCGGGCGAACCGCCGCTCGTCGCGGTTGGCCGAGGAGAACCACAGCATCACCAGCGACCGCGCCGGGATCGGGGTGCCTGCCACCTCGGTGTCCTGGCTGGTCACCCGCATGAACCGGGTGCCGGATGGCCGGTACCGCAGCACCTCCTCGACCGCGGCCGGGATCAGGCTCCGGTCGGCGCGGAGCCGGGCCGCCACCTCGGGGTGCTCGTCCAGGCAGAGCAGCATGTTGCCGATCAGCCCGTTGGTGCTGAAGTGCCCGACGAACAGCAGCGCCAGGCAGATGTTGACGACCTCGTCCTCGTCCAGCCTGCTGCCGTCGTCCTCGGCCGCGGCGAGCTTGCTGATCAGGTCGTCGCCCGGGGTGGCCAGCCTGCCCCGGTACTGCTCGGTCAGGTACCCGCGGATCTCGCCGGTGACCCGGCTCATCATGCCGCCGTAACCCTCTTCGTCGTCGGTCGGATCACCGACCTGCAGCGAGGCGAGCTTGTCCGCGTAGCTCAGGAACAGCTGGCGGTCCGACACCGGCACGCCGAGCAGTTCGGCGATCAGCATCGCGGGCAGCGGCCAGACGAACTTCTCCACCAGGTCGAACCGGTCCTGGCCGTCGAGTTCGTCGAGCAGCGCGTTGCCCAGTTCGTAGGTGCGCCGCTCGTACTCGCGCACGTTGGTCCTGGTGAACGCCTGGCCGACCAGCGCGCGCAGCCTGCGGTGGTCGGGCGGGTCGGTCCACGCCGGGTTGCCGCGGGTGATGTCCTCCGCGCCGAGCACGTCGCGGTTGAGCCCGGAGGAGAACACCCCGGGATCACTGGCCACCCGCCGCACGTCGTCGTACCGGACGATGTGGAACACCCCGTGCTCGTCGCGGTGCACCGGTTCCTCGGCCCGCATCCGCCGCAGCCACTCCAGTTGTGCCGCGCCGCCGTCGGTCAGCGGCGGTGGCGGCCCCGGGTGCGTGGCGGCCGCTGTGGTCTCGGTCATCTCAGCCCTCTTTCCACTGACTCGCACTCAGCCGCTCCAGGCGCTGGTGCAGTTCGTCCACATAGGTCTCGGACTCGGGTTTCATCAGCACGCTGCGCAGGATCCGGGTGGCCTTCGCGTCCGGGCGCACCGCCGGGTGCAGGTCGGCGAAGGTGTCGGCCTCGATCCGCATCAGGCTGAGGAACACCGGGTCGGCGCCGTCGTGCATGCCCGCCTCCAGCATCGCCGCGCACTCGCGGTCGATCCCGGACAGCGAGGCCCCCGCCAGGCGCGGGAAGTAGGTGACGATGTCCAGCTCGGGTTCCTGGTGCAGTTGCAGCCGGTCCGAGTCCGCCATCAGCCCGGCCAGGCGCAGCGCCGCCCGCCGGTTGGCCGCGAGCACCTCACCGAGCCCGTCCGCGGTCGGCGGCAGCAGCTGGAAGGTGAACCACAGCGCGGCGGCCGCGGCACCGGCGCGCGAGCACTCCAGGCTGATCTCGCCCAGGTGCAGGTCCGCCGGGGTGAAGTAGGTGTACGGCGAGTCGTGCACGTAGAACTTCGCCACCGCGGGATCGGCGAAGATCACCGAACCGCAGCCGTAGGGTTGCAGGCCCTGCTTGTGCGGGTCCACCACCACCGAATCGCAGTCGCGGACCGCCGCCCACGGCGCCGGGTCCAGCCCGTGCGTGCCCGCGAGCACCGAGTAGAAACCGCCGTACGCGGCGTCGACGTGGAACCGCACGTCGTACCGCTCCCGCAGGGCCATCGCCTCGGCCAGCGGATCGATCGCGCCGACACCGGTGGTGCCGAGGGTGAACACGACCGTGCCCACCTTCCCGGTCCGCAGCAGGTCCTCCAGCGCGTCGAGGTCCATCCGGCCGTACCGGTCGGCGGGCACCGCGTAGGAGTCCATGCCCAGCAGGCGGGTCATCCGCTCGTGCGTGTAGTGGCTGGCCGAGCTGTAGGCCACGCCCCGGTCCGGGTGCAGGCAGCGGGCGACGTAGAGCGCCTCCAGGTTCGCCATGGTGCCGCTGGAGGTGAGGTGCCCGAGGTGGTGGTCGAAGCCGAACATGGTGGCGAGCTGGTCGATCACCTCGCGCTCCATCCGGTCGGTGACCGGGCCGCCGTCGGAGGAGTGGTTGTTGGGGTTGATCAGCATCGCGCTGAGGTAGGCCACCACCGCGGCCTCGTGCGGTGGCTTGAGCATCTGCCCGATGTAGCGCGGGTGGAAGAACGGGTAGTTGCCGTGCAGCAGCTTCTCGTAGTTCTCGAAGACCGTGCTGAAGCGGTCGTCGCTGACCTCCAGCGAGGGGTGCCGCGCGTACGGCGCGAAGGTCGACGTCCACTGCCCGTGCCCTTCGACCGCACGCCCGATCCAGTAGGGAAGATCCACCGTGTCCAGCCTTTCGACAAGCTTCACCTGGTGACGGTCACCGGCAGTGTCTTGATCCCGTTGACGAAGTTGGACCGCAGCCGGGTCACCGGGCCCGCGAGCTGGATCTGCTCCACCCTGGCCAGCAACTCCTCGAACAGGATCCGCAGTTCGAGGCGGGCCAGTGCGGCGCCGAGGCAGAAGTGGGGGCCGCCGAGCCCGAAGGTCAGGTGCTCGTTGGGCCTGCGGCCCACGTCGAACTCGTACGGCTTCTCGAAGGCGGCCTCGTCGCGGTTGCCGGAGGCGAACCACAGCACCACCTTGTCGCCCTCGCGCACGCGCTGCCCGCTGATCTCGGTGTCCCGGGTGGCGGTCCGGCGGAAGTGGTAGACCGGCGACGACCAGCGCAGGAACTCCTCCACCGCGGTGTCCACCAGCGACGGGTCCTCCTTGAGCCGCCACCACTGCGCCGGGTGCTCCGCCAGCGCGTGCACCGCGGCCGAGATGGCGTGCCGGGTGGTCTCGTTGCCCGCGACCACCAGCAGCAGGAAGTAGTTGTCGAAATCGGTCGGGGTGAGCGGGACGCCGTCGCGGGGCACCGTGTTCACCAGCCTGCTGACCAGGTCGGTACCGGTGCCACCACGGCGTTCCGCGGCCAGTTCCCGGCCGTACTCGAAGATCTCCAGCGCGGCCGGGCTGCGGAACGGGACGTGCTTGTAGCGCTCGCTGTCCTCGCTCTCCAGCAGCACGTCGGCGCAGTCCGGGTCGTTGTTGCCGATGATCCGGTTGCCCCAGGCGATCAGCCTGCCGGTGTCCTCGGCAGGCACGTCCAGCATCAGCCGGGCCAGCACCATGATCGGCAGCTCGGCGGCGATCTCGGCGACCAGGTCGAACGAGTCCGCGGCCAGCGCGGTGTCCAAAGTGGAGGCGGTGAGCCCGCGCAGGAACACCGCGTACTGCGAAACCAGCTTCGGGCTGAACTCACGGCTGAGCAGCAGGCGCATGGCCCGGTGCCGCTCGCCGTCGGTCTCCATCAGCGAGCGCCGCCGGTCCCGCAGTGCCGGATCGGTGACCTCCTCCAGGTTGGTGAACTGCTCGGAGGTGAAGGTGGCCGCGTCGCGGTTGACCGCGACCAGGTCGTGGTAGCGGGTGACCGCCCAGAACCCGCTGTTGGGTGCCGCTTCGGGCTGCCAGTGCACCGGGCTCCGCTCGCGCAGGACGTCGAACATCCGCCACGGGGCCTCGGGCTCCAGGAATCGGTCCACATCGGACAGGTCCACTTCGTCCAGGCGCATCGGGAATCCTCGTCAGCTCGGTCTCGGGAGTGCGTCACAGGTGCGGCAGGTACTCACGCAGCTCCCAGTCGGTCACCCAGCGCCGGAAGCGGGCCGTCTCGTCGCGTTTGACCCGGTCGAAGGCGGCCACCAGGTCCTTGCCGACCGCTTCGGTGAACTCGTCGTCGGCGACCAGGGCGTCCAGCGCGGCGTCGAGCGTTTCCGGTAGCGCGGGCGCTCGGGTGCCGTCGTAGCCGTAGCCGCTGGTCGGGTCGGTGGGTTCCACGCGGCCCTCGATGCCCAGCGCCACCGCGGCCAGCACCCCGGCCACGGCCAGGTACGGGCTCGCCGCGGCGTCACCGAGGCGCACCTCCAGCCGGGTGGAGGCGCCGCGCTCGGGCGGCACCCGCACCATGGTGGAGCGGTTGTCCATGCCCCAGTCGGCCAGCGCGGGCGCCAGCGTGTCCGGGCCGAGCCTGCGATAGGCGTTCACCGTGGGCGCCAGCAGCGCGCACAGCGCCGGGGCGTGGCGGAGGATGCCGCCGACGGCGTGCCGCGCGGTGGCCGACAGCCCGGCGGGCGCTCCGGCGGCGGCGAACTGGTTGCGGCCGTGCTCGTCGAGCAGGGACAGGTGCAGGTGGAAACCCGACCCGCCCTCCTCGTTGAACGGCTTGCCGACGAAGGTCGCGGTCAGCCCGCGCTGGGCGACGAACTCGCGTACCGCGTGCTTGAACCGGAAGGCGCGGTCGGCGGCGTCCAGCGCGGTCGAGTGGCCGAGGTTGACCTCGAACTGCCCGGCGGCGAACTCGTGGTTGACCGCGGTGACGTCCAGCTCGGCCGCGCGCAGCATGGTCAGCAGCGCCGGGGCCAGCCCGTCCGGGTCACCGCGGTGCCCGACGCGGTAGACGTTGCCGGAGGAGTCCCCGTAGCGGGTCCAGGCACCATCCTGGCCGGACAGCACGAAGAACTCCAGTTCCGGCCCGATCACCGCGCGGCTGCCGAGCCCGGAGAGCCGCTGGACCGCGGCCTTCACCGCCCCGCGCGGGCACTCCCCGATCGCCAGTCCGGTCGCCGGGTCGAGCATGTCGCCGAGGCAGGACTGGTACCCGGGTTCCCACGGCATCGGGGCCAGCGTCGAGCGGTCCGGCCGGAACACCACGTCCGGCAGGCCGTCGGACAGCGAGTGCTCACCGTCGAGCGTGCCGCCCTGGGTGGTGGTGTAGTAGACCGCGCGGCAGAAGTGCAGTCCGCCGGAAAGGGAACCGAATACCTCCGACGGCAGATCGCGGCCGCGTTCGGTGCCGATCAGGTCGGGATACTGGATCCGCACCGTTCCGGCGTTCTCCACGATGAACCATCGCCTTTCCGGGAAATGAATGGTGGGACAGAAATGGCCGTGGGGCCGGCGCGTCGTCCTCGATCTCGTTTCAGCGTAGCGATCCGGAAGACGCCTAGCCATGGGAAAACCGTCTCCGTTGGCGACCCGCTGTCTCGAATGGCGAGCGCTCCCGGTGCAGTTGATTGCCGTACCGGAAGCACCCGGATAACGTCACCGCCATCCACCCAGAATTCGTTCGAGGGAGCTACATGCCGGTTACGACGGTTTCCGGAACCCCGGTCGGCACCGGGCATTGGATCGGCGGGAAACGGGTCGAATCCGCCGAGCGCTTCACTTCCTGGTCGCCGATCGACGGGCGCGCGCTCGGGGAGTTCGCGCGGGGCGGTCCGGCCGAAGTGGACGGTGCCGTGCGAGCCGCGGCCACCGCGTTCGAGCACTGGCGCCGCACCGATCCCGCGCGGCGGGCCGAGGTGCTGCACCGGATCGCCGACGAGGTGGAACGCCGCACGCCGGAACTCGCCGCGGTCGAGACCGAGGACAACGGTGCCCTGCTGCGCTCGCACCTGCTCGGCGTGATGCCGAGGGTGGCGCACAACTTCCGCTTCTTCGCGGACTGGCTCACCGGCGAGCTGGCCCTCCCCGACTTCGACACCCGGGGGCACCGCAACCGCGTGTCGTGGGATCCCGCCGGGGTCTGCGCGCTGATCACGCCGTGGAACGCGCCGCTGATGCTGGCGTCGTGGAAGATCGCCCCGGCGCTGGCGGCGGGCAACACCGTGGTGCTCAAGCCGGCGGAGTGGTCCCCGATGACCGCGTCCCTGCTGGCCGACATCACCGCCGATGCCGGACTGCCCGACGGTGTGTTCAACGTGGTGCAGGGGTTCGGGCCCGAGGCCGGCGCGCCGCTGTGCGCGCACCCGGACGTCCGGCGGATCAGCTTCACCGGCTCCGAGCCGACCGCCCGGCGCATCGCGGCGGCCGCCGCCGACCACCTCACGCCGGTGTCGATGGAACTGGGCGGCAAGTCCCCGCTGCTGGTCTTCGACGACGCCGACCTCGACCTCGCGGTCGACCTGGCGGCCGAGCAGTTCGACAACGCGGGCCAGGTCTGCCTGGCGGCCACCCGGATCCTGGTCCACTCCCCCGTCGCGGCGGAGTTCACCTCGCGCCTGCGGGCCGCCATCCGCGGCCTTCGCCAGGGTGATCCCCGGCTGCCCGAGACCGGCATCGGCCCGAACATCCACCCCGACCACCTCCAGCGCGTCGACGGTTTTGTCCGGCGGGCGGTGGCCGAAGGCGCCCGGGTGCTCGAAGGCGGCGGGCCGAACACCGACCTCGGCGGCAACTACTACCGGCCCACGCTGCTCGCCGACGCTCCCGCGGGCGCGGAAATCCTGCGTGAGGAGGTGTTCGGGCCGGTGCTCACGCTGGAGGAGTTCGATTCCGAGGAGGAGGGCGTCGCGCTCGCCGGGAACACGCGCTTCGGGCTGGCGGCCACCGTCGTCACCGGCGACCCGGCCAGGGCGGAACGGGTGTCCGCCGAGTTGACCGCGGGCACGGTCTGGGTGAACTGCTTCTTCGTGCGCGACCTGCGCGCGCCGTTCGGCGGTGCCCGCCGCTCCGGCATCGGCCGGGAGGGCGGCACCTGGAGCTTCGACTTCTTCTGCGACGTCAAGAACACCGTGACCAGCCCGAAGGGATGGATGTAGATGGGTGAGATAGCCGGCGGCGGGCTGCTGTCCCACGTGCCGACGATCATGCTGCCGGAAGCTGTGCGGCGGGAACTGAACCACGGCAACGAGTCCACTTTGGCCACCGGCCTGCACCGCCTGCGTTCGGAGGTCTTCGACACCGCCGACTACGACACGGTGGTGGTCTTCGATTCGCACTGGGCGACCACCGTGGAATTCGTGGTCGCCTCGCACGCCTGCCGGGCCGGACTGTTCACTTCGGACGAACTCCCGCGCGGCATGTGCCGAATCCCCTACGACTATCCCGGCGACCCGGACCTGGCGCACGCCCTGACCGCCCGCGCCGACGCGCACGGCACGTGGATCACCCCCATCGACGACCCCTGCCTGCCGGTTTCCTATGCCACCTTGAACCTGTGGGCGTATCTGGGGGTGCCCGGGAAGCGCTGGCTCAGCGTCAGCGTCTGCCAAACCGGCGACGCCGAGGACCACCTGCGCCTGGGCCGCGCCCTCGCCGACGCCGTCGCGGCCACCGATCGCCGCGTACTGCTGATCGCGTCGGGTGCGCTCAGCCACCGTTTCCACTCCCTGCGCGACCTGCGCGCCCACGAGGCGGCGGGCGCCGAGCACATCCACAGCCAGGAGGCGGTGGTCGCCGACGCCGAGCGCATCGACTGGTTCGAGTCGGGTGACCACGCGAAGGTGCTGGCCACCATGCCGGACTTCCTCCGGTTCAAGCCGGAAGCCGGGTTCGCGCACTACCTGATGCTGGCCGGTGCGCTCGGTGAGCAGGACTGCACCGCCCCAGCGCGGCGGTACAGCGACTACGAGAACGCGATCGGCACCGGTCAGGTCCACCTGTGGTTCGACCGGCCGGCCGGCGGATGGACTGGAGGAACCCGATGACCACCGAATACCGCAGGATCCTGCTGGACGGCACCCCCACCGAAGTCCGCCGCGAGGGCGACCGGCTTCGAGCCCCGGACGGCCGCACCGTCGCCGCGGAGACCGCCATCCACCTGCCCCCGGTGAGTCCCTCCAAGATCATCGCCGTACACCTCAACCACCGCAGCCGCTTCGAGGAGTTCTGCGCCAAACCACGCACAGCACCGACTTATTTCCACAAACCGGTGTCCACCCTGACCGGCCACAACGGCCACGTGGTGCGGCCGGAGGGGTGCAAGTGGCTGAACTACGAGGGTGAGATCGCCGTGGTCATCGGCCGGACCGCCCGCAACATCAGCGTGGCCGAGGCCCCGGCGTACATCCGGGGTTACACGCTGGCCAACGACCTCGGCCTGCACGACTTCCGCGACACCGACGAAGGCTCGATGCTGCGGGTCAAGGGCGCGGACACGCTGTGCCCGCTGGGGCCGGGGCTGGTCGAAGGCTGGGACCCGCGCGGCCGGTGGCTGCGGACGCGGGTGAACGGCAAGGTGGTCCAGGAAGGGACCACGGACGAGATGACGTGGGACATGCACTACCTGGTGGCGGACATCGCCCGGCTGATCACCCTGCAGCCGGGGGACGTCCTGCTGACCGGCACCCCGGCGAACTCACGCCCGATCCAGCCCGGCGACACGGTAGAGATCTCCGCGGACGGCCTGGGCGTCCTGCGGAACACCGTGGTCACCGGCCCGGTCCCGGTCACCGGCCCGATCGGCGCGCAACCCACGGAATCCGAACAAGTCCTCTCCACCGCCCAAGGCGGCGACTGGGAATTCCGCGGCATCCGCCCGCCACACCCCGCCTGACCATGCTGTGAATGTGGCTTTCACTGCGGAATCGGCAGTGAAAGCCACATTCACAGCACCACGAACACCTACCGGCAGCCGGGCACCTACCGGCAGCCGGGCACCAAAACGACACCACCTACCCACCCAGCCCTCCCCATCCCCGGTTCACAGCCAAAAACACGGCGAAGGCCCCGATGTCAAGGCATCTTTCCCGCCTTGACATCGGGGCCTTCGCCGTAGTCACACTAAAAAACCGGGGTGGCCCACCGCCCCCACCAAGCCCCCAACCCACCAAAATCACACCTGGACAGCCACCCAATCCCCACCCAGAATCGGCACGTTTTCGTCGTACCGCCCCGCCGCCGCCTCTCCCGTCAGGTACAGCCAAGCGGGCACCTCCGCCCACTCCCCGTTCGCCGCGAGGTAGGCGACCGGCCGCGTCACCCGCGTGTACAGGCAGTCCGCGGGACGGTCGGGGTGGTACCGCTCCAGCCGGTCCAGGTCGGCCATCGCCGCCTCGTAGCCGGCCTCGGTGAGCACCATCAGCTCACCGATCACCTGCTGCCCCGGCCGTTCCAGCGCGAACGGGATCCGGTCCCCGAACAGGCCGAGCCCGCTCACTCTGGCCGGGAACCGCTCGGCCACCCGCTCCGCGATCAGCCCGTGGTTGCGCTGCCCGCTGCGCAGGGTCCCGTACACAAAAACCGGAAGCCGTTCCACCGCGAAAACCACCCTCCACTCAGTACCAGCGCAGCACAGCCGCGCCCGCCGTCATCCCGGACCCGATCGCCGCCATCATCACCAGGTCACCCCGCTTGGCCTCCAGCTGGCTCAGCACCAGCGGGATCGACGCCGAACCGGTGTTCCCGCTGTAGACCCCGGGCACCGGGCACTTCGCCGGGTCCAGCCCCATCGTCTCGATGCAGTCCGCCAGCATCTGCGGGTTCGCCTGGTGGAAGACGAAGTGGTCGATCTGGTCCAGCGAGACCCCTGCCTGCTCGGCCACCTCGTGCACCAGCTTCGGCACCACGTCCTCGAAGTACTCTCGCACCGGGCGCCCGTTCATCACCATGTACCGCTCACGCGAATCCACCGTCTCCGCGTCGAGCGGGCGGCGGCTGCCACCGGCGGGCTGGCCGACGAAGTCGGCGTTGCACCCGTCGGTGATCAGGGAGTGCGCGAGCAGACCGTAACCGTCCGGCACGCGGCCCACCCGGGTGGCGGCCGCACCGTCGCCGAACACCGTGACCGTCTTGCGGTCGGGCTTGTAGAGCACCTTCGAAATCGTGTCGGACCCGATGACCAGCACCTCGTCCAGCGACGGGTCGGCACACAGCAGCGAGTGCGCCATCACGAACGAGAACACGTACCCGGAGCAGGCGGCGCTCAGGTCGAACGCGAACGCCCGGCCCAGCCCCATCCGGCCCTGCACGATCGCCGCGGTGGACGGGAAGTTGTGGTCCGGCGTGCTGGTGCCGAGGATGACCGCGCCGACGCTGGCCCGCTTCTCCTGGCAGCCCTCGTACAGCTTCTCCACCGCGAGGCAGGCGATGTCCGAAGTGGACACGTCGTCGGCGGCGTAGTGCCGCTCGACCACCCCGGTGCGTTCGAGGATCCAGGACGGCTCCTGCCCGACCCAGGCACCCACCTGGTCGTTGCCGACCACCCGGGGCGGCAGATAACCGGCGGCGCCGAGAATTCCTGTGGACATGACAAAGCTCCTTACAACGCGGCGAGCGGGGAAAGGCCGATTCATCCCGAAATTTACCGTCCGGGGACAGGCCGTTCAAGGAATTGCGATACAGCGACAAAAACCCGGTGTTTCAAATGGTGACCCCGCCCCCGCAGGTCAGCACCTCCCCGGTGACGTAATCGGAATCGGGCCCGCAGAAAAGGTAGATCGACCCGGCCGCCTCGGCCACCGTGCCGAACCGGCCCAGCGCCACCGTCGACCGGATCCGTTCGAGCACCTCCTCGTTGATGCCGATGGGGATTTCCCGGTCGCCGACGGTGATCGTGTCGTTCTCACCGACCGCGCGGATCAGCCGGGTGTCGATCAGCCCGAACGCCACCGAGTTCACGTTGACGCGGTAGCGGCCCCATTCCTTGGCCAGGGTTTTGGTCAGCCCGAGGATGCCCGCCTTCGCCGAGGCGTACCCGGCCTGCCCGACATTGCCGAAAATCCCGGCGATCGAGGAAACGTTGACCACCTTCCGGTGCACCCGGCGGCCTTTTTCGTCGTCCTCGCGGACCTGCCCCCGCAACACCGGCTGGGCGGCGCGCAGAATGCGGAACGGCGCCTTCAGGTGCGTGTCGAGCACGGTGTCCCACTGCTCGTCGGTGGTTTTCTGGATCACGTTGTCCCACGGGAACCCGGCGTTGTTCACCACGATGTCCAGCGAGCCGAACTCGCGGACGGCGATCTGCACGAAGTGTTCGGGGAACCCGTCCGCGGTGACGTCGCCGACGCACGCCACCGCGGCGCCGCCCGCCTCGGTGATCGCGGCCACGGTGTCGTCCACCGCGCGCTTGTCCATGCCGTTGACCACGACAGCGGCGCCTTCGGCCGCCAGCCGTTCGGCGACCCCGCGCCCGATGCCCCGGCTGGACCCCGAGACGATCGCGGTCCTGCCCGCCAGTGGTGTGCTCACTGCTGTCCTCCGGTGTTCGTCGTTCGCCCGGCCGTCACGGCCGGTTCGGTTCGGGGCAGGAACCAGGCCACCACCCCGCAGAGCAGGACCAGCCCGGCCCCGGTGAGCTGTGCCGCCGAGATCGCCCCGGCGAAGGCCGAGCGCGCGTGCTCGGCCTGTCCGCCGGACTCCGCGCGGCCGAGCGCCTCGGCCAGGGAACCCGCTTCGAGATCACCGGGCAGGCGCCAGGTGAACAGCGCCGCGCTCACCGCGCCGAGCACCGCCACCCCGAGGGACGCCCCGGTTTCGTGCACCATGCCCTGCACGCCCGAGGCCGCCCCGGTCTGTTCCGGCGGCACCGAGCCGAGCAGCGCGTTCGCCACCAGCGGCCCGGCGATGCCGAGCCCGCAGCCCGCGGCGAGCAGTCCGGGTGCCAGTGCCGGATAACCCGCCGACGAGGGCACCAGCGCGATGCTGGCCAGTCCGGCGGCGGCCAGCGCCATCCCGGTGGTGATCCCGCGGGCGGCGCCGAGCCGGGCGCCGGCACGGGCGCTGACCAGGCTGCCGCAGACCAGGAGCCCGGCGGCCATCGGCAGCGTGCGCACCCCGGCGTCCAGCGGTGAGTAACCGAAGTTGAGCTGCAGGTGCTGGGTGAGCAGGAAGATCGAGCCGGCCAGGCCGAAGGCGGCGAGCAGGCTGGTGACCACCGACAGCCGGAACGCGGGCACCCGGAACAACGCCATGTCCAGCATCGGCTCGCGGGTGCGCAGTTCGTGCCGGACGAAGGCCACCAGCAGGAGCACCCCGAGCACCAGCGCGGCCAGCACCTCGGGCGCCGTCCAGCCCCGGCCCGGCGCGGCGATGATCGCCCAGCCGATGCCGACCATGGCCGCGGCCGAGAGCAGCGCGCCCGCCACGTCCGGCCGCCGGCCGCCCGTACCGCGGAACTCCGGCACCCACGACCGGGCGAAGACCAGGCACAGCACCGCGATCGGGAGGTTCAGCGCGAACACCGCCTGCCACGGGAACTCGACCAGCAGCACCCCGCCGACCAGCGGCCCGAGCGCCTGCCCGCCCGCGGCCACCGCGGTCCAGATGCCGATCGCGCGCGGCCGGTCCGCCTCGTCGAACACCCGGGTGAGCACGGCGAGCGTGGCCGGGATGACACACGCGCCGCCGACCCCCATGCCCGCCCTGGCCACGATCAGCTGCGCCGGCGCGGTCGCGGTCACCGCGAGCACGGAGAACCCGGCGAACAACGCCAGCCCGAGCAGCCACATCGCCCGGTAGCCGACGCGGTCGGCGATCCCGCCCGCCGCCACGGCCAGCGAGCCGACCGCGACGGTGTAGGCGTTCACCATCCACTGGACGTCCGCGGTGGTCGCGCCGAGCTGCTCGATGATCGACGGGATCGCCACGTTGACCACCGTGTTGTCCAGCACGGTCATGAACAGCGTCAGGCACAGGGCGAACAGCACCCACCAGCGCCGGGGCCCGGCCGCGCTCATGCCCGGCTCCGGCGCCGCGCCAGGCGGGCCCGCCCCGCCGCCGCGCGGGCACCCAGGTCCGCCGTCGTCCGCTCGGGTTCACCCGGCTCGCTCCCCTGACCGGCCGCGGCGATCGCCCGCGCCTGCGCGGTAACCGTGGTGTGCCGGAACAGCTCCACCACGCCGAGCCGGACCCCGGTGGCCTCGCTGAGCCTGCTCCGCAGTTTCAGCAGCACCACCGAATGCCCGCCGAGATCGAAAAAGTTGTCGCGCACGCCCACGCGTTCGATGCCGAGCAGGTCGCCCCACACCTCGCTGACGATCCGCTCCAGCCGGTCACGTGGCTCGACGTACCCGCTGTCCCCGCCGGGACGGGCGCGATCGGGCACCGGCAGCGCGCGACGGTCGAGCTTGCCGCTCGGGGTGCGGGGCAACCCCGGCACCTCGGTGAGCACCGCGGGCACCATGTACTCCGGCAGCCGGTCACCGAGGAAGGCGCGGACCGCGGACAGGTCGACGGCACCGACCGCCCCGTTCCTGGGCACCACGAACCCGGCCAGCCTGCTCCCACCCTCGTCGGTGTGCACGGTGACCGCCGCCTCGCCGACGTCGGGGTGCGCGGTCAGCGCGGCCTGGATCTCACCGAGTTCCACCCGGAACCCGCGGATCTTGACCTGGTCGTCGATGCGGTCGAGGTATTCCAGGAAACCGTCCGGCGTCCAGCGCACCAGGTCACCGCTGCGGTACATCCGCGTGCCGGGCGGCCCGAACGGGTCGGGCACGAACCGGTCGCCGGTCAGCGACGGCCTGCCGAAGTACCCGCGGGCGACCTGCGGTCCGGCGATGAACAGCTCACCGGGCACGCCGGGCGGGGTCAGCCGCAACCCCGCGTCGAGCACGTATAGGCGCATGTTGCCCAGTCCCCGGCCGATCGGCACGCGGTGCGGCCAGCTGCCGGGCGCCGGGTCGAGCAGGTGCGCGGTGGCGGCGTGGGTTTCGGTGGGGCCGTAGAAGTTGTACGCCCGGCGATCGGGGTGGGCCAGGAAGAACTCCCGGATCGCGTCGGTGACCATGAACGCCTCGCCGCCCTGGAGCACGTCGGTCAGCGAGTCCAGCTCGCTGCCCTGCGCGGTCGCGGCCTCGATCATCGCCTCGATCGCCAGCCGGGGCGCGAACAATTCGTTCACCCGGTGCCGGTCGATCCAGCGGACCAGTTCGTCCGGGTCCCGGCGCACGCGCTCCCCCGGGATCACCAGCGCCTTGCCCATCAGCAGGGTGACCAGGGTTTCCTGGACCGAGAAGTCGAAGCTGATCGCGGTGAACTGCGCGGTCCGCCAGCCGGGCCCGCCACGCAGCGTGGCACGGTGCCAGTCCAGCACGTTGACGATGCCCGAGGTGGGCATGACCACGCCCTTGGGCCTGCCGGTGGACCCCGAGGTGTAGATGACGTAGGCGGGATTGCCCGGCAGGGCCGGGCGCACCCGGTCCGCGTCCGCCGGTGCGGTGTCCGTTGTGGACAGCGCGTCGAGCGTTCCGGTGCCGGTGACCACCAGCCGCGGGGCACCGTCGGGCACCAGGTGTTCCAGGCCGGGCGCGGTCAGCACCAGCCGGGGGGTGCTGTCGGTGATCATGTAGCGGACGCGGTCGGCCGGGTACTCCGGATCGATGGGCAGGTAGGCCGCGCCCGCCTTGAGCACCCCGAGGATCCCGGCGACCAGTTCGAAGGACCGCGGCAGCAGCAGCGCCACCACCTCTTCGGTGCCGACGCCCTGGTCGATCAGGTGGTGGGCGAACCGGTTCGCGGTCCGTTCGAGTTCGGCGAAGGTCATCGTCGTGTCGTCCTGGACCAGTGCCGTGGCCCCGGGCAGCGCGGCGGCCCGTTCCTCGAACAGTTCGGCCACGCTCGCCGCGGTCACCTCGCGGTCGACGTCGTTGAACTCGACGAGCAGCCGGTGCCGTTCGTCCTCGGCCAGCACCTCGGGCGCGCCGATCCGCTGCCCGGGGTCGGCGGCCAGCGCGCGCAGCAACCGCCGCCAGCGCCGGATCAGCAGGTCGATGTCGTCGGCGTCGAACAGGTCCGTGCTGAACTCGATGTCACCGTCGAGCCCGCCGGTGCCCGGCCGCTCGGTCAGGCTGAACACCAGGTCGAACCGCGAGGTGCTGGTGGCGACGGTGACCGGTTCACTGTCCACACCGGACAGCGACAGCGCCGCGCCGCCCGCGTTCTGCAGCACGAACATGATCTGGAACAGCGGGTGGTGCCCGGTCGAGCGCACCGGGTTCAGCTCCTCGACCAGCCGCTCGAACGGCACCCGCTGGTGTTCGTAGGCGGCCAGGTCGGTTTCGCGGACGCGGTCGAGCAGTTCGGCGAAGGTGGGGTCGCCCGCGGTGTCGGTGCGCAGCACCAGCGTGTTGACGAAGAAGCCGACCAGTTCGTCGAGCACCTCGTCGGTCCGGCCGGCGATCGGGCTGCCCAGCGGCAGGTCGGTACCGGCGCCGAGCCGGGTCAGCAGGGCGGCGAGCCCGGCGTGCAGCACCATGAACAACGTGCAGCGATGCCGCCGCGCCACCTCGGCCAGCGCGGCGTGCAGCTCGGCGTCCAAGGCGAACTCGACGGTCCGGCCGCGCTGGCTCGCCCGTTCCGGCCGCGGCCGTGCCATCGGCAGGGTCAGCTGATCGGGCGCGCCCGCCAGCCGTTCGCGCCAGTACTCGATCTCGGCGTCGGCGGCCGCGTCGCGGTCGAGCCAGAGCGTGTAGTCGGCGTACTGCACCGGGAGCGGTTCCCAGTCCGGCGCCCGGCCGCCGAGCCGGGCTAGGTAGGCGGTGGCCAGGCCGCGGCACAGCGGCGCCAGCGACCAGCCGTCCCCGGCGATGTGGTGCAGCGACAGCAGCAACGCGTGCTCGTCGGGGGCGGTGGTGAACAGGTAGGCGCGCAACGGTGGCTCGGCCGCCAGGTCGAACCCCTCGCGCGCAGCCGTTTCCAGTGCCGTGGTCAGGTCCTCGGGATCGATTTCGGCCGTGTGCAGCCGGGGCCGGGCGTCGGCGAGCACGAGCTGTTCCGGTTCCTCGTCGGTTTCCGGGAACACCGTGCGCAGGCTTTCGTGCCGTTCGGCGAGATCGGCCAGCGCCTGTTCCAGCGCGTCGACGTCCAGTTCGCCGCGAAGCCGGAAGGCCAGCGGCATGTGGTACGCCGCGCTGGGCCCGGAAGCGTGGTGCAGGAACCACAACCGGCGCTGCGCCGAGGACAGCGGGACGCGCTCCGGGCGTGGCACGACGGTCAGCCCGGCTTCTTCCGTGCGGTATCCGGCGATGCGCGGCGCGAGCGCGGCGACCGTCGGTGCCTCGAACAACGCGCGGATCGGCACGTCCGCGCCGAGCACCGGGCGGATCCGGCTGACCAGCCTGGTGGCCAGCAGGGAATGCCCGCCCAGCGCGAAGAAGTCGTCGTGCACACCCACCTCTGGTACCCCGAGCACGCCGGCGAAGATGCGGCACAGGGTCTCCTGGAGCGGGGTCAACGCACCAGTCGCGACGGTCGTCTCCGGCGGCTCGGGATCGGGCAGCGCCGAGACGTCGAGCTTCCCGTTCGCCGTGACCGGCACGGTGTCCACCGACGTCCAGGTCGCGGGCACGAGTTGCTCCGGCAGGCGCGACCGCGCGAACGCCCGCAGTTCGGCGGAGTCGACCGCGGCCGAGGGCACCACGTAGGCGTCCAGTCGCAGCGAACCCCGGCCGTCGTCACGGGCGAGCACCACGGCCTGCCGCACCGACGGGTGCGCACGCAGAACCGCCTCGATCTCGCCGGGTTCGACGCGCAGGCCCCGGATCTTGACCTGCCGGTCGCCGCGGCCGGTGTAGGCGAGACTGCCGTCGGCGCGCCAGCGGCAGCGGTCGCCGGTGCGGTACATCCTCCCGCCCGTCACCCGGCCACCACCCCCCACGGAGCCGCTGCGCGCCGCTGTGTCATCGGGCGGTCCGAAGGGATCCGGCGCGAACCGTTCGGCGGTCAGGTCCGGGCGCCCGGCGTACCCGCGCGCGACCTGCACACCGCCGATCCACAGTTCACCGTCGACGCCCGGCGGGAGCAGTCGGCCCCAGGCGTCGGTGACGTAGAGCAGGGTGTTGGGCGCGGCGAAGCCGATCGGGACGTCGGGGTCGCGCTCGCGGCCACACGGCCACCAGGTCACGTCGACCGAAGCCTCGGTCGGCCCGTACAGGTTGTGCAGGCGCGCGCCCGGCAGCACCTCGGCGACCCGGTCGCGCAGCGCACCCGGCAGGACCTCACCACTGCACACGATGTCGCGCACGCTCGTGCAGCCCGCCGCCGACGGCTCCTCGGCGAACACACCCAGCATCGACGGCACGAAGTGCAGCACCGACACGCCTTCGTCCTGGATCAGGCCGGCCAGGTAGCGGGGATCGCGGTGCCCGCCGGGTTCGGCCAGCACCAGCCGGGCCCCGGTGATCAGCGGCCAGAACAGCTCCCACACCGACACGTCGAAGCCGATCGGCGTCTTCTGCAGCACGACGTCGTCCGCGGTCAGTTCGAACGCGCGCTGCATCCAGTCGAGGCGGTTGACCACCCCGGGTTCCTCGACGACCACGCCCTTCGGCCGTCCCGTGGAACCGGAGGTGAACATGACGTACAGCGCCCGGTCGCGGCGTTCGCCCACGGCGGCCGCGTCCTCGGGCAGGTCGTCGACCGCCAGCCAGCCTTCGCCGGGCAGGTCGTGCTTCGCCAGGGTCAGCCCGGTCTTCGCGTCGGCGTCGGCGAGCATGGCCGCGATCCGCTCGGCCGGGAGTTCGGGATCCACGGGCAGGTAGGCCAGGCCCGCCTTCAGCACGCCCCACAGCGCGACCATCAGCTCCGCTGACCGGGGCAGCGCCACGGCCACCACCGAACCCGCCGCGCGGGCGGCCAGCACAGCCGCCACACGGTCCGCGCGCCGGTCGAGTTCGGCGTAGGTGAGCCGTTCTTCGCCGGAGACCACGGCGACGGCGTCGGGTTGGCGGCGCACGACCTCGGCGAAGCGCTCGGTGAGCGTGGCGTCGCCCGGATCGGTCCGTTCGCCGGTGCCCCAGTCGAGCACCCGCCGGGTTTCGGCGGGGTCGAGCACCGGCACCGCGGACAGCCGGTCGTCCGGGTTCGCCGTCACCGCGTCGAGCAGCCTGCCGAAGTGCGCCGCGAAGGCACACACGGTGTCCTCGTCGTAGAGATCCGTGTCGTACTCGAGTTCCCCGGCCAGCTCACCGTCCTTTTCGGACAGGTACAGGGTCAGGTCGAGCTTCGCGGTGCCGTTCGGCACGAACGAGACCTCGGTTTCGGCACCGGGCAAGGCCAGTTCCGCGCCTTCGTCCCGGACCACGAGCATGGTGCGGAAGAACGGGTTCGCGCCGAGCGCGCGATCCGGCTGGAGCCGGTCGACCAGCTTCTCGAACGGCACGTCCTGGTGCCGGTACGCGCCGAAGCAGGCCTCGCGGACGCGGCCGAGCAGGGTGCGGAAGTCCGGATCACCGGCCAGGGAGACCCGGATGGGCAGCGTGTTCAGGAAGTAACCCGCGACCCGCTCGAAGTCGGGATCGGTGCGGGCGGCCATCGGCGTGCCGGTCACCACGTCGTCGGTCCCGGTCCGGGCACCCAGCGCGGCCTGGAAGGCGGCCAGCAGCACCATGAACGGGGTGCACCGCTGGGCCCGCGCGAGGTCCTTCACCCGGTTCGCCGCTTCGCCGGGCACGGTGAACCGCAGTTGCGCGCCGCGGAACGACGGGGCCCCGGTGCGCGGCCGGTCGGGTCGCAAGCCGGTGTCCGCGGGCGCGCCGGCCAGGTTCGCCGCCCAGTGCTCCAGCTGTGCCGTGAACGCGTCGTTTTCCCGTTGCCGGACCGCGAAGTCCGCGTACGTGGCGGCCGGGGGCGGCGGGAGTTCCTCACCGCGGTAGGCGCGGGCCCAGTCCTCGAACAGCAGGTTCAGCGACCACGCGTCGCACACCAGGTGGTGCAGCACCACCCCGATCAGGTGGTCGCGTTCGCCCAGCCGCCACACGGTGACCCGCACCAGCGGCCCGGCGGCCAGGTCGAACCGGTACGCCGCCTCGGCCCGCAGTTCCTCGTCCGCCCGCGACGGGTCGCCCGTCCGGACGGCGGCGACCTCGGCGACCTCCAGCAGGGCGGGCCGCGGTTCGCCGTGGTCGGCGCGAACGACCGTGCGCAGCACCTCGTGCCTGGCCACCACACGCGCCCACGCCCCGGTCAGCGCCGCGACGTCGAGTTCACCGCGGACCCGGACGGCCACCGGCACGTTCTGCGCGTGCCCGGTGGCGTCGAGCTGGTGGGTGAACCACAGGCGTTCCTGACCGAAGGACAGGTTCATCGCAGGGAACTCCTCACTCGGGGATTCGGGCTCAGGCCACGCCGTCCATCTGGCGGCGCACGCTCAGCGGGCGCATGTCGGTCCACACGCCCTCGATGTGGGTGAGGCATTCGGCCTTGAGCCCGTGGTAACCGGCGTCGTGCCAGCCGGCGGGCAGGTCGCGCTCGCGCGGCCAGATCGAGTACTGCTCCTCGTCGTTGACCACGACGGTGTAGACGGTCGTGCGGTCGTCGTCCTCGAAAGCCATGTCCTTCTCTCCTTCGGGTGGGGCCGCTCAGCGCAGGGCGGCGAGCGGGGTGGCGGGCCGTTCCACGACCGCCTCGATCAGGGTCAGCACCGACTGCGCCAGCCCGGCGAACTGCCGGACCACCTCGCGCGGCGGCCCGAGGTGCTCGGTGACCGCGAAGTGGAACGCCGGGGTCGCGAGGTCGATCACCAGCACCGCGGCCGTGCCGGGCGCCGGATCGAGCCGCGTGCCGGTGGTGGTCACCGCGAGCGCGAGTGGCATCGGCCGGTTCGCCAGGCCGTGCAGCGGGTACCGCGCCGGGAGGTCTCGGAGGTAGCTGCCGCGTGCTCCGGCCAGCGCGCGGTCGACCGCGGCGGTCGCTCCGGCGAAGCCGAGTTCCGGCGGCAGTTCGACCGGTACCGGCACGTCCCTGGTGACCAGGGCCTCCAGCCCGGCCACCTCGGCACGCCGGTCGTCGTCGCTGTACCGGACGGTCCCGTACCGGGTGCCGAGGCAGGCCAGCCAGGCGGTCAGCAGCTCGGTCGCCGGGTCGCGCAGCCGGTCGACCAGCGCACGCCGGACCAGCGTGGTCCCGCGCGTCACCGGCGAGTAGGTCCACAGTGGACGCACCACCCGGTCCGGGACGCCGGTGCACGCGGTGAGCCGGTCGAGCCAGGCACCCTCATGGCGGGCCCATTCCTCGAACCAGCCGGTGAAATCGCCCTCCGGCGCCCCGAGGCGGTCCCCGGTGCCCAGCACCGCCCCCGGCGCCACCGTCTCACCATCCACTGTGGACAGCTTGGTCAGCTCGACCGCGCCGTCCGGGGTGCTCACCCGCACCGGTTCCGTGCCCAGCACCGTGCCCGGCTCGGCCTCGACCGGCCCCGGCCGCGGGCGCAACCCGCTCACCAGGAACGCCTCGTTCCCGACGACCAGTCGTGGCCTGCCGAACCGGTTGTCGAACCGGCCGAACTCCCCCGCCCGGCACCAGCGGTCCAGTTCGGCCGCCGTCCGCTCCCCGGTGACCAGGCCGCCGCCGGGGAACAGCCGCCGGGCCGGGAAATAGGTGCGCTCGGCGGGGTCCTGCGCGATCGGGTCCAGCGCGTCCGACTCCAGGTCGTCCAGCAGTTCCTTCAGCGACAGCAACGCGTACTCGTGGCAGCGCACGTCCAGCGCGAGCGTGGTGTCACCGGGTTCGACCGGGAACCGGGCCTGCTTGAGGATCCGGCCCGCGTCGACCTCGGTCACCATCTCGTGCCAGGTCACGCCGTGCTCGGTTTCGCCGTGCAGCAGCGCCCACGTGGTCTGGTGCACACCCGCGTATTTGGGCAGCAGCGAGCTGTGCAGGTTGATCGCCATCCGCCGGGGCAGCGCCAGGTCCGCCTCCCGGAGCACCACGTCGTTGGTGATGCTGAACAGGTAGTCCGGGCGGCCGGGCAGGTCACCAAGGCGGCTCGCGACCGGCACGCCGTGCTCACCGGCCCAGTCGAGCGCGGGCGGGTACCGGGTGACCACGCCGGTCACCCGGTGCCCGCGCGCGGCGAGCAGCTCGGCGCTCTCCACCAGCAGCGCGCCCCAGCCGATCAGCAGGCAGTCGTACCCCGTCACGGTTCGACCAGCGATCCGGACAGCACCTTGGCGACCGTGGCCACGTGGGGTTCCCGCAGCATCGTCTCGTGACCGCCGGGCACCTTGTGCGGCTCGATCGCGCTCGCGTAGGACCGCCAGCCGTAGCAGTCCGCGCCGTCCGCGCCGCTCTCCTCGGCCTGGAGGAACACCACGCGCCCGGCGTAAGGCTCGGGCCGGTACGACTGCCAGGCCGTCAGGTTGTGGTGCGCGGCCACGAACAACCGCACCAGGCGGTCGGTGTCCGGACCGGGCTTGACCAGCCCGCGTTCACCCGCCCAGTCAGCGTAGGCACGCATCCGCTCGGCCACCGTGCCGGTACCCGGCTCGGGCAGGTCGGTCACCGCGAGGTCGCGGGCGTCGAGCAGGGCCAGCACGATCTCGGCCTCGGTGGTGCGCACCGGCTGGTCCGGGTCCGGCGGCTCAACGTCCATGATCACCACTTCGGCCACCCGCTGCCCGGCGGCGGTGAGCTGCCGGGCCATCTCGTAGGCGATCGCGCCGCCGAGCGACCACCCGCCGAGGTGGTACGGGCCCTCCGGCTGTTCGGCACGCAGGTCGGAGACGTACCGGGCAGCCAGTTCGGGCACCGTCTCCGGACCGTCCCCACCGGACACCGACGGCGACTGCAGCCCGTACAGCGACCACTCGGGGGCCAGCTGACCGGCCAGCGCGTGGTAGCAGAGGACCGTGCCGCCGAGCGGGTGCACCAGGAACAACTTCGGTGCGCCCGGGGTGGTGTGCACCGGCACCACGCAGGAGGCGTCCCCACCGGACGGGGTGCCCGCGACCGCACCGGCGAGCAGTTCGACGGTGGTCGCCTTGAGCACGGTGGCCAGGGAGACCGTGGTGTCGCCGAACTCCGACTGCAGGGCGCTCACCAGGCGGACCGCCAGCAGCGAATGCCCGCCCAGTTCGAAGAAGTTGTCCCGGACGCCCACACGGTCGATGCCGAGCAAGCCCTGCCAGAGCCCGGCGATCCGGCGTTCGGTCTCGTCGCGCGGCGCCAGGTACTCGGTGGCGAGGTCCGGCCGGGGATAGACGGTCTCACTGGTTTCCTGAGCCGGGTCACCGGTTTCCTGGCCGCCTGCCGCTTCGGCGATCCGCGCGGGCAGGTTCCCGGTGGACACCACCAGCTGCGGCAGCGGATCGGCGGCGAACACCCGGCGCAGTACCTCCCGCGCCTCACCACCGTCCAGGCCGAGCTTGCCGGTGTTCCGCCAGCTGTCCCAGGCGACCGCGATCCACGGTGTCTCCCCGGCCATCGACTGGCGCGCGGCGAACAGTTCGGCGTAGACGGCCGCGGCCGAGTAGGTGGCGAAACCGGCACCGCCGAGCACCGAGGAGATCGACGAGCAGAGGAACACGAAGTCCAGCTCCCGCCCGGCGAACACCCTGGCCAGCACGGCGGCACCGTCGGCCTTGGCGGCGAGGTGGGCACGGGCCGCTTCGGCGGTCGCGTCGGCCACCGGGACGAGCCGCTCACCGGAAACCACCCCGGCGGCGTGGAAAACGCCGTCGAACCGGCCGAGCCGCTCCTCCAGCCGGGCGACCGCGTCGCTGAACGCGGCCTCGTCGGCGACGTCGGCGGTGATCGCGGCCACCTCCGAACCGGCGGACTCCAGTTCCTGGATCACCCGGATGTCGTCGGTGCCCGATCGCCGGATCAGGCCGATCCTGGCCCCGGCCAGCAGCCGCGCGATCTCCGTGCCCATCCGGCCGAGCCCGCCGACGATCAGGTAGCAGCCGTCACGCCGCAGCAGCGAGGAATCGGCGTCCGGCAGGGGAACCGCGACGTGGTCGGGCACCCAGCGGTGCTCACCGCGGTAGGCGGCGCACGGCTCGTCCCCGGCGAGCAGTTCGGCGGTGAGCCTGCCGAGCAGCCGCGCACGCCGCTTCCCGGTCCCCACCGGACCCGCGTCGACGAACCGGCAGCGCAGGCCCGGCGCCTCCTGCGCGACCACGCGCAGCAGTCCGGAGATCATGCCGCGTTCGGGCAGCACGCGCGGCTCGTCGGCGATGGCGAGTCCGGAGACCGTGAGCACGGACAGGTTCACGCCGGTGACCCCGGCCTTCGCCAGCGCCCTGGCGTGGAACAGCACACCGAGGAACGAGTCGTAACCACCGGGCGCGGTGTCGTCGTCCATCACCCCGGCGCCGTGCACGATGTGGTCAGGCGCCTCGCCGGCATCCCGCAGCGCCTCGACCAGGCGTTCCCAGTCGGCGGGCGATTCCGGGTCGACCAGGTAGCCGTCCTCGCCGAGATCGGCGAACGACCGTCCCCAGTGGACCGGGATCACCCGGTCGGCACCGAGTTCGGCGACGTCACCGGCGATCGTGTCCATGCCGGCCACCAGCCAGGTGCCGCCGGTGCCGGTCGCCACCGGGCGGGTGGCGCGCTTCCACGAAGGCGCGTAGAACCAGTCGGCCGGATCGGCGACGCGCTCGCCCGCCGGTACCGCGATCGCCGACGGCTTCGCCTCGGCGGGCGGCTCCAGCCAGTAGCGGTTGCGCTCGAACGGATAGGTCGGCAGCCGCAGGCGCGCCCGCCGCTGTCCCTCGAACAACGACTTCCAGTGCACCACCGCACCGGAGAGCCACAGCCTGCCCAGCGCCGCGGCGAAGTCGTACTCGGCGTCGGCCGAGTCCTCCGGCAGCACCTCGACCAGCTCACCCGACGGCGGTTCCCAGCCCGGCACCGAACCGGTCGCGCCCGCCACCACCAGCACCTGCGCGGGGTCGTCCAGCAGCGGTTCGAGCACCTCGCCGAAGTCGCCGCCGGCCCAGATGCCGTCGGTCCAGAACTCCGGATCACCCAGCTCGTCCTCGGTGACGAACCCGTCGCACGCCACCGAACTCCACGGCATCTCCGGCGCGGCACCGGCCTCCGGCGCGCCCTGGCCCAGCAGCACGGACACCGCCTGCTGGAGGTCCAGCACGCCGGTCAGGCACGCGGCCACCAGCTCACCGGCGCCGGACGCGGCGATCTCGTCCGGTCGCAGGCCCAGCTCGGTCAGGCCGCGGGCCAGTGCGTAGAGCGTGACGAACCGCGCGGCCTTCTCGAACCCCGGGTCCACCGGATCGTCGGCGGGTGCCAGGAACACCGACTCGCGCAGGTCGGCGCCGAGGCCCGGGGTGAGCAGGTCGCAGCACTCGTCGACCGCGGCCCGGATCACCGGCAGCCGCCAGTACAGCTTCGCCAGCCTGCCCGGCGCGACCGGGAAAGCACCCGGCAGCACCAGCGTCCAGGAACTCCGCGCGTCACCGCTTTCGCGAACCCGCAGGAACTCCTCCCCGCCGTCGCGGGCCAGTTCGGCCGCCTCGGCGGTGGTCTTGGCCAGCACCACCCGGCGCTGGTCCAGCGCGGTCCGGCCGAGCTGCAGCGTGTAGGCCACGTCGGCGAGATCGGTGTCCGGTGTCCCGGCGAGGTGGTCGGCCAGTTCCTTGGTCGCGGTGTCCAGCGCACCGCGGCTGCGGGCGGAAAGCGGCAGGATCTGCCAGCCCCGACCGGGCGTCGACGGCTGCCGCGCCGGTGGCTGTTCCAGCACGACGTGGGCGTTGGTACCGCCGATGCCCAGTGCGGTGACACCCGCGCGACGCGGGCCGTCACCGGGGAAAGCGGCCGGTTCGCTGCTGACGAAGAACGGGCTGCCGTCGAGATCGGTGTTCGGGTTCGGGCGTTCGAAGTGCAGCGACGGCGGTACGACCCCGTGCTCGACGGCGAGCGCCGCCTTCATCAGCCCGGCGACCCCGGCCGCGGTCCCGAGGTGGCCGAAGTTGGACTTGGCCGAGCCGAGCGCGCACGACGCGGGCGGCAGCGGGCCGTGCTCGGTGAACGCCTGGGTCAGCGCGGTCACCTCGATCGGGTCGCCGAGCACCGTGCCGGTGCCGTGTGCCTCGATCAGCCCGATGCTGCCCGGTTCGGTGCCCGCCGCGGCCAGCGCCTTCCGGATCACCGCGGCCTGCCCGGCCACGCCCGGCGCGGTGTAGCCGACCTTCGCCGAACCGTCGTTGTTGATCGCCGAACCGCGGATCACCGCGTGCACCGGGTCGCCGTCGGCGAGCGCGTCGGCCAGCCGCTTGAGCACCACCACGCCGACGCCGCTGCCCGGCAGCGTGCCCTGCGAAGCCGCGTCGAACGGGCGGCAGTGCCCGTCCGGGCTGAAGATCCCGCCTTCGACCCACTTGTAGCCGACGTTCGGGATGAGGATCGACGCGCCACCGGCCAGCGCCATGTCGCACTCGCCGGCGAGCAGCGCGCGGGCCGCGACGTGGGTGGCCACCAGCGAGGTGGAGCACGCGGTCTGCACGGTCATCGCCGGGCCGCGCAGGTTCAGCTTGTAGGAAACCCGGGTGGCCAGATGGTCCTTGTCCCAGGAGATCAGCAGGTGCGCGCCGTTGGAGTTCGGCACCGTCTCCTGGTTGACGAAGGTGTTGTGCCACATGTAGTCGCTGTGCCCGACCCCGGCGTAGACGCCGATGCCGCCCTCGAACTGCTCGGGGTCGTGCCCGGCGCGTTGCAGCGCCTCGGCCGAGCACTCCAGGAACAGCCGCTGCTGCGGGTCGATCAGCTCCGCTTCGCTGGGGCTGTAGCCGAAGTAGCCCGCGTCGAAGTACTCGATGCCCTGGAGCGCGCCACCGCGCGGCACGAAGTCCTCGGCGAAGGCGTCGTCACCGAACCCCGCCGCGCGGATCTCGTCCGCGGTGGCGGTGGTGATCGTTTCGAGGCCGTCCAGCAGCACCCGCCAGTACTCCTCGGGGCTGCTCGCGCCCGGGTACCGGCAGGCCATGCCGATGACCGCGATGTCGTTCTCGCGGGCGCTGGGTTTCTCGCTGCTGCGCACCGGTTTCTCCTCCTTCACAACGGCCTTCGGTGTGACGGGTTCAGCGAGTTCGCGCAGGTGGGCGGCGAGCGTGCTGACCGTGGTGTGGCGGAACAACTCGGCGAAGGGCACGGTCACCGGCAACGCCTCGGTCAGCGCGGTGTGCATGCGGATCAGCAGCAGCGAATGCCCGCCGAGGTCGAAGAAGTTGTCGTGCGGCCCGACGTCCTGCCGCGACAGCACGTCCTGCCAGATGCCGAGCACCAGCCGTTCCATCTGGTTGCGCGGGGCCACGCGCTGGGTCTCGCGCGCGGCGGGCCGGGGCTCGGGCAGGCGCGAGCGATCGGGTTTCCCGCTCACCGTGCGCGGCAGTTCGTCCAGCCGGACGAGCACGCCGGGCACCAGGTAGGCGGGCAGGCGCTCACGCAGGAACGCCTTCACCGCGCCGGTGTCCACGTCCCCGGTGAGGTACCCGGCCAGCAGCCGCTCCCCCGCCTCGGTGGTGACCACCTTCGCGGCCGATTCGGTGACCCCGGGGAACCCGGCCAGCGCCGCCTCCACCTCACCCAGTTCGATCCGGAACCCGCGGATCTTCACCTGGTGGTCGGCCCGGCCGCGGAACTCCAGCCCGCTGTCGGACCGCCAGCGCACCACGTCACCGGTGCGGTACAGCCGCGCACCCGGCTCACCGAAGGGATCGGGCACGAACCGCGACGCGGTCAGCGCCGGATTGCCGAGGTAACCGAGCCCGACCCCCGAACCACCGATGTACAGCTCACCGAAGACCCCGGTCGGCGCGAGTGCGCCCGTGTCGTCGAGCACGAACACCCTGGCGTGGCCGAGCGGCCGGCCCAGGTGCACGTCCGGCTGTTCGCCCGCGGTCAGTTCGAGGCTGGTGGCGACGACCGTGGTTTCGGTGGGGCCGTAGACGTTGACCACCCGGCGGGCACCGGCGTCGAAGATCGCGCGTGCCGTGGCCGCGGGCAGTTCCTCGCCACCGGCGATGTAGGTGCGCAGGTCGCTGGGCAGGCGCCCGGCCCGCAGCAGTTCACCGACCACCGAAGGCACCGCGAAGAAGTACCGCGCCATCGCCGCCGCCTCGTCCGGCAGCGTGCCGACGTGCAACGCGTTGTCCACCAGCACCACCCGGCCGCCGAAGGCCAGCGGCACCCACAGGTCGAGCACGGAGGCGTCGAAGCAGACCGAGGAGGTCGCGACCGCGCCGGCCAGTTCGTCGTCGTCGAGCAGGTCGCGGCCCCAGGACAGCAGGTGCCGCACGGCGTCGTGGGAGATGACCGTCCCTTTAGGACGGCCGGTGGAGCCGCTGGTGTAAATGACGTAGGCGGCGCTCTGCCCGGACGGCGGCGTTTCCGGCAGTGGGGCCTCCGCGCCATCGCCCCCGACGGTGAGCACCTGGCCGTCATAGCCGTCGAAGGCGCCGGGGTCGTCGGTGATCAGCGCGGGAGCGTCCGCGTCGGTGAGCATGAGCCGCCGCCGCTCGGCGGGGTACTCCGGGTCCAGCGGCACGTACGCGCCCCCGGCCCGCAATACCGCGAGCAACGCGATCACCAGGTCCGGTGTGCGCGGCAGGCACACGCCGACCCGCACGTCCGGTCCGATCCCGGCGGCCCGCAGGCGCCGGGCCAGCCGGCCGGATTCCCGGTCCAGCTCGGCGTAGGTCAGCACCCGATCCGCGTGCCACACCGCGGTCGCGTCCGAAGTGGACCCGAGCACCAGTTCCGGCAGGGTGGCCTCCGGCACCGGCACCTCGGGCCAGCCGCGCCGCCCCCACTCCAGCAGGCGGTCGCGCTCACCGCCGTCCAGCAGCGGCAACGCGGACAGCGGCGTGCCGGGGTCCGCGGTGATCCCGGTCAGCAACGTGGTGAACCGGCGGCCGAGGCGTTCGACGGTTCCGGGGTCGAACAACGCGGTGGCGTACTCGAAGGAACACCGCAGCCCGTCCTCGGCCTCCCCCGCGTACAGGGACAGGTCGAACTTCGCGGTGTTGTTGTTCTTCCCCTGGTACTCCAGGGAAAGGTCGCCGACGCCGACCTCGGCGCTCGCCGGTCCCTGGAACACCAGGATGTTCTGGAACAGCGGGTCGTGGCTGGGGTCGCGGTCCGGTGCCAGCTCCTCGACCAGCTTCTCGAACGGCACGTCCTGGTTGGCCACCCCGTCCAGGCAGGTCCGGCGCACCCTGGCGAGCAGTTCGGTGAACGCCGGATCGCCGGAGAGGTCGGCACGCAGCGGCAGCGTGTTGACGAAGAACCCGACCAGGTCCTCCAGTTCCGGACGGCCCCGGCCGGTGATCGGCGAGCCGATCACCAGGTCGTCCTGCCCGGCCGAACGCGACAGCAGCACCGAGAAGGCCGCGAACACGACCATGAACAACGTGCAGTTGTGCGCTCTGGCCAACGTCCGGAGCTCATCGAGCACGTCGGCGGGGACCACGAAGTCGTGCCAGGCACCGCGGTGGTCCCGCTTCGCCTGGCGCGGCCGGTCCAGCGGCAGCGCCGAGAGCCGGGGCGCGTCACGCAGGTGCTCGCGCCAGTGGTCCAGCTGGCGGGCGAACTCCGGTGTCTCGGCCAGATCCCGTTGCCAGATCGCGAAATCCGGGTACTGCACGGCGAGTTCGGGCAGTTCGGGAGTCTCGTCACGGGCGAAGGCGGCGTAGCACTCGCCCAGTTCGCGGAAGAAGATGTCCTGCGACCAGGCGTCGCAGACGATGTGGTGGATGGTGATCAGCAACTGGTGGTCGGCCTCGCCCAGCCGGACCAGCAGCGCGCGCAGCAGCGGCGGCTCGGCCAGGTCGAACGGGCGCGCGCCGAGTTCGGCCTCCAGCCGGGCCAGTTCCGCCTCCGGGTCGGCGTGCGCCCGCAGGTCGGTCACCGGCAACGGCACCTCCACCCGGCCACGCACCACCTGCACCGGCTCGCCGTCCTCGACGGCGAACCCGGTGCGCAGCGCCTCGTGCCGGTCGACCACGGCGGCCAGCGCCCGCCGCAGCGCGGGCACGTCGAGTTCGCCGCGCAACCGCATCCCCATCGGGATCAGGTAGAACGGGTTGCCCGGATCGACCTGCTGGACCAGCCACAGCCGCCGCTGGGCGAAGGACGCCGGGAACCGGTGGATCTGCTCGTGCTCTGCGCTCACTGGGTCATCGCTCCTGTCGGCTCGGCCGCTTCGCGGCGCTGCCGGTAACCACCGCGGTCGACGCGGGTGATCGACGGCGCCGCCGGCGCGGCCTTCAGTTCCGCCACCGCAGCGGCGAGTTCGGCCACCGTCGGGCTGGTCAGCAGGGTGTGCAGCGGCACCTGGACCCGCAGGTCCTTCAGCACCCGCGAGATCACCCTGGTGCCGAGCAGCGAGTGGCCGCCGAGTTCGAAGAAGTTGTCGTGCACGCCGACCCGGTCGATGCCGAGCAGGCCCGCCCACACCCCGGCGAGCAGCTTCTCGATCTCGGTCTCCGGTGCCACGTACGCGGTTTGCAGGTCCGGGCGGGCGTGCCCGCCGCCGTGGCGGGGTGCGGGCTCGCCGTCGTCACCGTCGCCGGACCACTGGTCGAACCGGGACTCCAGGTCGCCGGTCGAGTTCACCAGCTGGGCGGGCAGGCTCCCGGCGAGCACGCGGTCGAGCACGCCCCTCGCGTCGTCCTCGTCGATGAGGTACTCGCGCAGCGTCGCCGCCGCGTCGTCGTCGCCCTCGACGGTCCAGCCCTCCCAGGCCAGTGCCGTCCACGGGGTGCCGTCGGCGGCGGACCGGCCGGCGGCGAACAACTCGGTGTACAGGTTGGCCGCGGCGTAGGCGGCGAACCCGATCCCGCCGAGCACCGACGCGATCGACGAGCACAGCAGCACGAAGTCGAGCTCCCGCCCGGCGAACACCCCGGCCAGCACCCGCACCCCCCGCGCTTTCGCGGCCAGGTGCGGTTCCGCGCTGTCCGGTGTCGCCTCGGCCAGCGGCACCACGCCCTCCGCGGTCACCACCCCGGCCACGTGGAACACGCCGTCGAACGGGCCGAGTTCCTGTTCCAGCCGCGACACCGCGCCCGCGAAGGCCTCCTCGTCGGCGACGTCGGCCGAGGCGGTGGCCACCGTGGCACCCGCCGCCTCCAGCCGCCGGATCGTGGTGATCTCGGCGGCGACCGAGTCGTCCGGATCGGCGTTCGCCAGGTAGTCGTCCCACTGGTCGCGGGCGGGCACCACCGAACGCCGGATCACGCCTATCCGGGCCCTGCGGGTGGCCAGCAGTTCCCCGATCACCGCGCCGATCCGGCCGAGCCCGCCGGAAACCAGGTAGCACCCGCCCTCACGCAGGCGCGTGGCGCCCGTGGCCGCCAGCCGGGCGGGCACGAAGCCGCGCACCCAGCGGGTGTCACCGCGGTAGGCGACACAATCGTCTTGACCCGCCACGATTTCCGCGTGCAGGTGGGTCAGCAGGCGCTCACGCTGACGGGTCCAGACCGCCGGCGCGGTGTCGATGAACCGGCAGCGCGCCTGCGGCAGTTCCTGGCCGATCACCCGGCACAGCGCCGCCACCATGCCGCGTTCCGGCCGCACCTCGGTCTCCCCGGCCACGGCCAGCCCGGACACCGACAGCACGCCGATCTCCACGTCGTCGACGAACCCGCATTCGGTCCACGCGCGCACCAGCGACACCAGGCCGTGGAAGGCGGTGAAGTCCCACTGCGGACCGTCCACACCGAACACCACGCGCCCTGGCACGGCGTCCTTCAGCCCGCGCAGCAGGGTCAGCCAGCCGTCCAGCTCGCCGGGATCGAGGGTGTACCGGTCCTCGCCGTGCGCGGTGAACGCCTCGCCCCAGCTCACCCGGATCACCCGGGCGGCCGAACGGGCGGCGACCGCGCCGGCGATCGACTCGGCGTCCCCGGCGACGAGCCAGGTCTCCCCGGCCGCCGCGTCTGCCTCGGCCTCCGGCGGCAGGCCGCGGGAGAAGTTCGGCAGGTGGAACCAGTCCGCCGGATCGGCCTGCCTGCCGGTGGCCCGCGGACCGGGGACGGCCTTGCCCGGCGCCCGCGCGGACAGCCAGTAGCTGGTGCGCTCGAACGGGTAGCCGGGCAGGCTCACCCGGCCCCATTCACCGCTCGCGTGCAGTTTCGGCCAGTCCACCTCGACCCCGGCGAGCCAGGCCCTGGACAGCGCTTCGAGCAGGACCGTCCGGTCCTCCGCCCGATCGTGCGCGGCGGGCGAGGTGGCCAGCACGAGGCCGTCGTCGGCGCGAGCGGGGTGCTGCACGAGCAGGCTCCCCAGCGCGCGGCCCGGCCCCAGTTCGACCACCACCGGCGCGGTCAGCTGCCACATCGCCTCGATCTGGTCGGCGAACCGGACGGTGGCCACGCTGTGCCGCGCCCAGTGCCCGGGATCGGTCGCTTCGGCCGGGGTGACCCACTGCCCGGTGACGTTGGACAGGTACGGGATCTCCGGCGGCTTGAGGCCCACCCCGTCGAAGTCGGCCCGCAGGCTTTCCTCCAGCGGGCGCATCATCCAGGTGTGGAACGCGTGCTCGGCGGGCACGCGGCGGCTGGCGACGCCGTCGGCGCGCAGGCGTTCGGCGAGCGCGTCGACCTCCTCCGCCGGGCCGCCGACCACGCACAGCGAGGGAGCGTCCACAGCGGACAGTGACAGGCGGTCGCCCAGCAGCGGCTCGACCCGCTCGGCCGCGCTCATCACCGCGAGCATCGCGCCCCCGGGCAAGCCGCCGATGTGCCGCGCGCGGCGGGCGACCAGCCAGGTGGCGTCCGCGAGCGAGAACACCCCGGCGACGGCGGCCGCGACGTACTCGCCGACGCTGTAGCCGAGCAGGGCGTCCGGGCGCACGCCGTAGTGCATCCACAACCGCGCCATCGCGTACTGGACGGCGAACAGCAGCGGCTGCGCGACGATCGTCTCGTCGAGCGGCCCCGCCTCGCGCTCCTGGAGGAGCCGGGCGAACGGGTCGGCGGGCAGTTCGCCCGCCGGTTCGGCCGAACTGTCGAACAGCTTCTCCCGCAGGTCGAAGCCCAGGTGCGGGGTGAACAGTTCGGCGCACCGGTCGAGTTCGGCGCGGAACACCGGTTCGTCCCGGTACAGCCCGGAGCACAGGTTCACGTACTGGTCGCCGACGCCGGAGAAGAGGAACACCACCGACCGGCTCCCGGCGGGCCCGGCCGAGGTGAACACCTCCGGTGCCCGGTTCTCCAGTGCCTTCGCCGCGCCCGCGAGGTCGGCCGCCACCACGGCCCGGCGGTGGGCGTGCACCCGGCGGCCGGTGGCGAGGGTGCCCGCCACGTCGGCCAGAACCAGGTCCGGGTGCGCCCGCAGGTGCTCGGCCAGCCGGTCGGTGGCCCGCTCCAGTGCGGCGGGGGTGCGCGCGGAGAGCAGGATCGGCCGCTCCCCACCCCCCGGTGCCCGCCGCCGCGGTGGCGGGGGCTGCTCGACGACGATGTGCGCGTTGGTGCCGCCGATGCCGAACGAGCTCATGCCCACCCGGCGCGGCACCCCGGGCACCGGCCAGCCGGCGAGTTCGGCGTTGACGTAGAACGGCATCGAGGCGAAGTCGATGTTCGGGTTCGGGGCCCGGAAGTGCAGGCTCGGCGGGACCTTCCCGTGCTTGACCATCAGCACCGACTTGATGAACCCGGCCACCCCGGCGGCCGAGTCGAGGTGCCCGATGTTCGACTTCAGCGAGCCGATCGCGCACGCGCGGTCCCGGTCGGCGCCGAGCGCGCGGAAGGCGTCGGCGAGCGCGGTCATCTCGATCGGGTCGCCGAGCGGGGTGGCCGCGCCGTGCGTCTCGACGTACCCGATGGTGTCCACGTCCACGCCCGCGGCGCTGACCGCGTCGGTGATCACCTGGGTCTGCCCGCGCGTGCCGGGCGCGGTGTAGCCGACCTTCGCCGAACCGTCGTTGTTCATCGCCGAACCGCGGACGATCGCGTGGATCGTGTCCCCGTCTTCCAGCGCGTCCTCCAGGCGCCGCAGCACCACCACGCCGACCCCGCTGCCCGGCACGGTGCCCTTGGCGTCGGCGTCGAAGGAGCGGCAGTGCCCGTCCGGGGAGAGCACGCCGCCCTCCTCGTACACGTACCCGCGGACCTCCGGCAGGATCAGCGACGCCCCACCGGCCAGCGCGATGTCGCACTCCCCGGTGAGCAGGCCCTGGCAGGCCAGGTGGATGGCCACCATCGAGGTGGAGCAGGCGCTCTGCACGGTCACCGCGGGCCCGCGCAGGTCGAGCTTGTACGCCGCGCGCGTGGCCAGGTAGTCCTTGTCCACCGACAGGATCATCTGCATCTGGCTGACGTCGGCCAGCTCGCTCTCGCTCGGGTAGATGTTGTTCCACATGTACGAGCTGAGCCCGACCCCGGCGTAGATGCCCGCCACGCCGTCGAACCGCGCCGGGTCGTACCCGGAGTCGTCGAGCGCGCCCGCCGCGCATTCGAGGAACAGCCGCTGCTGCGGGTCGATCAGCTCGGCCTCGCGCGGGCTGTAACCGAAGTAGGCGGCGTCGAACCGGTCGAGGTCGCTGAGCACCCCGCCCCTCGGCACGAAGCCGGGGTGGTCCAGCAGCGCCGGGTCGACCCCGGCCGCCCGCAGCTCGGCCGGGTCGAAGGTGGAGATGGACTCCACGCCGGCGGTCAGGTTGGCCCAGAACCGCTCGGGATCGTCCGCACCGGGGAACCGGCAGCTCATGCCGACCACCGCGATCGCGTCTACCGGATCACTCACAAACCTCACCTGACCGTCTCGTAGTCATTCCGTCGTTCACCGCGCGCCCCTGGCCCCGAGGCGCTTCTGCCGCAGTTCCGCGGCGGCCCGCCGCCTGCCCGCCCGCGGCCGCGCGGCGGGCTCGCCCCCGTCCGCGCCGCCGAGGTGCGCGGCCAGCGCCCGCACCGTCGGGTGGCTGAACAGGTCCACGATCCGCAGTGGACGGTCCAGCGCCCGCTGCAGCCGGGCGTGCACCCGCAGCAGCAACAGCGAATGCCCGCCGAGGTCGAAGAAGTTGTCCGTCACCCCGGGCACCGGGCGGTCCAGCGTCTCCGCCCACACCGCCGCGATCGCCGCCTCCAGCTCGGTGGCGGGCACCACCGCCGCCGAGTTCCCGGTGACGTCGTCCGGGGCGGGCAGCGCGCGGTGGTCGAGCTTGCCGTTGGCGGTGACCGGGAGCTCGTCCAGCACGGTCCAGGTGGCCGGGAGCATGTAGCCGGGCAGCACCACCCTGGCGCGCGCCCGGACGTCCTCTGTGGACAGTCCGGCACCGGCGGGCACCAGGTAGGCGTCGAGCAGCACGTCGCCTTCGCCGCGACCGCCGTCGCGGGCCCTGACCACCGCCTCCCGGACGTCCTCGTGCCGCGCCAGCACGGTCTGGATCTCGCCCAGTTCCACGCGCTGGCCCCGGATCTTGAGCTGGCCGTCGTCGCGGCCGAGGTAGTCCAGCGCGCCGTCCGCGCGCCACCGGCAGCGGTCCCCGGTGCGGTACACCCGGGCGCCGGGAACGCCGTGGGGATCCGGCACGAACCGTTCGGCGGTCAGCCCGGGGCGCCCGGCGTACCCGCGCGCCACCTGCACCCCGCCGATGCACAGCTCACCGGCCACCCCGGGCGGCACGAGCCGCCCGCCCGCGTCGACCACGTGCAACGAGGTGTTCGGCACGGCCCGGCCGATCGGCACCGACGGACCGGAATCCTCGGCACACGCCCAGCGCGTCACGTCGATCGAGGCTTCGGTCGGCCCGTACAGGTTGTGCAGGCGGGCACCCGGCAGCACGCCGGCCACCCGGTCCCGCAGCGCACCCGGCAGGACCTCACCACTGCACACGATGTCGCGCACGCTGGTGCACTCCGGCGCTTCGGGATCCTCGGCGAACACGCTCAGCATCGACGGCACGAAGTGCAGTACCGAGACCCCCGCCGCGCGGATGACCTTCACCAGCTGGCCGGGATCGCGGTGGGCGCCGGGCGGCAGCACCTCCAGCCGTGCCCCGGCGACCAGCGGCCAGAAGAACTCCCAGACCGAGACGTCGAACCCGGCGGGGGTCTTCTGCGCCACCACGTCGGCGCCGGTCAGCTCGAACTCCTCCTGCATCCAGTGCAGCCGGTTCACCACACCGCGGTGTTCGACGACCACGCCCTTCGGCCGTCCCGTGGACCCGGAGGTGAACAGCACGTACATCGGTGTCCCGTCGGAGATCTCCGGCTTCAGGTCGTGCGCGGGCAGTTCGGCCAGGCGGGCCGACGCCCCGGGATCATCGAGCACCAGCCACTTCAGCTCGGGCAGGACCGGCAGGGTGCCGGTGACGGTGAGGCCCAGCTTCGCCCCGGCGTCGCCGATCATCATCGCCACCCGCTCGGCGGGCAGTTCCGGGTCGACCGGCAGGAACGCGGCGCCGGTCTTGACCACGGCCAGCAGCGAGACCACCAGCTCGGCCGAGCGCGGCACCGCCACGGCGACCACCTCGCCGGGCCCGGCACCGAGCGCGACCAGGCCGCGGGCCAGCCGGTTCGCCTGCTCGCCGAGTTCGCGATGGGTGAGCTGTCGGTCCCCTTCGGACAGCACGACGGTGTCCGGCTGGGCGGCCGCGGTGTGCTCGACCCACTCCAGCACGGTCTCCCAGCCGGGGTCTCGAGTGGGTCCGGCGCTGACCTGCCGCAGCCAGGCTTCGGCCTCGCCGTGCACCGACGGCACCGCGGCCAACGGGCCGCCGGACACCGCGGCGACCGCGAACCGGGCGAAGGCGGCGGCGAAGTGCTCACCCCACAACAGGTCCGGCGCGCACTGGAAGAGCAGTTCGATGTGGTCGTCGTACTCGCGCAGGGTCAGGTGCGCCTCGTCGAACGGCACGTCCTCGTAGGTGGCGTACGCGACGTCGCCACCCACCTTCGCGACCAGGTTGGCCGGCAGGAAGTTGAAGACGAACCGGAGGTTGTCCTCGGGCAGGATCCGGCGCTGCTGGAAGGCGGAGACCGCCTCGTGCCCGCGTGCTTCCCGACGTCGCCGGCGGAAGCGCGCGGCGTAGTCGGCCGCCGATTCCGCCGGCCCCGGCCGCGGTACGTGCACCGGCAGGACGTGCAGGTAGCAGCCGAGCGAATCGGCCTGCTCCGGCGGACGGCCACCGGCCAGCGTGTAGACGAAGTAGTCGTCCTGCCCCGCCGCATGCCGTCCGGCGAAGGCGGCGAACAACGCCAGCAGGAAGCCCGGCAACCGCTGCCCGTTGGCCTCGCACCAGGCGCGGACGGCGGCCAGGTCGTCGCCTTCGAGCGAAGCCACCGGCCGCAGCACGGCGCGGCCGTCGCCCTCGGGCACCGGCGGGATCTCCAGCGCCGCCGAGGTCGCAGCCAGGCCGCGCCAGTAGTCCAGCGTTTCCGGGCGGTCGAAGCGCGCGGCGATCTCGGGCACGCGGTCGAGGAAGGACTCGGCGCCGTCCCGGCCCGCGTCCCGGCCGTGGTAGGCGTCCACCAGCCGCCGGAACATCAGCGGCACCGACGGCCCGTCGATCACCGCGTGGTGCGCGCCGACGACCGCCTGCAGGTGCCCGTGCTCGTCGCGGACCAGCAGGTGCCGGATCAGCGGCTCGCCCTCCGGGGCGTAGGGCCGTTGCGCGTGCTCGGGAATCGCGTCGAGCAGGCCGTACGGCTGCTCGGCCGCCTCGCGCACGTCGAGCAACGGGCAGTCCACTTCGGACGGGGACAGCACGGCCAGCGCCGGTTCGCCGTCGAGCAGCACCGGGGCGGAGCGCATCAGCTCCTCGGCCGCGGTGACCGACTGGACAGCGGCGCGCCACCGGTCCGCGTCCCCGTCAAGCCCGAGGTCCAGCGAGAAGGCCGGGATGAACGCGCCGACGTCGGGCCGGGCGGCGTGTTCGAGGTACAGGTCGCGCTGCACCGGGGTGAACGCCGAGATCCGCTCGATGCCGCCCGGCGGCAACCCGAACCGCTCGGCCACCCGGTCGGTGAGCCCGGCCGGCCTGCCGTACGGGGCCGCCGGATCGGCGGCGAACCGCTCCAGCGCGGTCAGGTACCGCCCGGCCACCTCGTCGATCCAGTCGGCGCCGAAGCGGTGCCCGTCGTACTGGACCCGGATGAGGATCTCGGCGTTCTGCGGGTCCGCGACGAAGTAGACCGCGAACGGGAACTCGGTCTCCTCGAACAGGGTCGAGTCGAGCACGTGCACGTCTTCGTTGTCCGCCAGCGATTCGTAGGCCAGGTAGCGGACGAAGTTGACGCCGGTCTCCACCGCCAGCCCCGACCCGGCGAGCTGGTGCACCTCGGCGTAGGGGAAGTGCCGGTAGGGCATCAGCTCGCATTCGGCGTCGAACACCGTGCGCGCGAGATCGGTCCAGCTGCCCTCGGCGAGGGTGGTGCGCACCAGCGCGCCGTTGACGAACAGCCCGCACTCCTCGGCGACACCGGACTGCGGTGGCCGCCCGTTCGCAGCGAGCGCGGTGTAGACCTCGGCGTGCCCGGTCACCTGGCCGAGCACCCACAGGTGCGCGGCGAGGCAGGCGTACTTGACCGTGAGGCCCTCGGCCCGCATGGCCTCGCGCAACCGGTCGGCGACACCGCCGTCGAGCAGGTACTGGCGGGCCGCGCCCCGCGGTCCGGCGGGCGTGCCCGCGGTATCCGGCAGGCGCAGCGACGGCAGCGCGCTGGTCTTGCGGTACCAGTAGTCCCGCTGCTCCGGGTCGCGGGCGGCACGGCGTTCCAGTGCGACGAACTCGCGGTAGGCACCGGTGTCCCGCTCGTCCAGACCACCGGGCTCACCCCGCAGGCGGCGCCGGTAGTCGCCGAGCCAGTGGCCGAACAGGGTGGAGATGCTCCAGCCGTCGAGGATCGAGTGGTGGAAGCTGATCACGATGGTGAAGCGGTCCGCCGCCCGGCGGAACACCCTGATCCGGGCCAGTGGCGCGCGGGTCCAGGTGAAGCCGCGGGTCTTCTCCTCCTCCAGCCACGCCGCGATCCGCTCTTCCTGCTCGACGTCGGTGAACTCGCGCAGGTCGCCGAATTCCAGCGGCAGTTCCGCTTCGGCCCAGACCAGCTGCATCGGCTCGCTGTAGGTGACCAGGTCGAACGAGGTGCGCAGTGCCGGGTGCCGCCGGACCACCGCGGCCAGCGACGCGCCCAGCGCCTGCTCGTCGTAGGGCGCGCGGACGTGGTAGCCGATCAGATCGTGGTAGATCGGCGTGTTCGGGTCGATCGTGCTGTGGTAGAGCGTGCCCGCCTGCGCCGCGGCCATCGGGTAGGCGTCGGCCAGCCCCGGCGGCAGCAGTTCACCGTCCTTTTCGGACACCAGGTCGAACGGCGCGGTCGGCTCCGGCACCCGGCCGCCGTGTTCGAGCGCGGCGGCCAGCTCGGCCACGGTCTGGCAGCGGAACAGGTCCTGCAGTTCGAGGGCGAATCCCCGCTCCCGCAACAGGCCCAGCACCCGCAGGCTGCGCAGCGAGTCGCCACCGAGTGCGAAGAAGTTGTCCTCCGGACCGACTTCACCGGCCCCGAGCACCTTCGCCCAGATCCCGCTGACCACCTCTTCGGCCGCGGTCCGCGCGGCACCGCGGCCACCGCCGCGGGTGGGCGCGGACACCTCGGGCAGCGCGCCGCGGTCGAACTTGCCGTTCGGTGTGCGCGGCAGCGCGGGCAGGCACCGCAGGTGCGCGGGCACCATGTACTCGGGCAGGATCTCGCGCAGTGCGGCCCGGATCGCGTCCTCACCGGGGTCCTCGCCGTCCGGCACGTAGAACCCGGCGAGCTGCGTGTCGCCGCGTTCGGTGGTCGTGGTGACCGCCGCTTCGAGCACCCCGGCCCGGCCGCGCAGGGCGGCTTCGACCTCGCCCAGCTCGATCCGGAAACCGCGGACCTTGACCTGGTGGTCGGCGCGGCCGAGGAACTCCAGCGTGCCGTCCGGCCGCCAGCGCGCGAGGTCGCGGGTGCGGAACATGCGGGAGCCCGGGGTGCCCGAGGGATCCGGCAGGAACCGCTCGGCGGTCAGCCCCGGCCGGTCGTGGTACCCCCGGGCGACACCCGGTCCGGCCACGTACAGCTCCCCCGGCACCCCGAGCGGCACCGGTTCCAGGCTGCCGTCGAGCACGAAGACGCGGACCCCCGGCACGGGACCGCCGATGGTGGCGTTGCCGTCCACCGGTCCGCCCGGCAGGCCGGCGAAGGTCGAGTAGACGCTGGCCTCGGTGAGCCCGTACAGGTTGAGCACCCGGCGCACGCCCGGCAGCCGGTGCAGGTCGGTGACCACCGCGTTCGGCAGCGCCTCCCCGGCCATGCTGACCACCTCGACGCCACCGGGGATCCCGCCGGTCCTGGCCAGTTCGGCGGCGGCCGAGGGCACGGTGTTGACGATCCGGACCCCGGCGGCCACCGGCTCGGGAAGCCGTGGCAACGCGAGCACGTTCTCCACCAGCACCACGCAACCGCCGTGGCACAGCGGGAGGAACAGCTCCCACACCGAGGAGTCGAAGCAGACCGACGAGGAGGCGAGCATGCCCGCGAGGAGTTCGTCGGAGTACAGGCCGCGGCCCCAGTCCAGCAGCACCCGCAGGCCGCCGTGTTCGGTGATCGCGCCCTTCGGCCGTCCGGTCGAGCCGGAGGTGTAGAGCAGGTAGGCCGCCGACCGGTGGGTCAGTGCCCGTGGTGGCGGGGTCGTCGCGTGCCCGGCGATCCGGGCCACCTCGGCGGGGTCGTCGAGCCGGAGCACGTAGGCGGGCGAATCCGCGAGCACCTCGGTGGTGACCACGACGGAGGCACCGGAGTCGGCGAGCATGAAGGTCAGCCGTTCGGCCGGGTAGGCCGGGTCGAGCGGCACGTACGCGGAGCCGGCCTTGAGCACCGCGAGCAGCGTGACGACCAGGTGCTCGTCGCGCGGCAGGCAGACCGCGACCGGTGCTTCCGGCCCGGCACCGAGTTCGGTCAGCCGCCGGGCGAGCCGGTTGGCCGCTTCGTCCAGCGCGCCATAGGAAAGCGTGGTGTCCGCGGTGCGCACGGCGGCCCGCGTGGGGTGTGCCGCGGCTTCGCGCTCGAAGAGGTCGACGAGGGTTTCCTCGGCGGGTTCGGGATCGGGATTTCCGGCCCACGCGGTGAGCAGGGCCTGCTCGACGCCCTCGATCAGCGGCAGGCGGCCGACCGGGGTGTCCGGTGCTTCGACGGCGGCGGTGAGTAGGGTGGTGAAGTGCCCGGCCATCCGCTCGACGGTCTCCGGGTCGAACAGATCGGCGTTGTACTCGACGAGTCCGTGGAACGCGCCGCGCTCTTCGCCGGGGAAAACGATGAACAGCAGGTCGAACTTCGCCGTGTTGTTGTCCAGCGCGCGGACGTCGACCTCCAGCCCGCTCGCGCCGATCTCGCCCACGGGCGCGGATTCGAGCACCAGCATCACCTGGAACAACGGGTTGCTGCTCAGGTCGCGGCCGGGCGCGATCTCGTCAACGAGCCGTTCGAAGGGGACGTCCTGGTGCTGGTAGGCGCCGAGGCAGGTGTCGCGGACCCTGGCCAGCAGCTCGCGGAAGCTCAGCTCACCGCCGACCTCGGTGCGCAGCACCAGCGTGTTGGCGAACAGGCCGATCACCGGCTCCAGTTCGGCCTTGGTCCGGTTGGCGTTGAAGGTGCCGACGAGCAGGTCCTCGCGGCCGGTGTAGCGGTGCAGCACGGCCTTCAGCGCGGTCAGCAGCACCATGAACGGTGCCGCGCCGGACTCCCGGCCCAGTTCCTTGAGCCGCTCGGTGGCGGCCGGGCTCAGCGAGAACTCCTGCCAGCCACCGCGGCGGCTCTGCACCGCGGGACGCGGGCGGTCGGCGGGCAGTTCGAGCAGGGGCGCGGCCCCGGCCAGCCGCTGCTTCCAGTACGCGATCTGGTCGTCGAGGTGGTGGCCCTCGTGCGCGGCGGCCTGCCAGTGCGCGTAGTCGCGGTACTGCACGGCCAGTTCGGGCAGGTCCGGTGAGCGACCGGCCGCGAAGGACTCGTACAACCGGAAGATCTCGTGGAACAGCAGGCCGCTGGACCAGTAGTCGGAGACGATGTGGTGGGTCGAGACCAGCAGCACGTGCCGCGTCGGCGCCAGGCGCAGGAGCCGCGTCCGCAGCAGGTCACCGGCACGCAGGTCGAACGGCTCCCGGCAGAACTCGGCGGCGATCCGGGCGACCTCCGCCTCGGGGTCGCCGAGCGCGGACAGGTCCAGCTCCGGCAGCGGCTGCGCGCGCGGCGGGCCGACCACCTGCACCGGGCGGCCGTCGGCCAGCGGCATCGCGGTGCGCAGCGTCTCGTGCCGCCGGACCAGCTCGTCCAGTGCCGCGCGCAGGGCGCCGGTGTCGAGTTCCCCGGTCAGCCAGACGTCGTTGGCCATCACGTAGAACGCGCTGCCCGGATCGAGTTCCTGGAGGAACCACAGGCTTTCCTGCGTCGAGGACGCGGGAGCCGGGCCGTCGGCGGGGGCCGGGCGCAGCTCCGGGAGCGCGTGCCCGGCCGGGGCCGCGCGCAGACCGTCGAGCACGGCGGCGATCCCCGCCACGGTCGGCTCGGTGAGCAGGTCCCGCACCGAAAGCTCGACGCCGAAGCGGTCGGTGAGCTGGGCGGCCAGCTGGGTGGCCAGCAGCGAATGCCCGCCGAGTGCGAAGAAGTCCCTGCGCAGGCCCACGTCCGGGACGCCGAGCAGGTTCGCCATCAGCCCGGCGACCTGCTCCTCGGTGACGGTCCGCTTCGGTGCCTCCACCGGGGTTTCCGCCACGTCACCCGTGTCGAGCCAGGCCACGGCGGGAGCAGACGCGCTCAGCGTCGTCGCGCGGTTGGTGGCCAGCGCGGCGGCCCATTCGGCCGGGCGCCGTTCGCCGTCCCACTCCAGCACGACCCAGTTCACCTCCGCGTCCTGGGCGACCATGCCCAGGCGCCGGGCGAAAACCCGCTCCTGACCGGTGGTGCCCGGCAGGACCAGCACCACGGACTCCGCGTCGAGCCGGGTGGCGGTGTCGAGGAGTTCGCGCGCGAGCCGGTCGACGTCCTCGGCCGGGGCGCCTTCGAACAGCACCCCGTCGGCGGTGTCCAGTTCGGCGGCGGGACGGACGGTGACGCCGGTGAGGGCGTCGGCGAGCGGTCCGCGGGTGCCCGCCACGGCGAAGGTGGTCCCCGCGCGCAGCCAGCCGGATCCGGTGCTTTCCACCGGGCGCAGGCCCGGCAGGTAACGCTGTTCTCCTCGGTACGCCACGACTGCCGGCCCCTCGGCGGCCGAGGCGTCGGCGATCAGGGAGCGCAGCACCGCCGCCCGGCGACGGCCACCGGACGGCAGCCGGTCCACGTCCACCACGCGATGGGTGCCCGCGGCGGCGAGGGCGACCACGGTTTCTTTCGCGCGGTCGGCGCTTTCCACCGCGAGGCCGGCGTGGGTGAGCACGGTGATGCCGGTGAGCAGGCCGTCCGCGATCAGGTTCTCGTAGGGTTCCGGGGCTCGTGAGGTCACCAGGCGCAGGGGGCCGTGTTCACGTGCGGCCGCCTCGAGGTCGTCCGGGTTCGTCGCCACGGCGGCGTTTTCGAGTTCGGGGAGCGGGTCGTCGGCCAGGAGCAGGAACGGGCCGCCCTCGGCGGGCGCGGTACCCGATTCCCAGGTCCGGACCTGGGGGCCGTCCGGGCGCGCGGTGGTTTCCGGTGGGTCGATCCAGTACCGCCGCCGCTCGAACGGGTAGGTGGGCAGCTCGACGCGGGAGCGGCGTTCCGCCCCGCGCGGCCCGGCCCAGTCGACCGGCACTCCCCCGGCCCAGACCGCGCCCGTGGCGGCGGCCAGTTGCGCGCCCTCGGTCGCCGGATCGGCGGCGGGCAACGTGGGCACCACGACATTGGTCGGCCCGGCGCTCGCCGCGCCGGTCCGCGCGGCGGCCAGTGAGCTGAGCGTCCGCCTCGGGCCGGCTTCGAGCAGGACACCGCCGACCTCCTCGCGCAGCGCGCGGACGCCCTCGGCGAAGCGCACCGTGCCCCGCAGGTGGCGGCACCAGTGCGCCGGATCGGTCGCCTCCTCCGGCCGCACCCAGGTGCCGGTCACGTTGGTGAGGTACGGAATGTGCGGCGGGTGCAGCTCGACGCCGTCGAACGCGGCGCGGAACTCGTCGAGCACCGGCTCCACCAGCGGCGAATGGAAGGCGTGCGCGGTGCGCAGGAACCGGGTGCGCACCCCGCGTCCGGTCAGCCGGTCCCGCAGGGCTTCGACCGCCGCCACCGGACCGGAGGCGACCGAATCGGCCGGGCCGTTGTCCGCCGCGAGCGCCAGCTCGCCGTCGAGCAGGGCGGCCAGTTCGGCGGCGGGCAGCCGGGTCGCCAGCATGGCCCCGCCCGGCATCCGCTGCACCAGCTCACCACGCCGGACCACCAGCCGCAGCGCGTCCTCGAGGCTGAACACCCCGGCCAGGTGCGCGGCGACGAACTCGCCGATGCTGTGCCCGAGCATCGCGGCGGGCCGCACCCCGCGCGACTCCCACAACCGCGCGATCGCGTACTGCACGGCGAACAACGCGGGCTGGGTGAATTCAGTGCGCCCCAGGCGTTCCGACGCTTCGTCGCCGGTGGTGAACAGCAGTGCGCGCAGATCGAAGTCCAGCAGGCTCGCGCAGTCGTCCAGTGCTTCCCGGAACGCGGGTTCCTCGGCGTGCAGCCCGCTGCCCATGCCCGCGTACTGGCTGCCCTGGCCGGGGAACAGCATGGCCACCGAGGCCGTCCCCTCCCCCGCTTCGGCCGTGGTGCCCGCCTCGGGATCCCGCAGCGCGCGCACGGCCTCCTCGACGTCGTGGGCGCTGAAGGCCCGCCGGTGCGTCATCGCCGTCCGGCCGGTCTGCAGCGTGTGCGCGACGTCGGCCAGGTTCAGCCCGTCGTGCGCGGCCAGGTGTTCGGCGAGCCGCTCGCTCGACCGGGCCAGCGCGGCGGCCGACCGCGCCGAGACCACGATCGTCTCGGCCGCGCGCCCCCGCTTGTGCGACACCTTCGCGGGCGGCTGCTCCAGCAGCAGGTGCGCGTTCGTGCCGCCGATGCCGAACGAGCTGACCGCGGCCCGGCGCGGGCCGTCGCCGGGGAACTCGTGCAGGCCGGTGCTGACGTAGAACGGGCTGCCGTCGAAGTCGATCTCGGGGTTCGGCTCGGTGAAGTGCGGGCTCGGCGGGATCAGCCCGGCCTCGACCGCCAGCACCGCCTTGATCACCCCGGCCACGCCCGCCGCCGAGTCGAGGTGCCCGATGTTGCCCTTGAGCGAGCCCAGTGCGCAGTACCCGCCGCCGGTGGCGCCCGCCGACCGGTAGGCCTGGGTCAGTGCGGCGACCTCGATCGGGTCACCCAGCGGCGTGGCCGTGCCGTGTGCCTCCACCATGCCGACGGTGTCCGGGTGCACCTCCGCGGCGGCCAGCGCGGCGCGGATCACCTCGGCCTGCCCGGTCACGCTCGGCGCGGTGTACCCGATCTTCGCCGCGCCGTCGTTGTTGATCGCCGAACCGCGGATCACCGCGCGGATCGGGTCGCCGTCGTCGAGCGCGTCCTGCAGCCGGCGCAGCACCACCACCCCGGCGCCGTTGCCGGGTATGGTGCCCGCCGCGAGCTTGTCGAACGGGCGGCAGTGCCCGTCCGGTGAGGCGATGCCGTTCTCCCCGCCGTGGTACCCGATCCGCTGCGGCACCCGGACCGTGCTGCCCCCGGCCAGCACCAGATCGCTCTCCCCGGCCAGCAGCGACTGGCAGGCCAGGTGGATGGCGACCAGCGAACTGGAGCACGCGGTCTGCACGGTCACCGCGGGCCCGCGCAGGCCGAGCTTGTACGCGGTCCGGCTGGCGATGAAGTCCTTGTCGTTGGCCAGCAGCTTCTGCAGGTAGCCGACCACGTCGTCGAGGCCGCGGTGCGGGTAGACGTTGCGCAGCCCGTACTCGTTGACGCTGACCGAGGCGAACACGCCGATGGCACCCGGTTCCTGGTCCGGGTCGTGCCCGGCCGACTGCAGCGCTTCGGCCGCGCACTCCAGGAACAGGCGCTGCTGCGGGTCGAGCAGCGCGGCCTCGCGCGGGGTGCAGCCGAAGTAGCCGGCGTCGAACCGGTCCTCGCCGTCGACCACCGCCGCCGCGCGCACGTACCCGGCCGCACCGGCCTCCGCACTGTCCACACCGGACTCACACAGTTCGTCGGCGGTGAGTTCGCGGATGCCTTCGGCGCCGGCGCACAGCAGGGACCAGAACCGTGCGACGTCCGGCGCCTGGGGAAACCTGCCGCCGAGGCCGACCACGGCGATCTCCAGCCCGGTTCCTTGCTCCATCGAGTCTTCCCCTGTTCTCAGGCGTCCTTTTTGAGCAGCAGTTCGAGTGCGTCACCGAAGCGGTCGATCTCGTCTTCGGTGTTGTAGTAGTGGACCGAGGCACGCAGCTGCGCGGTTTCGTGGCGCTGCGCGGGATCCAGCGGCGCCAGCTCGCGCTCGGAGACCGAGACGTTCACCCCGCCGCGGTGGAGTTCCCCGCGGATGCGGTGCGGATCGGCGCCCGGCAGCCGGAACCGGACCAGCCCGCTCGGCGCCACCAGCGCGTCGTCGGGCAGGAGCACGCCCGGCACGTACCCCAGCCGTTCGGTCAGCCGCGCCGACAGCAGCAGGATCCGTTCCCAGATCGCGTCGATGCCCCAGTCCAGCGCGTAGTCGATGGCGGCGCCGAGCCCCAGCCGGATGGCGAAACTGGCTTCCCAGGTCTCGAACAACCGCGCGTCCTGGCGGGCGCTGACCTCACCGTTGCCGGACCAGCGCAGGCCGCGAGTGTCCAGGCAGGTACCCCGCAGCTCGGACATCCGCGCCGAGTTCACGTAGAGCAGCCCGGTCCCGCGCGGGCCGCGCAGGTACTTGCGGCCGGCCGTGGTCAGCAGGTCGCAGCCGATGTCGGCCACGTCCAGCCGCAGCTGCCCGGCCGTCTGGCAGGCGTCGACCAGGTAGAACGCCGGTGCGTCGCGGAGCAGCCGCCCGACCTCGCGCACCGGGTTCACCGGCCCGCCGTAGACCGGCACGTGGGTCAGCGCCACCAGTTTCGTGCGCTCGTCGAGCACTTCGCGGAAGAACTCGAGGTCGAACCGGCCGTGCTCGTCGTCCGGCACCACGGTGACCCTGGCCCCGGTGGCCTGCCGGACCGCCTGGAGCACCAGGTGGTTGCTCACGTACTCGGCCGCGCCGACCACGATCCGGTCCCCCGCCGCCAGCGGCACCGCCCGCACCGCGGCCTGCCAGGCCCGCGAGGCGTTCTCGGTGAGCGCGATCTCCGACGGCAGGCAGCCGAGCAGGGCACCCGCCGACTCGTAGACGCCGAGCACCGCCGCCTCGGCCAGTTCGGCGGCCTCGTACCCGCCGATCCGCGCCTCCAGTTCGAGGTGCCCGACCACCCGGTCCAGCACCGGTGCCGGCATCAGCGCCGAACCCGCGTTGTTCAGATGGATCACCCCGGCACAGCCGGTGGTCTCCGCCCGCGCCCGCGCGATGTCGAAGCGCGGCACGCCGCCCAGTTCCGGATCGGCAAGCTCCATCCGACCGCCGCACACGCCAGCAACCTCCGAGGTATTAGTGCCGCAAGCATGGGAAACAAACCGAACCATGAATTGCGCTCCGACAAAGGAACAGATGCGGCCGCGCCGGTCGGGAAACAAATTCGGTAATCAACTGCCGACGACCACCGGACGGCTTCGACACTACCACCGGAAAGCGCGGGCGCAAGCCACCTTGAACACCACTCGCGGCGAACGAAGACAGCAGGGACAAACACATTTCCTCAGGTCGGTTCAGACCGCGACGCGGACCGGCCCCGGTTCGCGCCGTCTCATTTGGACATCGCCGCGGGACACCGCGGCCTGCCGCCGCACCGGCACCTCGGCCGGCGCGCCCGCGGCCATCGCGGACAGGCTCCGCTGATCGGTCGCACCCGCCCTGCGCACTGCGGACTCGACCAGCACGTGCAGCCATTCCGCCAGTTCAGGTTCGATTTCCCGGCTTTCGGCGGCGAGCGCGAGCCGGTCCCACACCCCGGCCACGGTCCACCGCGCGAACCAGCGGTGGGCGGTCGGCACGGCCACCCCGAACGCGGGCGGCACCGACCGCCACGAGGTCTGCCCGCTGAGCACGAGCGCCACCGCGGCGAACACCCGGCGCGACTCGGCCCGGGCCCGGCCGCCGCCCTGCGGGCGTTTCGGGGCTTTCGGCAACAACGGTTCCACCAATTCCCACAACTCGTCGGGAACCAATCTCCGGATCAACGCATCGGCCATGGAACGGACCATCGCACCGCACCCCCCGATCGGGCAATCGTGTTCGTTGTCCAGCCATTTCCCGCGGTTCGGCGTCGATGACAAGAACCGGGGAACGCCGATAGAGTCGGCCGCGCGAATCCCCGCCGAAAACCGTCCCGGGAGTGATCCATGTCCACATCGCCGGAGGTCGCGGTCGTCTACGACCTCGGCTCGGCCGGGCCCGCCGACGTGCTGCGGGCCGCGCGGGGGCTGTGCACCCCGCTCTTCGTCTACGACCGGGCCGACGAGCACCCGGCCGAGGTGGCCGGCCTGCTCGCCGACCTCGGCGAAACCCTCGACACCACCGGCTGGGACACCCGGCGCACCGCCGCGGCACTGCGGCGGCGGGGCGTGGCCGGGATCGTCACCTTCGCCGAGTACCAGCTCCGGCGCACCGCCGAACTGGCCGAGCTGCTGGGACTTCCCTACCAGGACACGGAAACCGCGGAACGGCTGACCGACAAGGCCGCCCAGCGGGCCGCGTTCGCGGCGGCCGGGGTGGACACCACCCGCATCGCGCGTGTCGACACCCCGGACGAGTTCGAGGCCGCGCTGACCGCGGTCGGCCTGCCCGCGGTGCTCAAGCCCGCGGTCGGCGGCTCCAGCCGGAACACCTACCTGGTCCGCTCCGCCGAGGAAGGCAGGGAACTGGCCGACCGCCTGCTCGCCGGTCCGGAGACCCGGTTGGTGCTGGAGGAATACCTGGTCGGCGAGCCGCTCGGCGCGTGGGGCGACTACGTCAGCGTGGAGTCGCTGACCTCCGGCGGCACCACCGTGCCGCTCGCGGTCACCGGGAAGTTCCCGCTCACCACCGGGTTCCGGGAGACCGGCATGTTCGTCCCGGCCGACCTGCCCGGCGAGCTGCGGGCCGAGACCGAGGACCTGACCCGGCGCGCGCTCGCCGCCCTCGGGCTCCGGCACGGCCTCACCCACACCGAGCTCAAGCTCACCGCGGCCGGACCGCGGTTGATCGAGGTCAACGGGCGACTCGGCGGGCACGTGGCCGATCTGGTCCGCCGCGCCGGTGGCCCGGACCTGATCCGGCTCGCGCTGCTGGCCGCGCTCGGCACCGGCGCGGTCCCGGACCGCCCCCGCTGGGACCGGGTGTCCTTCCAGTACTTCGTGCTGCCGCCCGACGGCGCGCGGGTGGTGCGGCAGGTCAGCGGGGCGGGTGCCGTCCGCGCCCTGCCCGGGGTGAGCAAGGTCGACCTCGCCGACCTGCCCCGTGTGCTGCCCGCCGTCGCGACCGGCGCGAGCAGCCGGATCGGCACGGTGTACGGCGCCGTGGCCGACCACACCCAGTTGCGATTCCTCAGCCAGCTCGTCGGCGAAACCCTTCGCGCGGCGGCCGAACCGGAGGTGGCCCGATGACCAGCGACACCGTGCCCGAACTCGTCGACCGCCAGGCGGCGGTCTCCCCCGACGCGATCGCCCTGCACCATCCCGGCGGCACGCTCAGCTACGCCGCGCTGAAGGCCCGCTCGGACGAGCTGGCCGGTGCGCTGGCCGCGCTGGGGGTGCGCCGCGAAACCCCGGTCGCGCTCCAGGTCCCGCGCGGCGCCGAGGCCGTGGTGCTGATGCTCGCCGTGCTGAAGTGCGGAGGTTTCTACGTCCCGCTGGATCCGGGACACCCGCCCGCGCACCGGGACCGGGTGATCGCCGACTCGGGTGCGCGGCTCGTGCTCACCGGCACCGCCGAACTGGACACTGTGGACGGTGTGGTTCCGGAGCCGCCGCTGCCGGGCAACTCCGCCTACCTCGTCTACACCTCCGGTTCCACCGGCGTGCCCAAGGGCGTGGTGGCCACCCACGAGGCCGTGGTGAACCTGGTGTCCGAGCCGGGGCTCGGCATCGAGCCGGGCGACCGTGTCCTGCAGTACGCGCCGCTGGCCTTCGACGCCTCCACCTTCGAGATCTGGGGCGCGCTCACCCGCGGCGCCACCCTCGCCATCGCACCGCCCGGTGCGCTGGGCACCGGTGACCTGCTCGAATTCCTGGAGTGGGCGCGGGTCAGCGTCGCGTGGCTCACCGCGGGACTGTTCCACGAACTCGTCACCGCGGAGAAACGGCTGCCGGGCGGGCTGCGCCTGCTGTTCGCCGGCGGCGACACCGTGCGTGCCGACGTCGTGCGCCAAGCCGCCGCCCTGGCACCGGGAACGCGGCTGGTGAACGGCTACGGCCCGACCGAGTGCACCACCTTCACCACCCTCCAGCCCGGCCTCGGCGAACTGGCCGCGGACGGCCGGAGCACGATGCCGATCGGGCACCCGCTGGCCGGGGTCACCGCGCAGGTGCTGGACGACAAGCTCGTGCCGGTGCCGGACGGGGAAATCGGGCAACTCTACGTGAGCGGGGTGAACCTGGCCCGGGGTTACCACGACCGGCCCGGCGCGACGGCCACCCGGTTCGTCGCCGGGCCGGGCGGCACGCGGCGCTACCGCACCGGCGACCTGGTGCGACGGCTCTCCGACGGCACGCTGGAGTTCCTCGGCCGGGCCGACCGGCAGGTGAAGATCCGCGGTTTCCGGGTCGAACCCGGTGAACTGGAAGCCTGCCTCGGCGAGCACCCCGACGTCCGTGCCGCCGCCGCGCTGGGGGTGCCGGACCAGGCGGGCGGTGCCCGGCTGCTCGCGTACGTGGTGCCCGAAACCGATGGGCTCGACCTGACCGCGCTCCGGGCGTGGCTGGCCGAGCGGGTGCCCGCCTACCTCGTGCCGTCGTCGCTGCTCCAGCTCCCGGCACTGCCGTTGTCCCCCAACGGGAAGGTGGACACCGCGGCGCTGCCGGTACCCGGCGAGCCGGTGACCGAGGCGGGTCCCGCCCCGGTCACCCCGGCCGAGAAGCTGGTCGCCGAGACCTGGCAGGCGGTGCTCGGCGTGGACGCGGTCGGCATGGACGACAACTTCTTCGAACTCGGCGGCGACTCGCTGCGGATGAACCGGGTCGCCGCGGAGTTGCGGCGGGCGACCGGGCTGCCGATCGCGCTCGCCGACCTCCTGCTCGCCGAAACCGCGGGCGAGCTGGCGCGTTCGCTGGACGAACGCTGACTACCGCGCCGCGCGCTGGTCCGCCGGGACGAGCGCGCGGCGCACCTCGTCGAGCACGTCGACGAGCTGGTCCTGCAGGTAGAAGTGCCCGCCGGGGAAGATCCGGTGGCTGAACCGCGCGGTGGTGTGGCGCTCCCACGCGCGCAGGTCGGCGGGCGGCACCATCCGGTCCTCGGCCCCGCCCAGCGCGACCAGGTCGTGGGTCAGCGGTTCCCCGCCCGGCCACGTGTACTCCTCCACCACGGCCAGATCGGCGCGGACGGTGGGCAGCACCAGCTTCAGGTACTCGGGGTTGCCGAGCACCTCGGCCGACAGCCCGCCCAGCTCGTGCAGCGCCTCGACCAGTTCGGCCTCCGACAGCGCGTGCCGGTGCGGGCCGGTGCACTCCAGGTGCGGGGCGTGGTGCCCGGACACGATCAGCACCTCCGGCCGCCGCTCCGCGCGGAGGTACCGGCTCAGCTCGAACGCCACCAGCGCGCCCATGCTGTGCCCGAACAGGGCGTACCGGCCCGAGGTGAGCGGGGCGAGGTGCTCGGCCAGCGCCGGGACCAGGGTGTCCATCCGCGAGTGCGGGGTGTCGAACATCCGGTTCTCGCGGCCGGGCAGCTGCACCAGGTTGACCTCGACGTCACTGCTGAAGCAGCCCGGCCAGTCCCGGTAGGCCGCCGCGCCGCCGCCCGCGTGCGGCAGGCAGATCAGCCGCAGTGCCGCGCCGGGCCGGGGCTGCGGGGTGAGCACCCAGGGATTGCGGGTCGTTCCGGCCATGTCGTGCACTCCTGTTCTCAGTTCTCCGCCGCGGCCCGGTCGGAGCGGATCGCGTCCCAGTTCACCGGCACGCCCTCCAGCCACAGGCGCGCGGCGGCCGCCAGCAGGCTGTCGGTGTCGGACTCCCAGTACGGGGACGGTGCCAGCGAAGCCACCACGGGCGCCGGTTCGGCGCCGCTGGAGGCGAGGAAGCGGGTGGCCATGTTCAGCGCCGTCTGCTCGGGCCCGATCTCCAGCACCACCCCCGGCGGGCGGCGCCACAGCGCGCGCAGCCCCTCGTTGAACAGCACCGGTGAGCACATGTGCCGCCCCCAGTGCTCGGGATCGGTGGCCTGCCGCGGGTTCAGCCGGGTCCCGGTCAGGCACGACACGTACCGCAGGCGTGGCGGCTTCCTGGTCATCGACGCGGCCAGGTCGACCAGGCGCGGGCGCACCGGCTCCAGCTTCGGCGTGTGGAAGGCGTGGGTGGTGTCGAGCAGCCCGCACCGGATGCCGTCGGCGGTCAGCCGGGCCCGCAGTTCCTCGGTGTCGGCGGTGCCGCCCGCCGCGATGCTCACGTCCGGCCCGTTCGTCGCGGCCAGCCAGAGCCCTTCGCGCAGATAGGGTTCCAGCCCTTCCCTGGACAACGACACCGCGAGCATCCGGCCCTGCGGCAGTTCGTCGACCATCAGCGCGCGGCGCACGATCAGCCGCAGCGCGTCCTCGGCGTCGAGCACGCCCGCGGCCGTGGCGGCGACGTACTCGCCGAGGCTGTGGGACAGCATCGTCGCCGGTTCGACACCCCAGTCCTGCCACACCCGCAGCAGCGCGTACTCCAGCACGAACAGCGCCGGGTGCCCGATCGTGTTGCGGCGCAGCAGTTCCTCGTACTCCGCGGACCGCGGGTCGTCGGCGGGAGCGAACATGGCCCGCCGGGGGTCCACGCCGAACTCGGCCACGAGCAGGTCGCTGAGCCGGTCGGCCACCGCGCGGAACCGGCCGAGCCGGTCGTACAGATCGGACCCGCGCACCACCGACAGCTTGCCGAACCCGGCGAACAGCACCGCCACCGACGGCGTGCCGGTGGCCGGTTCGCCGTCGGCCGGTGACCGGGTCAGCAGCCACCGGGTGTCCCGGTCGCGGACGGTGGCGAGCGCGTGCGCGGTGTCGTAGGCGAGCACGCAGCGCCGGTGGCGGTGCGCGGGGTCGACCGGCACCGCCTTGGCCACCGCGGCCAGCCCGCCGGCGGCGGTCTCCAGCTCGGTGGCCAGCGCGGCGGTGCGGTCCTCGAGTTCCGCGGCGGTGGCACCGGTCAGCGGGATCGGGTGCAGCATGACGGTCTCCTCGGCACTGTCCGGTGGGTCTGCTCGGTGGGGCTTCGTGCTCCAGGTGGGCCGGTTCGCCGCCTAGCCCTGGGCGATCTCGAGCTCGGCCGAACCGCTGTCCTCCAGCGAACCGGCCAGATCCGCCCAGGCCGCCGCGTAGACCCTGGCGAACTCCGCCACCAGCGCGCGGCAGTGGCTGGGCACCGCCTGCACCAGCTGGCCCCATTCGGCGATACCGGTGGCGTGCCGGTCCAGCCAGCGCAGCAGCATCCGGCCGGATTCGCTGAACCGCAGCGCCGGATCCCGCTTCATCTGCTCCAGCGCCCGGCGCATCTCCGCGGCCGAGACCACCCAGGACTGCCCCGGCCTCGCCGGTGCGGGCCGGGAACCGCGCCGCTGCGCGGGCACCGGGTCGTCCCCGGCCCGCAGCCGCCGCCGCACGTCCTGCACCGTCGCGGGCGAGACCCCGGCCCGGCGGGCCACCGAGCGCAGCGACGCGCCCGGCTCCTCCACCAGCAGTTTCCCGGCCAGGCGGCGGCCGACCGCCGCGTTCACCGGGCGGCCGCGGCCGTCCCGGCCCACCCGCTTGTCCAACTGATCATTCTGCCCAGTCGAACACGCGCGCAAGCCGGCCACGGTGCCCGCGGCCAGTCCGACCGCCGCCGCGATCCGGCGGTCCGACCAGTGCCCGTGCGAGGCGAGGATCCGCTCGGCCGCCGCCCGCCGGTCCCCGCGGCCCAGCGGCAGCCCGTGCGCGCGGTTCAACCACACCGACAGCACGAACGCGTCCTCCGCGCTGCCCGAATACCGCACCGCGGCGATCCGGGAACACCCGCGGCGCACGGCGGCGCGGACCCGGTGCACCCCGTCGATGATCCGCATCGACGGACCGTGCACGACGATCGGCGGCAATTCCGCCTCCGCGTCCGCGAGCAGGCCGACGTGGGCGCCGTCCTCGCCCCCGCTGCGCACCCATCCCGACGCCGACAAGCCCGCGACCTCCACCAGTTCCACCGGGCAACCCTCCAGCTCAGCCCGCACCCAGTCCGCGCACGCCCCGGACTCACCACGAACCCCGCCACCCGGCGGGCGACCCGGCTGCACCATCAGCACTCCATGAGGATATTCAGACATCAGGACAGGAAGGACAAGGGAACAAATGGTCACCCGAGCCGGGCGCCACAATTCCGGTCGGCAAAGGAAACGATGTGCGCTTGTCCGGAAAAGGCGCTACGACAAGCTCGGCATACGACTAGACCCCAGTTTTTCTCGCACTTTCGGCGTAAACCAACAAACTAACCCTAGCAACGGAAAACTCTTCACCGCAACCAGTGATAAATGACTCGTCCGTTCGGGCGATTCAGGCATCGATGAATATCTGTGCAGCTGCCGGGAGTTCACTGGTCAGGCCGCACGTATCGCGGTTCGCCCGGAATGGCAAGTGCAATACCGGATGACACTCGCGGCCGAAATGTCCCACTAAACGGTGTTCACCCCCGGGGGCGGAGGCCGTCCAGGGCGAGGTCGACGAAGCGGCGCCAGTCACCGCTGCCGGTGCGGATCACCGCGGAGAGGCACCCGACGAGCAGGTACACGTCCGCGACCGTGCAGTCCTCGCGGAGCACGCCCGCCTCCTGGTCCCGCGCGATCACCTGCGCCACCACCGCTTCCAGCCCGGACCGCGCGTCCCCGCGTGGCTCGCTGCCCGGCGCGCTCCGGGCCGACTCGATCGCCGCGGACAGGCCCCGGTCCTCGGACAGCACCTTCCCGACGTGCCGGAGGTAGCGCGCCAGGCCGGACCGCCCGTCGAGGCACCGCGACCGCGCGTACTGCCCGATCTCGGCGAACCGCGCCTCGGCGGCGGCCTCGACCAGGGCCCGCCGGTCCGGGAAGTGCCGGTAGACCGTGCCCACCCCGACCCCGGCGGCGCGGGCGATCTCCGGCAGCTGCACCTCGTCCCCGCGGTCGGCGAACAGCTCGCGGGCCGCTTCGAGCACCCGCGTCCGGTTGCGCTCGGCATCGGCGCGGGGCCTGCGTTCCGTTGACACCGACCGACCTCCCGGGGTTAATGTGGAATCGGAGTCCGTTTCCACTTCATCGAGAGGGTACCCCATGCCGAAGGACCGCTTCCTCCTGCTCGAACCCGGTCAGGCCAGGCCGGGCCGGGTCGCGCTGCCGCCCGCGTTCTCGGTCAAGGCGATGACCGGGGACACCGAGACCCGCTTCTCCCTGCTCGAGGTCACCCTGGCCCGCGACATCCCCCGGCACACCCACCACGAGGCCGACGAGTGCATCTACGTGCTCGACGGCGAACTCGGGATCGACTTCGACGACGAGTCCCACGTCGCCGGGAAGGGGAGCTTCGTGCTGCTGCCGCACGGCGTGCCGCACGCGCTGCGAGCCGTTTCGCAGCCGCCGCCCCGGGTGCTGCAGATCTCCTCACCGGGCGGCTGGGAGCACTACCTGGAGGACCTGTTCGAGGCCGGGCCCGCCGTGCTCACCGGGGGCGCGCTGGACCCGGTGAAGATCAACCCGATCGCCGCGCGGTACGCCATCACCTACGAGGAGTGAACGGCGGCCTCGGCGGCCGCGCACCGGTCGAGGCCGTCGAGGGCGTGCTGCCGCTCGTCGAGTGAATTGGCCGGGTGTTCCCGCGCGAGCACCACCTCGAACTGCCTGCGCGCCAGCGCCGGCTGCCCGGCGGCGAGGTAGGTGTTGCCGAGCCGGACGCGGATCTCCAGTTCGAAGAGCGCCGGGTACTGCTCACTGAGCAGGCCCAGGGCCTGGTGGTGCCGGTCGAGCGCGACGCCGAGGTGGCCGAGCCCCTCCTCGGCCGTGCCGAGCCTGGTCAGGCAGCCCGGCAGCAGCAGCAAGTCGGAGATCCGCTCGGCCAGCTCGACGCTCTCCCGCAACGCGACCGCGGCCTCGGCGAACCGGCCGACGTGCAGGTGGATGCTGCCGATGTGGCACAACGCCTCGCCGACGATGTGCGGGTTCTCCAGCTTCTCCCCCAGCACGCGGGCGCGTTCGGTGTGCTCCAGTGCCTCCTCGGGCCGTCCGGCCCGCAGGTGCAGGTATCCCAGCGTGGAGGTGGCGCGCTCGGCCAGCCAGTCGTCGTCCAGGTCGACGGCCAGCGCGAGCACCTCGGCCAGCTCGCCCGCCACGTCCTGGTTCCGGTCGATCAGCCCGTCGATCAACGCCCGGCAGCCGCGTGCCCTCGCCTCGGTGCCCCGGTCACCCTGGCCCTCGGCGAAACAGGCCCGCGCGCGGTCGACCTCGCCCCGCACGAGGTGCGCGTAACCCAGGCAGAACCGCAGGATCGCCGTCGTCCGCGGGTCGTCGGCGCGGGCGGCGACCGGCAGCGCGGCCTCGATCGCCGCCCGGCACTCGTGGTAGCGACCGCGCCGGACCAGGTAGTCGACCGCGCCCTCGGCGAGGCGGCAGGCCAGGTCCGGGTGCCCGGTCCCGGCCGCGTGGGCGACCACGTCCGCCAGATCACCGGCGGTGTCGAGCCAGGCGAGCGCGTCCTCGCGGCGCTCGAACGGCCCGGGCTCGGCGGGCAGGCGCGCGATGCCACCTCGACCGGCACACCGGACGGCGGCCAGGTGCAGCCGGAACAACCCGGCCCGCACCGCGTCCGCCTCGGCCCGGTCCTCGGCGGCGAGCCGCCGCGCGTACACCGCGACCAGGTCGTGCAGCCGGTACCGGCCGGGCACGGTCTCCTGCACCAGGTTCACGTCCACCAGGTGCTCCAGCAGCCGCCCGGCCTCGGCGAGCGGGCGGCCGAGCACCGCGGACAGGGCCAGCTCGTCCAGCTCGGCGGCGGTGGCCAGGCCCAGCGCCCGGAACGCGCGCCGCTGCCCGGCGGGCAGCTGGTGGTAGGACAGCCGGAACGCGGTCTCCACGCTGCGGTCCTCGGCGGTCAGCTCGCCCAGCCGGTTCCCGTCGTCGGCCAGCCGGGAGACCAGGTACTCGAACGTCCACATCGGACGGTTCTGCAGCCGGGACCCGGCGATGCGCAGCGCGAGCGGCAACCGGCCGCACAACCGCGCCAGCTCCCGCACCGCGTCGCGCTCGGCGGCCGCCCTGCTGCCGCCGACCAGCCGGTGCAGCAGGTCCTCGGCCTGGTCCGGGTCGAGCGGCCCCAGCGACACCCGGCCGGTCACGTCCAGCCCGGCCAGCCGGCGGCGGCTGGTCACCAGCACCCGGCTGCCCGGACCGGCGGGCAGCAGCGGGCGCACCTGCTCGGCACCGGCGGCGTCGTCGAGCACCAGGAGCAGGCGCAGCGAAGCGGTCGCCGCCCGCCAGGAGGCGGCCAGCTCGTCGAGGTCGTCGGGGGTGGTGTCGTCGGCACCGACGGCGCGCAGCAGCCGCCGGAGCACGCGCGCCGGTTCCAGCGCCTCGTGGCCGTCGCTGTGCCCGTGCAGCGTGACGTAGAGGCTGCCGTCCGGGCAGCGCTCGCGCAAGGACCGCGCCGCGCGCACCACCAGCGCGGTCTTCCCGGCCCCGGCCACCCCGTCGACCACCCGCACCTCGACCGCGTCCTGGTCACCCGGGGCGGTCAGCGCGGCCAGCTCCCGTTCGCGGCCGGTGAGTTCACCGAGGTCGTTGGGCAGTTCGTCGCGGATCCGGCGGGGCGGTACCGGCCGGTGCGCGGGCCGTTCGCCGATCTCCGCCAGCTCGTCGTCCCCGCGCAGCACCGCCTCCTGCACCCGGCGCACCTGCTCGCCCGGTTCGAGCCCGAGGTCGTCGATCAGCCTGCGGCGGAGCGCTTCTAAGGCGGCCAGCGCGTCGGCCTGGCGGCCACTGCCGTACAGCGCGCGCAGCTGGAGCGCGACCAGCGGCTCGCTGTACGGGTTCGCCGCGATCAGCACGGCCAGCTCGTCGATCGAGTCGGCGTACCAGCCCAGCCGGATCTGGCCGTCCAGCTTCTCGCGGGCCAGTTCGGTGCGGCGCTCGGTCAACCGGCGGCGCTGCCCCTCGGCGAACGGGCCCGGCAGCCCGGCCAGCGGTTCCCCGGTGAACAGGTCCAGCGCGCGGGCGTAGGCCCCGACCGCGGCGGTCAGGTCGCCCGCCTGCCGCGCGGCCCCCGCCTCGGCGACGATCGGCTCCAGCCGCGCGACGTCCACCTCGGCCCCGCGGCTGACGAACCGGTACCCGCCGCGGTCGCTGTCGATCACCGGCTCGTCCCCGCGCAGCGACTTCCGCAGCCGGAAGACGTAACCGGGCAGCACCTTGACCCCGGTGCCCGGCGGCTCGTCGCCCCAGACGCCGTCGAGCAGCTCACGGCGGCTGACGGTGAGGTCGGGACGCAGCACCAGTGCGGCCAGCACCGCCTGCTGGAGCACGTGCCCGAGGTCGAGCTGGCCGGATCCGCGCCAGGCGCGCGGCGGGCCGAGCAGGCTCAGGCGCAGTCCGGTGGTCATCGGCTCAGCCCCGCCGGTGGCCGACGATGTCGAGACTCACCCACCGCACGATACCGGCCCGGTCAGATCAGGCCGTGGCGCAGCGCGTGCGCCACGGCGTGCGTGCGGTTGCGCAGTTCGAGCCGCGTCAGCAGGCCCGACAGGATGTTCTTCACGGTCCGCTCAGCGTAGGCGAGTTCCGCGGCGATCTCCGCGGTGTCGCGGCCTTCGGCGAGCAGCCGCAGCACCTGGATCTCCCGGGGCGACAGGCCCTTCGGGGGCCGGGGCGCGGGCGGACTGGCCAGCCCCTGGCTCGCGTCGCTGATCGCGCGCATCAGGGACGCGGTGGTCAGCGCCCGCCGCGGCAGCCGGACCACCCCGTCCCCGGCCCGCCCCGGATCGTCGGAGACCAGCACCACGCGGGCACCCGGATCGATCCCGCCGAGCACCTCACCCGCGCCGTCCGGCAGCACGACGACCACGTCCGCGCCCCGATCCACCACCAGGATCCCGGGCTTCCCGCCGAGTTCACCGGTCACCCCGGCGAGCAAGAACGGATCCGCGGCCAGCACCGCCACCCGAACCGGCACGGGTCACCTCCGAGGTCGTGAGACCCCAGCAGACACCCGGCCGCTGGGGCACACTCAAGCCCCGGTGACGCGCACCACGTCAGGCCTTGCGCTGCATGCTCTCCCGCGCGGGGTTGCCCTGCTCGCCGGCCTTGGGATCCTTCTCGTCCTGCTTGGCCCGGACGCCGGACTCCACCCGCTCCCCGAGTTCCTTGTCCACATTGGACCAGTAGTCGAACGCCCGCCGCAGCACCGGTTCCGACACGCCGTTGAGCAGGTGCCCGACGATGTTGTCGACCAGCCGCTCGCGCGCGGCGTCGTCGAGCACCTCGCGCACCATCGTGCCCGCCTGGCCCCAGTCGTCGTCCTCGGCGTGGTCGACGTAGGCCGCGCGGACCATCTCGCCTTCCGCGGCCCAGCCCGCGGGGGTGCCGTAGCGCTGCACGTCGGCGCGCGGCCCGCCGTAGGAATTCGGCGCGTACACCGGGTCGGCGACCTTGGTGTAGCGCATGCTCCCGTCCTTGCTGTAGCTGTGCACCGGCGAGGTCGGGGCGTTGACCGGCAGCTGCTTGTAGTTCGCCCCGATGCGGTACCGGTGCGCGTCGGCGTAGGCGAACAGCCTGCCCAGCAGCATCCGGTCCGGGCTCGGCCCGATGCCCGGCACCAGGTTGTTCGGCTCGAACGCGGCCTGCTCGATCTCGGTGTGGTGGTCGGTCGGGTTGCGGTCCAGCGTCATCCGCCCGACCTCCCGCAGCGGGTAGTCCCCGTGCGGCCACACCTTGGTCAGGTCGAACGGGTTGAACCGGTAGTCCTTCGCCTCGTCGAAGGGCATCACCTGCACGTACAGCGTCCAGCTCGGGTGGTCCCCGCGCGCGATGGCCTCGAACAGGTCGCGCGTGTGGTAGTCGGTGTCCGCCGCGGCGAGCTGGTCGCCCTCGTGCTGGGTGAAGGTCTCCACGCCCTGGTCGGTCTTGAAGTGGTACTTGACCCAGAAGCGCTCCCCGGCGGCGTTGACCCACAGGTAGGTGTGCGAGCTGTACCCGTTCATGTGCCGCCAGGTGCGCGGGATGCCGCGGTCCCCCATCAGCCAGGTGACCTGGTGCGCCGACTCCGGGGACAGCGTCCAGAAGTCCCACTGCATGTCGTGGTCGCGCAGGTTGTTGTCGGCGCGGCGCTTCTGCGACCGGATGAAGTGCTGGAACTTCAGCGGGTCCTTGACGAAGAACACCGGCGTGTTGTTGCCGACCATGTCGTACACGCCTTCGCCGGTGTAGAACTTCAGCGCGAATCCGCGCGGGTCGCGCCAGGTGTCCGGGCTGCCGCGCTCCCCGGCCACGGTGGAGAACCGCGCGACCATCTCCGTCCTGGTCCCCGGCTGGAACACCGCGGCCTTGGTGTAGCGGCTGACGTCCGCGGTCACCTCGAAGTGGCCGAACGCCCCGCTGCCCTTGGCGTGCGGCTGGCGCTCGGGCACGCGCTCGCGGTTGAACTGCGCCATCTGCTCGATCAGGTAGTGGTCCTGGAGCAGGATCGGCCCGCCCGCGCCGACGGTGAGGGAGTGCTCGTCGCTTTCGACCGGGATTCCGGCGTCGTTGGTGGTGGGGTGGTCAGTCATTCGCGCCGGGTACCCGGTGATCACCCGTTCACACCCGCGCGTCGCTCACCCGGGTGAAGACAGCAGCGGCTCCAGGCGTTCGACCAGCCTCAGGTAGTCGGGCTCACCCGGGATGCCCGCGTCACCGGCGGGCAGCTCGACGATCCCGGGTGTTGGGCACCGTCGAGCTGGTCGCTCCGGTCGGTCATGTCGCCGTTCTCGGCCACGTCGAACAGCGCGATGTCGTTCTCCGGTTCACCGAGCGACGGTTCGTCCGCCGGCTCGTCCGAATCCACCGAGTCCGGGCAGAACGCCGGCGGGGTCTCCCCCGCTTCGACCAGCACCACCACGCCGGTCACCACCGCCGCGGCGGCCAGCGCGGCGACCAGGATCCCGCGCTTCACCCCGCCGCCGCGGCCGTGCCGCCCCGGCTGCCGGTGAAGCCCACCAGCACCGGTCCGGCCGGCAGCCGGGTGCGGCCGGGCACCACGTCCACCACGTGACGGCCGTCGGGCGCGAACACCGAGGCGGTGCCGCGTTCGGCGGAGTACAGCCACCCGTCCCGGACGTGGATCGGGCGCGACGCGGCGGCGGCGCCCGGCGGGAGGCCGAGCCGGAGGGACTGCTCCAGCGTCTGCGGTGAGTCCACCGAAGCCAGCACCTCCAGCGGGAGCACCGGTTCCGGCGGCTCGACCGGCCGTCCCGGCGGCGGCTGGTAGCCGTCCACGGTCGCCCGGCCCCAGCGGTACGGGTCGCCCTGCACCCCGCCCCAGGTCGACCAGCCTATCCGCGTCTGCCCGGTTTTGTCCTGCGTGTCCGAGTCGTAGACCAGCACGTTCAGCCCCAGCGACGCCGGGTCCACCGCGCCGGGCAGCTGCTCCATCGGAATGGCGACCTCGACGGTGTACCCGCCCTCACGCGGTTGCGCGGCCACCCGCACGCCGGGCGCCGGGCCCTGGGCGTTGTCGGCGTCGCGGAACGCACACGGTCCACCATCCGATGTGGACGGAAGGACCGCGAGCTTGTACGTGCTGGAGGTGTTCTCCGACTTGCCTCGTGGATCGAAGGTGAGTTCCACCGCGTCGGTGCGCCAGTGCCGCTTGCAGTCCGCGGTCGGCAGCTTCGTGCCCGCGACGTCGTCGGTGACGTCGACCAGCGCGTACAGCGTGTCGTCGTGCCAGGAAAGCCTTGCGCCGCCGGAACAATCCGCTGCCGATTCGCAGTCGTCCCCCTCCCAGCGCGCCGAGATGTCCAGCGCGTCGGCGGGGTACTCCCCCTCGCCCGCGGTGCCGTCGATCGCGGGCGCCGACGCGGCCCGCGGGATCACCGTCGCGGGCACGACCTCCAGTGCCGCCGCGGTAGTGCCACTCGACGTGACCAGCTGGTAGGGAAAGTCCTTTCCGGACGGAAGCGACGCGTCGGTGTTGCGCACGCCGAACTTCACCTGGTGCGTGGCACCGGGCGCGAGTTCGGGATAGGCCTGCTCCTCACCACCGCTGAACCCGGCGGGCAACGCGAGGGACACCACCCCCTGCCGCGGGACGGGGCTTTCGTTGCGCACGGTCACGGTGATGTCCCGCGTCCCGCCGGAGGGCACGGTCAGCACCGGCAGCACATCGCCCGCCCGATCGGGGAAGCCGGTCTCCCGCGCCCACGCCTGGTACTGCGCGACCTGCGGCAGCGGTTCCTGCGTGGCGACCACCGGCGGCACCACCTCGACGATCGCCTCGGTGCGGTCCCCTGTGGACAGTGCCGCGCCGATGCGTGCCTTGCCCGGCTCGGCGTCGGCGGGCACGGTCACCGTGCGGTCCCGCACGGTCCAGCCCTCGGGCGCGGTCAGCTCGACCTCACCCGGTTCCGACGAGCGCACGTCGATGCGCACCCGCTCCCCCGGCGTCACGCGGTACCGGTCGGCCGTGGCGGTCAGCGTCGGACCCATCGGGACCGCGCCCGCGAGCAGACCGTCGATCCCGCGGAGTTCCTGCTGGTAGGGCACCCGGCTGGCCACCTGGGTGAAGTAGTCACACGCGATCTTCGCGGGATCCGCCGGCGCGTCCGGGAATCCCGCCCAGCCCTGGCTCGCGTATTCGCGCTGCGCCTCGCGTTCGATCTGGGCCCAGGTCTTGCCGTCCGGCCCGGTCTTCCCGGCCCACACACCCCAGACCCGGTCGGTCGGCTCGTCGGGGGTGAACGCCGAAACGCAGTCCGGCCCGGTGGTTCCCGAGCCGCCCAGCCCGGTGGTGAACAGTTTCGCCACCGCCCACGGCTTCCCCGCCCCGGGGAACCGGGACGGGTCGGCGGCAGCCGTGTACGCCTCGAAAGCCAGCCTCGCGGCGTACTGGTGATTGCCGTGGTTTCCCGGCGAGGGCGCCGGATCCATGGTGAACACGATCTCCGGCCGGGTCTGGCGCACCACCCGCACCAGCTTCTCCAGCGTCGACTCGTGCCCCCACGCCTGCTCGGTCAGCGGCGAGCTGACCGTGTAGTAGAAGTCGGCCCGATCGAGGTTGAACACGTCGGTGACCCCGGCGCGCCCGACGGCCTTGCGTTCCTCGGCCTCCCGGAGCAGCCCCAGCTCGGGCCCCTCTTCCGGACCGACGGCGTTGCCGCCACCCTCACCCCGGGTCACCGTGACCACGCCGGACTCGAGGCCGAGCTGCCCGATCGTGGACAGCGTCGACGCCTCGTCGTCGGGATGCGCCCCGACGAACAGCACGTCCAGATCCGCCCGCGGTTCCGCCGCCGCGACCGGCGGCGCCAGCCCCGCCACCAGTGCCGTCCCCAGCACCGCTGCCACCAGTGCGCGCATGACCAGCCTCCCGAATCAGCCCTTGACCGAACCGTCCACCATGCCGCGGATGAAGTGCCGCTGCAGGAACAGGTACAGCACCACCACGGGTAACGCCACCAGGACCGACGCCGCCGCCAGCAGCGGCACCGTCGTGGTCGCCGGGCCGGAGAAGAACTGCAGGCCCAGCGGCGCGGTCCGCAGTTCCTCGCCGGTGACCATCACCCTGGCCAGCAGGAACTCGTTCCAGGTCCACATGAACACCAGCACCGCCAGGGTGACCATCGCCGGGCGGCCCATCGGCACCAGGATCCGCCACAGCGTCTGCCAGTGCCCGGCGCCGTCGAGCCGCGCGGCCTCGACGATCCCGCGCGAGGTCGACCGGAAGTAGGTGCGCAGCCAGAACACGCCGAACGCCACCGACTGCGCGACCTGCGGGAAGATCAGCGACGCGTAGGTGTTGGTCAGCCCGAGGTCGCGCAGGTCGAAGTACAGCGGCACCACCACCGCCTCGGCCGGCACGGTCAACCCGAGCAGCACCAGGTAGAACAGCACCTCGCGGCCCCGGAACCGCATGGTGCCGAAGGCGTAGGCGGCCAGCACGGACAGCAGCAGCGACAACGCCACCACGCAGATCGACACCAGCACGCTGTTGAGCAGGTAGCTGCCGAACCGGGCCTGCGTCCACGCCGCGGCGAAGTTCTCCCAGTGGATCCCGCCCTGCCCGGCAACCTCCGACCGCAGCGCGGTCACCAGGATCGCCACCATCGGGTACAACGCGAAAACGGTGAACACGCCGAGGATCAGGTACGTACCGGCGCGTTCGGCCGCGGAGGCCTTCATCGGCGCCCACCCCCGGCGATCCGGGTGATCACGAAGGTGACCGCGAAGGCCAGCAGGGTGATCGCCACGCCCATCGCGGCGGCCGAGCCGACCTGCCCGCCGTGGAAGGCGCGCTGGTAGATCTCGTACGCCGGCACCGTGGTCGAACCACCGGGCCCGCCCTGCGGGGTCATCATGTAGACCAGGTCGAAGGTGCGCAGCGCGGCGATCACGGTCAGCGTCAGCGCCACGCCGATCTCCGGGCGCAGCGAAGGCAGGATCACCGTCCGGAACTCCCGCACCGGCCCGGCCCCGTCCATCCGGACCGCGTCGAACAGGTCACCGGTGATCTTCCCGATGCCGCCGAGGAACAGCACCATGGCCAGCCCGGTCTGCACCCAGGTGCCGACCACGCCGACCGCGAGCAGCGCGGTGCTCTCGTCCCCGAGCCACGCCCGCCCGGGCGTGCCGAGCAGCGCGTTGAGCACCCCGTCCGGGGCGAAGATCCGCTGCCACGCCACGGCGACCACCACCATGGCCACCACCTGCGGCAGGAACAACGCGGTCCGGAAGAACGGCAGCCCGCGCACCCGGGTCCGGTGCAGCACGGTGGCCAGCACCAGCCCGATGCACACCGGCAGCACGGAGAAGAACAGCACCAGCACCGCCGCGTGGCCGAAGGCGGCCGCCGCCCCCTCCTCGGTGGCCAGTTCGACGTAGTTGTCCAGGCCGGTCCAGGTGCCCGGGCTCAGCCCGTCCCAGTCGAACAGCGAGAGCCATCCGCTGTGCAGCAACGGGAACAGCAGGAACAGGCCGTAGACCGCCAGTGCCGGGAGGACGTAGAGGTAGCCGACCCGCCGCGGTTCACCGGCCGCCACGACTCGCGTCCAGATCGGCCTGCAACGCGCCGAGGAACTTCTCGGTGTCCAGTGCCCCGCTCAGCAACTGCTCGACCGCCCCGCTGACCACCTCGTAGGCGTTGGGGGTGGCGTAGTCGAGGTAGGGCACCAGCCCCGGCGACGCCGACGCGGCCTGCCAGGCGTCGAACACCTCCTTCTGCAGTCCGGCGACCTGCTGCTGCCCGGCGTCGAGCACCGGCAGGTTCGCCGTCTCCCCCAGCACCTTCATCGCCTCGGGCGAGGTGATGAAGTTCAGGTAGGCCGCGGCCGCGTCGGGGTTCTTGCTCTTCGAGCTGATCGCCCACGGCAGGCCGGTGCCGCCGGTGATCGACTCGCCCGGCGGGCGCAGGAAGCCGACCGAGTCGCCCATGGCCGCGGTCAGGTCCGGGGTGAGCCAGGTGCCGTTGATGTGGAAAACGCCCTCGCCCTTGGCGAAATTGGCCCACGAGTCGTCGTTCTTCAGCCCGGCGAACCCGGGCGTGAGGTACCCCTGGCCCGACCAGTCGAGCACCTGCTTCGCCGCCGCGCGGTTGGCGTCGGTCGGCCAGCTCGCCTCCGGTTTGCCCAGCGCCAGCGCGGTTTCCGCGGCGGGCTGGGAATGCCGGTGCATGGCCACGCCGAACAGGTACGGCCCGGCGCTCTTCTCCAGGTTCCCCAGCTGGATCGGCAACTGCCCGGCGGCCTTCGCCTTGGCCAGCGCGGCGTCGAACTCGGGCCAGGTGGTCGGCGGGGCCACGCCCAGTTCGGCGAGCTTGGTCTTGTTGTAGTAGACCCCGACCAGCTCACCGGTCTGCGGCAGGCCGTACAGCTTGCCCTCGCCCAGCGCGTCCCCACCGTCCGGATAGGACGCCAGGCGCCGCACCGATTCGGGGTAGCGGGTGGTCCACTGGTAGGCCTGCGCGTAGCCGTCCAGCGGCACCAGCAGCCCGGCCTTGACGAACGCGCCCATGTCCTGCTTGCCGTTGTTGACCTGCGCGATGTCGGGTGCCTCGTTGCCGCTCAGCCCCAGCTTCACCGTGTTGCGCAGGTCGTCGAAGGAGCGCGCGACGCGGTTGAGCTTGATGTTCGGGTAGGTCCGCTGGAACTGCTCGTTGAGCCGGGTGATCTGCTGTTCCTGGCCCGCGCGCGTTTCCTGGTCCCAGATGGTCAGCGTCACCTCGCCCATCGCCGCGACGTCGGTGCGCACCTCACCGGCCGGGCGGTCCGCCGGGCGATCGGAGGAGCCGCCGGGCGTGCAGGCGGTCAGCGCGGCGATCGCGGTGCCGATGGCCGCGACGCGCAGTGCGGTGGGGTAACGGCGTTTCACGAGATGCCTCGCAATCCGATCGTGGCGCTGGCCCGGCGCACCTGGGTGCTGCCCCGGTCCGGCAGCAGTTCGTTGAGGAAGGTGTAACCACGCAGGTCGCGTTCGTCGCGGCGGCCGACCAGCCGCCACCACGCCGCGATGTCACCCCAGCCGGGCGCCGACTGGGAACCGCCGAAGTGCTGAACCGACAGCGCCGCGCAGAGGTTCGCGAAGTGCACCCGGTCGGCCAGCGGCCAGCCGGCCAGCGTGCCCAGCACGAACCCGGCGCCGAACACGTCCCCGGCCCCGGTCGGGTCCAGCGCCGCCACGTTGAGCCCCTTGACGTCGGCCTCCTCCCCGGTGGCCGAGTCGACCGCGTACGCCCCGCGCGGGCCGCGCGTGACCACCACGGCGGGCACGATCTCGGCGAGCTTGGCGGCGGCGGAGCGCACGTCGTCGGTGCGCGTGTAGCGGGTGGCCTCGACACTGTTGGGCAGCACCACGTCGTAGCCGTCGAGCAGCTGGCGCAGCATCGCCGGTTCCCACCGCTGCGTCGGGTCCCAGCCGACGTCGGCGAACAGCAGTGCGCCGTTCTGCTTGGCCGTGCGCACCCACTCGTCGTCGTGCAGGTCGACGTGGACGAAGCAGGCGCGGGTGGGCGGCGGCGGGTTGAGCAGGTCGTCGGCGCTGATCGGGGCGGGGTGGCCGTGGGTGACCATACTGCGGTCCTTCTCCACCGCCATCGACACGGTCAGCGGGGAGTGCCAGCCGTAGAAGCGGCGCGAGTGCGACAGGTCCACGCCCTCCTGGTTGGCCAGCACGTCCCAGCAGAAGTCCCCGTAGGCGTCCTCACCGAACGCCGCGGCCAGCCCGGTCCGCACCTGGAGCCGGGACAGCGCCACCGCCAGGTTGGCGATGCCGCCGGGGCTGGAACCGAGGCCGTTGGCCCACACCTCGGTGCCCGGCTCGGGCAGCTGGGGCAGGCCGGTGAAGATGATGTCGAGGAAGACCGTGCCCGACAACAGGATGTCGAGCGCGGGCGGGTCGTCGGCGGCCGTCCTGGCGCCCGCGTCGAGATCGATCGTCACGTCGCAGGGTTCGTTGTCTTTCCCGGGAGTCACCGCCGAGCCTCCTTTGCTGGGTTCCGGCAGTCTGCACCCTTTTGAAAGGAATTGACAACTGCCGGTGCAGGGAAATGACTGATAATGTCCGCAGGGTGCTACCCCAGCGCCGGTACTCCGAGATCGTGCGGTGCCTGACCCGGGACGGGTCGGCCTCGATCTCCGTGCTCACCGACCAGTTGCAGACCAGCGCGGCGACCATCCGGCGCGACCTGATCTCGCTGGAGCGCGACGGGGTGCTGACCAGGGTGCGCGGCGGGGCCGTGCTCAACCCGGCGGCCGAGCTGCCCTTCGACTACGTGGCCGATTCCGGTCACGACGGCAAGGCGGCGATCGCCGCGGCCGCCGCCGAGCTGGTCCGCGACGGTGAGGTGCTGCTGCTCGACATCGGCACCACCGTGCACCAGCTGGCCAAGCACCTGCACGGCAGGCGGATCACCGTGGTGACCAGCAACCTGGCGGTGTACGACGAGTTCGCCGACGACCACGCGATCGAGCTGATGCTGCTGGGCGGGCTGGTGCGGCGCAACTACCGGTCGATGGTCGGTTTCCTCACCGAGGACGCGCTGCGTCAGATCCGCGCCGACCGGCTGTTCGTCTCCGCCTCCGGGGTGGCCCGTGACGGCGCGCTGATGGACGACACGGTGGTCGAGGTACCGGGCAAGCGCGCCATGCTGGCCGCCGCCGACCGGGTGGTGCTGCTGGCCGAGGCGCGGAAGTTCCCCGGGGCCGGGCTCGCCAGGGTGTGCGGGCCCGGCGAGATCGACGTGCTGGTGACCAACGCGGGGGCGAGCCGGGAGACGCTCGCCGTGATGCGGGAGGCGGGCGTGGAGGTGCGCGAAGTATGAGGCTGGCGATCCTGGGCGGTGGCGGGTTCCGGGTGCCGCTGGTGCACGCCAGCCTGGTCGCCGATCCGGGGCGGCTGGTCGACGAGGTGGTGCTGCACGACGTGCGCCCGGAGCGGCTCGCCGCGATCGGCGCGGTGCTCGACCAGCAGGCGGCGGGCGCACCGTGGCGGCCGCGGCTGAGCACCACGACCTCGCTGGACGAGGCACTGTCCGATGTGGACATGGTGTTCTCGGCGATCCGGGTCGGTGGGTTGGAGGGCCGCAGCGTGGACGAGCGGGTCCCGCTCGCCCACGGTCTGCTCGGGCAGGAAACCGTGGGGCCGGGCGGGGTCTGCTACGCCCTGCGGACGGTGCCGGTGGCGATGGACATCGCCAGGACGGTGGCTTCGCGTGCGCCCGGCGCGTGGGTCATCAACTTCACCAACCCGGCGGGCGTGGTCACCGAGGCGATGTCGGCGGTGCTGGGTGACCGGGTGATCGGCATCTGCGATTCGCCGGTCGGGCTGTGCCGCCGGGTGGCGGGGGCCTTGGGGGTGGACGCTTCGCGGGCTTCGTTCGACTACGTGGGCTTGAACCATCTCGGCTGGCTGCGGCGCGTTCTGGTCGACGGGCGGGACGTGCTGCCGGGTTTGTTCGACTCCCCCGCGCTGACCTCGTTCGAAGAGGGGAAGCTGTTCGGTTCGTGGCTGCGAACGCTGGGCGCGGTGCCGAACGAGTACCTGCATTATTATTATTTCGCCAGGGAAACGCTGGCACAGATGGGCGTTCAGGAAAGCACTCGGGGTGAGTTCCTGCGCTCGCAGCAGGATGCCTTCTATGCGGCAGCGGCCGCCGACCCCGCAGGTGCCTTGACGCGCTGGCAGGAAACCCGAGCGGAACGCGAGCGCAGCTACCTGGCGGAAGGCCGGGCCGTCGCCGGTTCCGGTGAACGCGACACCTGCGACACCGAAGGCGGGGGGTACGAGGAAGTCGCGCTGCGCCTGATGAACGCGATCGCGGGCAACCGGGAGGCGTCGCTGATCCTGAACGTCCGCAACCGCGGCGCCGTGGCCGGACTGGACGATGATGCCGTCGTCGAAGTCCCCTGCACGGTGGACGGGAACGGCGCGCGCCCACTGGCCGTCGGCGCGGTCCGCCTGGCCGAGCTGGGCCTGATGCAACAGGTCAAGGGCGTCGAACGAGCCACCATCGACGCCGCCGTCCACCGCCGCCGGTCGGCGGCCCTGCTGGCCCTGGGCACGCACCCCCTGGTGAACTCGGTGGCCGCCGCTACGCGGGTGCTGGACGAGTACGTGGCAGCCTTCCCGGAACTCGCCGACCTGTCCTGAGCCAGCCCGGTTCTTTCGCGTAACGACGATCGCCGCCCGAGCTGGCAACGGGACCCCGCAGCGCGGGTGTTCAGCGTTGTTCGTCGGTCTGGTAGTCGGGGCCTGCGGCTCCGCCCGCGTCACCGCCGGCGCCAAGAAGGCACTGACCCAGCGGGTCACATCGGAATTCTCGCGATCGTTCGAGTTCCACGCCCGCACGAAGCGGACCGAAGAGATGGGCAGCATCCTTCCGCGGCTGGACCAGCCGATGGCGCTGGTCCAGCGTTCCCTCCGGTACCGGACGATCGTGTTCCTGTCATGGGCCCGCAGGAGATCGACTACATCGATCCCAGCTCCTCGGCACCGGGCCACATCGCCTTTCCCCGGCAGCAGCCCAGCCTGCACCGGATCGCCAACGGAAACTTCCCGCTCAAGTGGTGCAAGCGGTCCGGTCCGTGGGGCAAGGAGGAACCGGCCGCGGTTCCGCCGTCGTACCGCCTGAAGCTGGTCTTTTCCGCGACCCGGCGGAAGATCGCTTCAAAGCCGAGCCGAATAGGGCGTTATACACCAGGCAAGATCCGCCCCGTCACCTCGCCCAGGCTGATTCGGCTGCCGTCAGCACCCGGTGCCGTGGCGCTGATCGTGACCTCGTCGCCGTCTTCCAGGAAGGTGCGGGGTGCGCCGTTGACCTCGATCGGTTCCGCGCCACCCCAGGTGAGTTCCAGGAAGGCGCCTCGCTCCCCCTTGGCCGGGCCCGAGATCGTGCCCGAGGCGAACAGGTCCCCGGTGCGCGACGACGCGCCGTTGATCGTCATGTGCGCCAGCATCTGCGCCGGCGACCAGTACATCTCGCGGTACGGCGGGCGGCTCACCTCCTCCCCGTTCCACCTCACCACCAGCTCGACGTCCAGCCCCCACGACTCGCTCTCCCGCAGGTACGGCAACGGCTCCGGATCCTGCCCCGGCAACGGCACCCGCGCGGCCTCCAGCGCCGGCACCGGCACCACCCACGGCGAGATCGACGTCGCGAAGCTCTTCCCCAGGTTCGGCCCCAGGGGAACGTACTCCCACGCCTGGATGTCCCGCGCCGACCAGTCGTTGACCAGCACCACCCCGAACACGTGCCGCGCGAAGTCGTCGGGGTGGATCGGGGTGTTCGCCGGGGTGCCCGTGCCGACCACGAACCCGAGTTCCGCCTCGATGTCGAGCCGCGTGCTCGGCCCGAACACGCCGCCCTTGCGCTGCCCCGACGGCCGCACCACGTCCGTGCCCGACACCACCACCGTGCCCGCGCGCCCGTGGTACCCCACCGGCAGGTGCTTCCAGTTCGGCAGCAACGGTTCGCCGTCCGGCCGGAACAGCTTCCCGACGTTCGACGCGTGGTGTTCCGACGCGTAGAAGTCCACGTAGTCGGCGACCTCGAACGGCAAGTGCAGCCGCACCTCGTCGACCGGGTACGCGGGCAGCTCGGTCCCCACCAGCGACTTTATCCGCGAGCGCACCGCCACCCACCGGTCGTACCCCTGCGCCATGAACGGGTTCAGGCTCGGCGCGGCGAACACGTCGTCGTCCAAAGCGGCGGCCAGGTCGACGACGGAGTCCCCGATCCGCACCCCCACCCGGGGTTCGACGCCGTCGGCCGAGAAGACGCCGTAGGGCAGGTTGTCCGGTCCGAACAGGGTCATGCTTCTCCTTGCAATAGGCCTAGTTCGAGCAGTTCGTCCAGTGGCTCGCGGATGCTGCAGGTGCCGAACGAGGTGAACCACGAGCGGGCCGCGGCGATCCGTTCCGGCCCCAGCTCGCGGATCCGCGCGACCACCACCTCGGCGTCCCGTTCGGACAGCAGGGCTTCGGCTTCTTCCTCACCTCGTGAAGCAGTGGCCAGCAACAGGTTCAGGAAACCGTGCTGCTCGAACCCGGTCACCGGATCGGTGTTGCGCACCGCGTGGTGCAGACCCGCGGTCGCCTTGAACGCCACCCCGGCGCGGACCGCCGCGCACACCGAGGACGCGAGTTCCGCTTCGGACGGATGGAGGTCCGCGGTCACCCCGCCCGTCCGGAACTTCGCCCGGTACCCGGTCCCGGCAAGCGAGGCCAGCACCGGAAGGCGGCGTTCGTCACGCGGGATTTCCACGTACACCTCGCCTTCCAGCCCGGAAGGAACTCCGTCCGGCACGGTGATCTCCCACGCCACCACCGGCACCCCTCGCGCGGCGGCCCGTTCCCGCGCCTCCGGCACACGCGCGGGTCCGCCGGGAAAGGTGAGCGAGACCGGCAACGGCACCGTCAGCTCATCCAGCATCGACTCGGCCAGCACCAGTGGTCCGACCATGTCGGCGTACCACGAAGCCCGGTGTCCAAAGTGGTCGGTCACCGCGTCCGGCAGCGAAGCCGAGCCCGGTGGGAAAACGGCGGCATCGTCGAAAAGTCCGTCGGTGAGCTTCACGATTCCCTCGGCACCCGCAGGAACGAGAGCATGATCGCCGCCACCACCAGGCAGCCGATCGGGAAGTACAGCCCGACCGTCACGTCCGTCTCGGTCGCGGCCAGCCCGATGGCGTACGGCCCGAAGAACCCGCCCAGCGCCGCGATCGAGTTGATCCCGGCCAGCCCGACGGCCGTGTGTTCCTTCGACAGCACCTTCGCCGCCATCGCCCAGTACGGCGCCAGGTAGCCCAGCACCCCGACCGCCGCCAGCGACAGGCTGATCAGCGAGAGCACCGGCGTGGTCTTGAACAGGATCGCGCCGAGGAAACCGATCGCCGCGACCAGCACCAGCGCGATCACGTGCAGTTTGCGCTCCCCCGTGCGGTCGGAATTGCGCGCCAGCACCAGCATGCCGATCGCCCCGACCACGTAGGGCACCGCGCCGAGCAGCCCGATGTTGGTCGACGAGTACGACGGGTCGAGCTGCTTGACGATCAACGGCAGGAAGAAGGTCAGCCCGTAGAGACCGCAGGCGATGAACAGGTTCGCCACCGCCAGGTGCAGGACCTTGCCGTTGCGGACCGCGCGCAGCTGCCCGAGAAAGGTCTCCTTCCGCTCCGGCTGGTACTCCTTGTCGATCTCCGACTGCAGCCAGCCGCTTTCCTCGCGGGTCAGGAACCGCGCGTCGGCGGGCCGGTTCGGCAGGTACAACAGCGTGAGCACGCCGATCAGCACCGCGGGCGCGCCCTGCAGGATGAACACCCACTGCCAGCTGCTGAGATCCAGCCAGTGCACGTGGTCGAGGATCCAGCCACCGCTGAGGCTGCCCAGCACCAGCGCGATCGGCTGCGCCAGCGCCAGCGTGGCGATCGCGCGCCCGCGCTCACGCCCGCGGAACCACAGCGTCAGGTACAGCAGCAGCCCGGGGAACAGCCCGGCTTCGGCGATGCCGAGCAGGATCCGCGCGATCAGCAGCTGCGTCACGTCCGCGACGAACCCGGTCAGCACGGTGACGATGCCCCAGCTGACCGCGATCCGGGACAACCACAGCCGGGCGCCCACCTTCTTCATGATCATGTTGCTCGGGATCTCGAAGACCACGTAGGCCAGGAAGAAGATGGCCGAGGCGATGCCGAAGGTGGCCGCGTCGATGGCCAGTTCGGTGGACATGCCCAGCTGGGCGTAGCCGATGTTGGCCCGGTCCATGTAGTTGAAGATGTAGAGCAGACCGACGATCGGCATCACGCGCACGGCCACCTTGCGGATGGTGCGCTTGCCGATCTCGGGGTCGGCCGCTGGGATCACGGACATGGTTCTCCTCGACGTTGAGTAAAAAAGAATCAACCGGCGGCCGCGGCACGACCCGCGATCCGGCCGAACGTGATGGCGTTGGCGACCGCGTTCCCCCCGCCCACGTACCGGTTCCCGAGCACCCCGGCGCCCGCCTCGCCCGCGGCGTAGAGGCCCGGCACCCGGTCCCCCCGCTCGTCGAGCACGGCGGCACCGGCGTCGATCTCCAGTCCGGCGTGGGTGCAGACGAGCTCCGCGGGCAGGGTCCGGGCGGCGTAGAACGGCGCCTGGCCGATCGGCTCCAGCGGCCGCGTGACGCCCTTCGCGGCCAGCGAGCGGTGCCGCAGGAACTCGGAATCCTCCTGTCCGGCGGGCAATCCGGCGTTCCAGCGGTCGAGCGTGGCCCGCAGCGCGGCGGCGGGCACGCCCATCTTCCCGGCCAGCTCCTCGACGCTCGCGGCGCGCAAGGTGCGGCCGGCGTCGGCCTCGGCGTGCACGTGCGCGGCGTCCCAGTGCGCGTAACCACTGGGCAACCCGATCCGGGCGCGCTCGTCGAAGACAGTCCACACCGGACCTTTTTGGGCGTCGATGGTCCCGCTGGAGACCGCGTAGGAGGCGTCTTCGTCCATGAAGCGGCGGCCGTGGCGGTTCACCAGGACCCGCGACACCGGCGGGAAGCCGGACTGCCAGTGGTGCAGCCGCTGGAAGTACACCGTGGGCAGCAGCAACCCCCAGCCGTCGCCCGCGATCGCCGAACCGACCTGGGCGCCGAAGCCGAAGTGGTCACCGCGTGAACCTTCCGCGGCGACCACGAACAGGTCACCACCGGCGGCCGTCGCGGCCGGGTAGTACCGCTCCAGCAGTTCCGGGTTCCGCGCGAAGCCGCCGCTGGCGACCACCACCGCGCCCGCCCGCACCTCGATGCCGTCCGCGACCACCCCGGTGACCCGGCCGTCTTCGACCAGCAGCCGTTCGACGCGGGTGTTCGGCACGATGTCCACACCGGACTTCCGGCACGCCCCGGCCAGCACCTGGACCAGGCCGTACCCCTGGTCCTTCGGCACGTGCCCGCGCCAGACGTCCTCCACCCCGGCCCTGGTCAGGCCGGGCGTGTGCGCGTCGTGGGAGACCCGCGCGGGGATCTCGACGCCGAGCCCGATGAGCCATTCGACCGCCGGCCCGGCCTGTTCGCAGAAGGCACGCACCAGACCGGGTTTGAGCTGCCACTGGTTGAGGTCCTGGTAGTGCTGGAAGAACTTCTCGGCGGAGTCGGTCACGCCCAGCCCGGCCTGCACGCTGGTGCCCGCCGCGGTGAACATGCCCGCCGACAGCTGGGTCGACCCGCCGAGTTCACGTTCCGATTCGAAGAGCAGCACCGAAGCTCCCCGTTCGGCGGCGGACGCGGCCGCGGCCAGTCCCGCACCCCCACCGCCGATCACCACGGTGTCGACCGTGTCCGTCATCCGAGATCACCTCCGGCTTCGGCGACGATGCGGTGGTAGAGCCCGTTGGAGACCAGCCCACCGTCCACAGTGACCTCACTGCCGGTCAGATAGGTGGACCGGTCCGAGAGCAGGAAGAGCACGGTGTCGGTGACCTCGTCCGGGGTGGCCGTGCGACCGGCCGGAATGCTGGCCACGGCGGCCGAGACGAACGCGTCGGCACCGTCGAGCAACGCGGTCCCGACCAGTCCGGGGTGCACCGAATTGACCCGGATACCCCAGCTCGCGAAGTTGCCCGCGGCCGATTTGGACAGTCCGGTCAGGCCCCACTTGCTCGACGAGTAGGCGGGTGAGAAGTAGCCGATCTGCCCCGAGATCGAGGAGATGTTCACGATCGAGCCACCGCCGGAGTCGCGCAGCAGCGGTGCCGCCGCGCGCATGCCGTGGAACGGGCCGGACAGGTTGATCGCCAGCACCTGATCCCAGATTTCCGGCGTGGTGTCGAGGAATTCGAGCCGCCGGGAGATGCCGGCGTTGTTGACCAGCCCGCCGAGCGAGCCCAGTTCGGCCCGGATCCGCTCGACGACGGCCTCCCACTGCGCCGGATCGGTCACGTCGAGGCTGAACTCCGAGACGGTGCCGCCGTTCGCGGTGATCTCGGCGGCGACCGGCGCGGTGTCGGTGACGTCGGCCAGGCAGACGTGCACGCCACGGGCGCCGAGCGCGCGGGCGTGGTTCGCGCCCATGCCGCCCGCCGCGCCGGTGATCAGCACGACGTCCGGATAGGACACCGCCTCGCGGTGGTCAGACATGCCGGGATCCGCCGTCCACGGCCAGGCTGTGGCCGGTCACGTAGCGGGCGCTGTCCGACAGCAGGAACAGCAGCACGCCGACGACCTCTTCGGGTGAGCCGATGCGGTGCAGCGGGACCGCGTCGAGCGCCTTCGCCAGCGCGGGCGCGTCGTCCTGGATCCAGCGGGTCATCTCGGTGTCGATGTAGCCGGGTGCGATGGCGTTGACGCGGATGCCCTGGTCACCGAGTTCGACCGCGAGGGATTCGGTCAGGTGCGCGACGGCGGCCTTGGACGAGCAGTAGGCACCGCGGCCCCGGCGCACGCGCACGGCGGACACCGAGGACATGTTGACGATCGCGCTGCCGGGGTGCATGTGCGCCGCCGCGGCCTGGGCGCCGAACAGCACGCCCTCGACGTTGACCGCGAGCGTGGCGCGGATCTGCTCCGGGGTGATGTCGGGGACCTCGGCGAACGGGAAGATGCCCGCGTTGTTGACCCAGAAGTCGATGCGGCCGAACTCGTCGATCGCGCGCTGGGCGAGGGCGGCGTGGTCCTCGGCCTTGGTGACGTCGAGCGTCGCCGGGACCACGCGGCCGGGCTTGACTTCCAGTGCTTCGGCCGGTGCGGCGGCGTTCAGCTCGGCGGCGGTGGCCTCCATCGCCTCGCCGTCGAGGTCACCGCCGAGCACGTCGACCCCGCGGGCGAGCAGCCCGGCGGTGAAGCGGGCGCCCATGCCCCTGGCCGCGCCGGTGATCACCGCGACCTTGCCGGGGAACTCCGGGTACAGCGCGGTGACCGGCTGGTGCAGGACCCGTCCGGGGCCGGTTGGCGTCATCGAGATGTTCTCCTTGTTCTGGTGAGGGGTTCAGCGCCGCACGGTGCGCAGCCGGACGAGCCAACCGTCGCCCGCGCGGGCCAGTTCGTCGGCGAGCACGGTCAGCCGGTGCAGGCGTGACGGTCCGGCGATCTGCAGGTAGGCGCGCACGCGCAAGGTGCCGGGGTGGTCGCCGGGGCGGACCTCGATGGTGCTGACGACATGCCGCAGCATCTCGCCCGACTCGACGCACCCGGCGTGGAAGCGCTCGGCGAAGGCGACGAGTTCGCGGGTGCCGATCGCGGGTTCGGGGTAGCTCGGCGAGCGGAACTCGCCGTCCGGGGTGAAGGTCGCCGCCCAGTCCGCCGCCCGCCCTTCGTCGATGGCGTGGCTCTGGGCGGCGTAGAGCTGGTGCACGGCCACCACCTCGTGAGGCGGCACTTCCATCGGAACCTCCGTTGTTCCCGGCGCTGCTGCGTGCTATATTCGCACGCAGCGTGCGATATTTCGCAACCGTAAGCCGCCCCCGGCCGGTCGTCAAGGGAGTGCTGTGCCCGAATCGAGTTCAGCCACGTCGAAGACGCTCCACAACGGACTCGAAGTGCTGGAGCTGCTGGTGTCCCAGCCCGGTGGGCTGACCCTCACCGAGATCGCCGAAGGCATCGGCGTGCACCGGACGGTGGCGCACCGCCTGGTGCGGACACTGGAAGCGCACCACCTCTGCCGCCGGGACCGGTTCAAGCGGATCACGCTGGGCGCGGGACTGGTGCGGCTGGCCGAGCCGGTCGAGCAGGACCTGCGCACGCTGGCGCGCCCGGTGCTGGAGGAACTGACCGAGACCACGCAGGCGTCGGCGCACCTGGTCGTGCGGGAGGGCCCGGACCAGGTGCGGATGCTGATGATCGTCGAACCGCGGCGGGCGCGGATGCACGTCTCGTTCCGCACGGGCCAGCTGGACCCCATCGACCGCGGTTCGGCCGGCCTGGCCCTGCTGGCCGCCGGCCCCGCGCGGGAGGGTGAACGCGCAGCCGTCACGATGGCGCGCGAGCGCGGTTATGCCGTGTCGAGCGGGGAAATAGCGCCGGGTATCACGGGCATTTCCGCCGTGGTCCCGACCGGCAGGCAGGACACCAGCATCGGCCTCTCACTTTTCGACGCCCCCGACCCGGAAGAACTGGGGAAGCTGGTCGTCACCGCCGCCCGCCACCTGGGGGACCAGCTCCACTAGTGGCGGACCCTTTTCAACTCCAGCAAGCCCGCCGGAGTGAAGTCCGGGGAACGCGCCCACGACACGATCGCCTGCTCCTCCTGCCGGATCTCCTCGACCAGCTCCGGCAGTGCGGAGGCGGCCTCGCGCGGAATTCGCAGGACGCCGTGCTGATCCCCGTGCAGCAAATCCCCTGGCGCCACGGAAAGCCCGCCCACGCGCACCGGAACCCCCACCGCGGTCAACCGCATATGCGCCCGCGCGACGCACAAACCCGCCGCGTGCACCGCGAAGCCCATGCCCCGCAACTCCGGCTCGTCCCGTACCCGGCCATTCGTGACGAACCCGGAAACGCCCAGCACGTCCAGCAGTGTGCCGTTGACCTCGCCAAGGAACGCCCCCGCCCCGGGCACCTCGTCCAGGTCCTGGACCACGACCACCACCGGACCTTCGACCGCCAGCACCGCCTGGTGCAGAAGTGCCACCGGCACCGCGTCCTCCCCCGGCTCCCGCGCCCGCATCGTGGCGGTGACGGCGGCTCCGTACAGCGCGCCGCCCGTGATCCGGGCCAGGGAACCGTCGGTGTACGCCTGGTCGAACCCGCCTCGGCGGAGGGCGTTGCTCAGCGCCGGCGTGTCGAAACCCTTCACCGCAGCGGAAGCAGGGCCAGCGGGACATGATGCTGCCCCGCGTGCATGTCCCGGTCGTGCAGTGAACCCTGCGGAACCGGCCGCGGGAACGAAATCTTCACCACGTTCAACGAAGGCACCAGGAACAACCGGACCGTCGAAGCGTCCACTCCGTACAACGAGGCAACCACCGATTCGTTCAGGAACCCGGGATCCGCGACCACCGCATACCCCGCGGCGTCACGCAGGAACAGCTCCATGGTGATCCAGAACGGCCCGGCGTTCTTGGACCGGACCTCGTGCGCGAGGTCGCCGATCGTCTCAGGCATGGTGGTCTCCGTGCTCGATGCGGAACATCGCCGTCGGCGCGGTGTCGACGACGTGGTTGAGGACGAACTCGTACGCGGCGCCCCGTTCGACCTCCGCCGGGGACGACGCGAACGCGAAGCTCGGCAGGTACGCCATTCCCCGCGTGGGCAGGTGCAGCATCAGCGGGTTCGCGACCTTCGCCACCGCCGTGGCAGTCGCCTGGTCCGGCGCGCTCACCAGCAGCATGACCCCGACCTCGCGCGGCGGCCCGCTCTCCGGTTCGAGGTCACCGAGCACGCCGCGGTGCCCGTACAAACGGATGTCGAAGGCGTACTCACCGGCCTCCAGCCCCAGCGTCTGCGACACCCGCGCAACGATCATCTCGCGGAGGAACTCCGCCCACGAGTCGATCTCCGCGAGGATTCCCGGGTCGCGGATCGCCGAGAACGACATCGTCTCGTACCCCGTCACCCGCGCCCCTTCGAGCTTCACGGTGTGCTGTTCGGCGAGCAGGAACCGCGAACCCTCGACACGGACCCGCCGGTCGTCGAGCGCGGTGTAGGTCGCGTCGCGGACGTCGATGGTGCCCGACGGCTCCCGCATCAGGTACGGGTCGACCGTCTCGTAAAGCATGTGCGCCGCAACCGAAATCGGCGTGCACGCGGCCGCGGGGTCGAGCGGTTCGATGGTGAACCCGGTCGCGTCGATGGTCGCCAGCACTCCCCCGGCGGCCGGGTTCGTGGTGCACTGCCCACCGCATTCGACGATCTTCGCGGCATGCCACACCGGTCCCGGCGGCAGACCGCGCAGCAGTGGGTACGCGGCGGCGACCGCGGTATCGGTCGCCCGGCCGCACAGCACCACCCGCGCCCCGGCCTCCAGCGCCGAAACGATGGGTTCGTGCCCCATCATGCCGACGATGTTCGTGCAGCTCTCGAACACCTCCGCGCCGATCTCCCCCAGCGGCGGCAACGGGTGAACGCGTCCCGCGTGCAGGGCCTCCTTCAGCTCCGCGGCGTTCTGCGAGCTGTAGATCCTGGCCACCGGCAGTGAAAGTCCCTCCTCCGCCTGCACGGAACGGACGATCCCGGCGATCCAGTCGACCCCCGCGTCGGTACCGCTCGTGCCGCAGGACCCGACGATCAGCGGGATGTCCGCCCCGGCCGCGGCACGCAGCAGGATCCGCAGGTCCCGGCGCACCGCCGCCTCGGTGGTCTTGGCCGTCGCGGTGCCCAGGTAGTACGGCCCGGAGTCGGTCGATCCGGCGTCGACGCTGATCACGTCGGCGCCGAGGGCGATCCCGCGGTCGACCGTGGCCTCGGTGAAGCCCGCGCCGAGCATGCCGGTCGGCGACAGCACGCGCACGGTTTGCTGCTGGGTCAAGGTGTTGTCTCCTGTTCGATGGGCGAACGCCGGATGAGGCCGATCCGGATCACGGTGACGATCGCTAGGACGGTCACGACCGCCACGTCGAGTGGCATCAGCCGCCAGCCGGTCACGTCGACCATGGCGCCGACGAGCGCCGGGCCGAGGAAGCCGCCGGTGGCCCAGCTGACGGTGTAGAAGCCCGCGTAGGTGCCGAGCACGCGGGCCGAGGGAGCGAGGTTCCACAGCACGACGGCCGCGTTGATGATGAAGCCCGACGCGCCGACGGCCCCGACCGAGAGCGCGATGACCGTCCCGATAGGACTCCGCAGCACCGTCGCGGCGAGCATGGCCACCGCGAACACCGCCATGCCCACCGCGATCACCTTCAGCCGGCCGACGCGTTCGGCGACCATGGCGACCGGATACGCGACCACGATGTAGACCAGCCCGCTGACCAGGGTCAGCCCGCCGGCGTCGCCTTTGGACAGTCCGAGCGCCTCCATCCCGTACGGCGTCATGAGCGAGCGCGACGCCGCCCACGCACCGCCGAACAGCGCGATCGCGAGCATCAGCAGCAGGCGGCTGCGGTCGGTGTCGCGCACGATGTCCCGCACGGCGTCGAGCGCCCGCGGCCGTTCGGCTTCGACCGAATCGCGGTCCTCGGCCAGTGCCTGCTGGTAACCCCGGGACCGGCTGTCCCGCACCGTGCTCGCCAGCACCACCACCGCCACCAGCATCAGCGCCGACGGGATGACGAAGGCCGCGGTCGGGTGCTCGTCCACGATCAGCAGGCTGAGCAGGGACGCCAGCACCACGGTCAGCGCGGAGGCGATCTTGACCACCGCGTTGGCGCGGCTGCGGCGTTCCGGCGAGATGAAGTCGGGCACCAGCGCCTCGGCGATGGGCTTGAACGAGTTCACCACCAGCGCGTAGGCGAACATCACCGTGATGAGCACCGGCAGTGAGGCCGCGCTGAACGGGATCAGCAGGAAGATGACCGCGGCCAGCGGCATTCCCGCCACCAGGTAGGGCATCCGCCTGCCCCACGCGGTCCGCGTGCGGTCCGAGCGGTTGCCCATCCAGGGCTGGATGAGCACGCCGATGATGTTGTCCATGCCCATCAGCAGGCCGACCACGGCGGCGCTGCCGAGGTGCGCCATCAGCAGCGGCGGCACCTGGGCGTCGTAGAAGGTCCAGGTCGATTCCTGGGCGAACACCGCGAGCGCGACCAGGAAGGTGATCCGCCGCCCGCCGGCGCGCGGCGTCATCGCCGTCGTTCCCATGCTGCAGCACAGTAGGGATGCTATAGCAAAACTGTCAACTGTTGTTTAATCGCGAGCTATGGCATCAGGTAAGCTGCGGGCGTGACCGACGAGCCGCTTGCGACGCTGCCCAGCGACACCCTCGCCGACCGCGCCTACCAGGCCATTCGTGACGCCATCGCGACCGGCGGACTCCGGGCGGGCGAGAAGGTCACCGAGCGCGGACTGGCCGAACAGCTCTCGGTCAGCCCGACGCCGGTGCGCGAGGCGATCCGGCGCCTGGAGCAGGACGGGCTGCTGGTCCGCAAGGGCCCCCGCACGGTGACCGTCTCCGAGATCGGGGACGCCGCGCTGCAGGACCTGGCCGAGGTGGAGGTCGGCCTGCGCGGGATGGTGGCCCGCTTCGCCGCCCGGCACGCCACCCCGGCCCAGCTCGACGCGCTCGACGCGATCCTGGACGAGGCCGATGACCTGCTGATCCTGATCGTCCAGCGCAAGCGGGACGGCGAACTCCCCCAGCGCCACCTCACCAAGCTGATGGACACGATGCAGCGGTTCAACGACGCGCTCGAAGCGTGCGCGGGCAATCCGGTGCTGTCGCGGCTGCTGGACCAGGCGAGGGTGTTCTCCCAGGCGGAACGCCGCGCCCGCAGGCTCGAACGGATCACCGCCGACCCCTCGTTCAGCCTGGACCGCTACTCCAGCCACCGGGCACTCGTCCGCGCGCTGCGTGCCCGCGATTCGGTGAACGCCGAGGCCATCCTCATCGCGGACGCGCGGGGCGGGCTCAGCGATCTGCTCCACGCCCCGCGCACCGCCGGTGAGTCCGTTGTGGACGGTTAGGGTTCGCGGTGGAACCCGTCCACCATGGCCTTGAGCCCCGGCGGGTTGAACTCGCGGCCCAGTTGCCGCATCACGGAGTTCTCGCTGGGCCGGTACATGCCCGAGGTGCAGTACCGCGCGCCCTCGTAGGTGCCGACCACCCCGCCGTCCGGTGACGGCTGCCCCAGCCACTGGTGCCACTTGACCTGACGTTCCGCCATCTCGCCCGCGGTGTAGGTGCTGGCGTTGGGTTCGCCGGGTTCACGCGGATCGCAGGTGCCGTAGTCGTATTCGTCGGCGAGGCCGCCGACGGAATGGCCCAGCTCGTGCACGATGATCTGGCTGGACTGCTCGTTGCCGCCCGAGGCGGTGGCCACCGTGCCGCCCGCCCCGCCGTACTTGGTGGTGTTGGCCAGCATGATCACCTGGTCGGTGTCCCGCGCCGACGAGGCGTACTGGATCGCCTTGGTCTCGTTGACGCACAACAGCCTTTCGGTGCCCCCGCACCAGAAGTAGCTGTCCAGCGCGGTGTCGCGGCGCACGCCCTGGGTCGGGTCGTTGTCCACACCGGACTCCGCGGAGACGACGTTGACCTGCCAGATGTTGAACTGCGAGCGGTGGCTGCGGAAGGGCTCCACGGTGAACAGGGCGGCCAGCCCGGAGTTGACGTGCTGGGCGTAGGTGCCCAGTTCGCCCTGGGTGTAGCCGTCCCCGACGAAGACCAGGTCGAAGTGGTTCTCGCTGGGGCCGTTGACCTCGATCGGCACCACTTCGGCCGCTGCCGAGGTGGCCACCGGCGCGCGGTCGGCGGCGGGTCTGGTCACCGGCACGCGGCCGATGGACCCGTCCGGGGCGAACACCTCCATCTCCGTGGTGAAGCCGGGCGGCTCGGCGGCCGGGGCGGGCACCGCGGTGAGCAGCAGGGCGGAAGCGAGTAGGCCGAACGCACCAGCGAATCGCATGGTCACTCCTGGGGAAGGCGGGGATACCGGCAGAATCCCTACTTTCAGCGGGTTCGCGGAAACCACAGCCGGTCATAACTTCGCGGTGATGGACATCGAGTTGCGGCACCTGCGCGTGGTCTGCGCGATCGCCGACGCCGGCAGCATCACCCGGGCCGCGGCGCTGACCGGGACCACGCAGCCCGCGCTGACCGCCACGCTGCAGCGCATCGAGCGCGCCTGGGGCGGCAGGCTGTTCGCGCGCAGCCGTGAGGGGGTCACGCTCACCGCGTTCGGCGAATCGGTGCTACCGCTGGCCCGCGGGGTGCTGGCTTCGGCGAGCGCGCTCGACCACCACGTCCGCGGCTGGCTGGCCGACGGCTCGGCCCGGCCGCTCGCGCTCGGCGGCATCGGCGGCTCGATGGTGGTCGAACTGGCCGGGCGCCTCGGTGCGCGTCCCGGTGGCGGGATGGTCTCGGTCAGCACCGAGTTCTCCCCGCGGCGGCTGCTGGACCTGCTGGTCGCGGCCCGGCTCGACGCGGCGGTGGTGGCCGACTACCCGGAGCACGAACTCCTGGCCCCGGCCGGGGTCCGGCTCCGCGAACTGGCCGTCGAACCGATCTTCGTGGCCCTTCCGGCGGCCCACCCGGCGGCCGCCGCGGACGAGGTGCGGCTGGCCGATCTCGCCGGAGACGAATGGGTGCTCGGCCCGCCGGACGGGGTCGGCTGGCCCGAGTGCTTCGAGGAGGCGTGCGAACGGGCCGGGTTCCGGCCGCGGGTGATGCACCGGATCGCCGACCCCAGCCTGCTGCGGCGGCTCGTCGCGGCCGGGCGGGCGCTGTCGCCGTGCCAGGTCACCTTTCCGGAAGGGCCGGGGATCGCGGTGCGGCCGCTCACCGGGGATCCGCTGTGGCTGCGGTACCTGGTGGCGTGGCGGGAGCGGGGTGCGTTCGGCAGGCAGGCCGAGCCGCTGATCACCGAGGCGATGGCGGCCTACCGGCACGACACCGAGCGCAGCGCGACCTACCACCGGTGGCTCGCGGCCCGCGCGAACTCGGACATGATGGGGGCGTGACGACGATCGAGATCCGCCCCGCCCGTCCCGCCGAGTACGAGGCCGTCGCCGGGTTGCGGTGGCGCTGGGTGGCCGAACAGGACGGTCCGCCCGCCACCGATCGTGACGAGTTCGTCCGCGAATTCGCCTTGTGGGCAAAGGAAAACGCGGACACCCACCGCTGCCTGGTCGTGGCGAGCGAGGGCAGGGTCGTCGGCATGGGGTTCCTCGCGATCACTCCCCGCGTGCCGACTCCGCGTGCGTTTTCGCGTACCAGCGGCGATGTGCAGTGCGTGTACGTCGAACCGGAAGCCCGCGACGGCGGCCTGGGCGGCCGGCTGATCGACGCACTCCTCCAGCTGGCCACGGAACTCGGGCTCGAGCGGGTGACCGTGCACTCCTCGGGCCGCGCCGTCGCGGCGTACGAGCGAAGCGGGTTCGCCGTGTCACCGCACCTGTTGCAGGCCCGGCCTAACCTCACCAGATAAGCGCGTTCGACCGTCCTGGTGCGGTTCCGCACCACCAGTGACGTCGTATTCGTGGACGCGTCGGCGCGGCTCCACGGCAACCCTGCCACGGACACGCTGCGACTCACCACGACAGCATGAGTACCAGATCCGTACCAGCACGGTGGCTGACTACTTTGGCACATGCCACCGCGCTCAATGTGCTCCAGACTCCGCACTCAGCACCTTCCAGCGAGAGGAATACACCGCAAACATCAACAAGTTGCCGTACAGACAAGCGCGCGGATCTGCCCATACGCTCATCCCACGACACGCCACGGTCGTGGGAGGGCTTGCATGCTCGACGCCAGACAACACCAGGGCAAGTTCGGTGAGGACTATGTCCGAGTACTGGCATCCGCTGCTGGCCTACTCGTCCTAAAAGACGATCTCGACGTGGACGGGATCGACCTCGGGTTCCGAGCAACCGGCCGATATGGCAGGGTCTACTCCCCAACCGTCGAAGCCCAGATCAAAACCTGGTCGAAGCCGTCCCGATCGGCTGGTCACCTGGACTACCGCGGGCTCGACGAATGGCAGTTCAACAAGCTCGCCGGCACGAATTTCACCGTACCCCGGTTCCTCTTCGTGATCTGCGTTCCGGGGGACTACCAGTCGTACGCCGCTTCTATGACCGACGGCGTCATGCTCCGGCACCTGGGATATTTCGTATCGCTCCGCTCCGAAACACCGATACCGAATCCGGATCGCCACCGTAGACGCCTGGTCAAAGTTCCGACGGCAAACGTGCTGACGGCTGCGGCGCTGCGCCGACTCACCGAAACCCAATCGGTTTGGTAGTGGCCACGATGGAAATAGACCTGAAAATACCCGACATTCTCACTTACCTGGCCGAAGCGGGCTGGGCGAGGGATCAGGGCGACTGGCGTGGACCTAGTGCCTGGCGGCGCCCTGGTGACTTCGAGGTGCTGGTCCCCGCTCACGACGGAATGGGCGATGGTGAGCGTAGAATACGAGATATCCTCCGATGTCTCTCCGCGGCCGAGGACCGCCCGATCGAAGAGATCGCGCTCGAGATCTCCCGGCCAAATCTGGACCGGCTGCTGATCCGTACCTTCCCGGCGAGCCATGATGCCGGCTACACCTCACTGGTCTCCGGGGTACAGGCGGTGGCGGGAGTTCGAAGCCTGCTCCGGGCAGCCACACGGGCCGCCCTGCAGGGCCCCCACTACGCCTTCTCCGGCCGAGCACCAAAAGCGGTGGGCGACGTGTTGCGTGCCGCTGAACTGGGGCCAGCTCGTCCTGGTAGCTACGTAATTGAGGTCCGGCTGGCCACGGATGTGGCGACTCGTTCACAACGCGAGGACGAGGTGGCCGGGCGGACAGTGATCGTCCACCTGCTCGAAGCAGTCAGCGCTACCCACACCGCCGTGCTTGCCGACTCCGTCGAGGCCTTCGACGAACTCGTCACCACGGGCGTCTCCGCAAACCTGTGCGACGCTCTCAGCAGTTTCTCCGCGCGCGGCCGGAACGAACCTTTCGAGCTCACCTTCCGCTGGGCACGCGCACAGCCACGCGAGAAATCGTCGGACGTGCTCACCTTCCCACCTTCCTCGGAATCACTGCTCCTCTCGGCGGCCACCCGATTGCGCCGCCTTAACGCGTCCGGATCAGCAACCGTGACCGGCCTCATCTCCGGGCTGGAGGATGACTCGACAAACGGCGACCGATGGCGAATCAAGATACGCGGTGACCTGCGCACCGAACGCACTGAGGAGGCACGGTGGACGACGGTTTGGGTCCGGCTGGCCGACCAAGCCACCTACGACCGAGCCATCGCCGCCCACCGCGAACAACGCCGCGTGATCGTTTCCGGCGAACTGACCAGTGAAACCGGGCGCGTCGAACTTGTACCCGGACCGCAACCCGAGATCTGAGCCGACCTGATTCAGGAGGAACACCGTGGAGACCCAATTGACCGTGCGGGACCAGGTGTCGTTGTTCGCTCTGATGCTGGTCGCACGGCCCATCACGAACCGTGAACTCCTCGATCTCGCCGGTCTGAAGATCACCGCCGAGGTCCGTAGAAGAGCGAATCGGGACGTAGAGCTGATCAGTACTACGAAGCGCGGCAGCACCTACACGCACAAGCTCACTGCCGAGGGGCGGAACTGGTGCGAGTCCGCGCTTGTGGCGGGACGGCCGGACGAGGCCAAGTTCCCCGCTGGAGCGCTTTACGCGGTACTGGACAGCATAGGCCAGTACCTGGTGCGCGCTGACCTGAAGTTCGACGAGTTCTTTCAAGCCGACCTCGAGAACTGGATACGCGCGATCTACGCGGAGCTGACCGTCCGGCGCACGCCAGGCAGCTGGGTCAAGCTGTCCGCGCTGCGTCCGTGGCTAGAACACGTCCCTCGCGATGTAGTCGACGCTGAATTGGACCGCATGATCGAGCAGCCAGATGTACATTTGATGGCCAATCTCAATCGGTTTCGCCTGGAGGATGAAGACCGGCAGGCCGCCGTCGAAATCGGTGGCGAAATGCGTCACGTGCTGATGATTGGCGCATCGTGAACAGGAGCCTGGAGGCGCTGGAGCGAATTTACGTCAGCACCGCACCGACACCGGACGAGGTGTGGGCTTCGCAGAGGTCCTATCACGTAGCGAGCCTCCACCCCGAAGTGTCACGCAGGTTGGCCGCCTCGATGGACGCGATCAGCGTCGATCACGCCCCGATTACAGCAGTGATACGAGGTGAGACCGGATCAGGTAAAACACATCTCCTCGGGTGGACGCGTCAGGAGATCCAGGCCCGTGGCGGGTTCTTCTTCTACATGAAGCTCGTGACTGGCCGCGACTTCTGGGAGAGCGCAACCAGCAGCCTGGTCGACAGCCTGTACCGCAAGGACGACGGCGGTCACGAGCAACTCCTGCTCCTGTTGGACAGTCTTGCCCGGAAAGCCGGGCTCGATGACGCGACCCGTGCCACAATCCTCGGCGAACGGGAGTTGACCCGCACTCACCTGGACTCATTCATCGGCGGCATCAGGCGCTTGGATCGGCAGGTGGGGAACGAGGCTGCCTACACAGCCCGCGCGTTGGTGCTCATCGCGTCCTCGGGGGCGGCTGCGGAGGCAGGCACATCGTACCTTGCCTTGAACGACGCCGAGGTCGAGCAACGTACCGCCTGGGGCCTGCCGTCGAAGGCCCCGACAGCACAGTTCGTCCTCCGGGACCTCACCCGACTGTTCGCCCTCGTCGGGCCGCTGGTGTTCGCGTTCGATCAACTCGACCCGCTGGTGAGCGCTTCGAGGACGTCAATGGCATCGGTCCCGTCTGCCGAGAGCCGGACCGCCAGGCGTCTGAGTAGCGATCTGGCAACCGGCCTGATGGGATTACGGGAGGAATGCCGCCGCACGCTCATGGTCGTCGCGTGCCAGCCGGATACCTGGAAGAACATCTCCGAAGTGGCTCTGAAGTCTGCGCTGGATCGCTTCGATCTCTTGCCCGCGCTCGGGACGATTCCCGACGAGGCTACCGCCGCCGCCATCGTCGAGAGTCGTTTCCGCCCCGGTTACCGGTCGATTGGGTTTCCTCCGCCAAGCCCGACGTGGCCTGTCAGTCCCACCGCGCTGGCCGAAGCACCGCATCGCTACACGGTACGGCGACTGCTAGTACGCGTCACCGAGCACATCAAGGACTGCCTTGCTACCAGGACGGTGGTCGAGCTTCGCTCGCTGAAAGCCAATTCGGACGTGGTGGTTGAAGCTCCTTCAGACAGCGGTGAGGCGAAGGCGCTGACCCAGCGGTTCGAAGAGCTGCGACAGGATGCTGACCTCGCCGCACCTTTCGACAAGCTGACCGAGGACCGCCTCATGCCTGATCTGATCTGCGCCGGTCTCGAAACCCTGATCAAGGAACTTGGCGAAGATGAGTCCCGTTTCCAGATCGAGAGAGGGTCCGGCCGGATTCCGCCGCTGCATGCCCGTCTACGCTACATCCGGGACGAAACAACCGAGAACGACGTCTCCTGGGCTTTCCGCGCGATCGCCACCGACAGCCCGACTGCCTCACAAACTCGCATGCGGAAGGCGATGAACGACGCCGAACTGAGCGCCGGCCTTCCCAGCCGTCGCCTGTATCTGCTGCGGAACACCCCCTATCCGGGCGGCCCCAAAGCCGACGAGGTCAAGAATGACTTCTTGGCGCGAGGGGGATTGTCCGTGCCGATCGGCGCGGACGACCTTCGGACGTTCACCGCTCTTCGAACGATGTTGGCCAGCAACCCGCCTGGTCTCGACACTTGGCTACGCCGGACACGTCCCGCCTCCCAAGCCGAGGTTTTCACCGCGGTGTTGGGCGAGTTGAGGCAGTACCTAGGTCCAGAATCCCCTGGCGGTACAGCCGAGACCAATACACCGGCCACATCCGAAATCACCGTCGGCACGACCAAGCGCGGACGCCCCTTCACCGTCCCCACTCGCGAGCTCCGGATGCACACGGCGGTGATCGGAGCGGCCGGCTCTGGGAAAACCGTCTTGATCAAGCGGCTTATCGAGCAATGTGCACTGCGAGGAGTCTCTTCGATCGTCCTGGACCCCAATGACGATCTCGGCCGACTCGGTGACCCGTGGCCGACCCCACCCGAGGGGTGGACTACAGAGAGCGACGCGGAGGCGAAGCGGTATTTCTCCAGCACCGAAGTCGTGGTTTGGACGCCAGGGCTGAACCGCGGCCGTACATTGTCTTTTCACCCCCTCCCCGACTTCGGGCCGGTGCTCGACGACATCGATGATTTCACCCGCCTGCTCACCTCCACCGTGAACACGATCGCTCCCCAAGCAGGCGTCCGTGGCAGGAGCGGGCGGGCGACGCAGCAAATGGGTGTGCTCAAGCGCGTGCTCAACCACTACGTGCGCGACGGAGGACGGTCCCTGGGCGACTTCGTCGAGCTGCTCGGTGAACCGCCGAGCGGCACTGTCAACAGTAGGACCAGCCGCTTGGCCCTTGAGATGGCGGACACGCTCGAGGCCGCGATGGAGACGGACCCCTTGTTCGGCGAATCCGGCACGTCCGCTGATCCCGGTGTGCTCCTGACGCCTTCTGCGGGAAGGTCCTCACGGGTTTCGATCATCAGCTTCGTCGGTCTCTCGGGTGACGCGCCAGGCCAGTTCGTGAGCCGCCTCCAAGCCGCGTTATTCTCCTGGTTCAGAGCCAACCCCGCAGTCGACCGTCCGCTGGGCGGGCTGTTGGTCATGGACGAGGCACAGAACTTCGTACCGACCGGGCGGACGAACCCGAGTACCGAAAGCACTGTGGAACTCATTCGTCAAATACGAAAATACGGGCTCGGCATCATCCTCGCTTCTCAGGCGCCCAAGGGAATTAATCACCAAGCCATGGGAAACACTGCAAACCAGTTCCTTGGCCGTTTGACCGTGCAGGTTCAACTCGAGACGGCCAAGAGGATGGCGCAATCCCGCCACTCGACAGTCGACGACCTCGCCAGCCTTAAGCGCGGGACGTTCTACGCCGCACGTGAGGGCTCCGGGTTCAGCAAGATCGATGTTCCGATCTGCCTCAGCCACCACACCGGGCCGCTGCGTGAGGAAGAAGTCGTCGAACGCGCCCGTCGCGAATTGTCAGCCCTGTGAAGCTCAAGCGGACAGCAACGCTGGGCGGCGGAGGTGACCGGGCGGAAAGGAGCGCCTCCGGGCGGTGACGACGATGGTGGCCAGTGTACCGACCGCCTGCCACGCCACCACTTCCGCGATGCCCGGCAGCCCCCGGGCCACCGGTCACCGTGGCACGCCGGGCGAGCACGGCACTGTGCGTCGGCAGGTACTCGGCAACGGCGTACAGCGGGCCGGGTGGGGTGGCCACGCCCAGCTCCAGAACGACGTGGGAGGCGAGCAGCGCCACGGCCAGGAACCCCACGGCACCGACGAAACCTGGCTTCAGTCTGTCGCCCGCGCAGCGCGGTCGTCACGATCACCGCGCTGCGCGGGCGATGCTGGAGCGCACCCTGATCGACGAGTCCCCAGAGGCGGGCGGGCAGTACCTGACCGAGGTGCTCCCCGGCTCGTGGGCGCGCCCATCGAGCCCGCAACGAGCGAACTGTGATGGCGGAGTGATCACCGAAGCAGCTGCGCCTTGATGTCGGGCTTGAGCACCTTGCCGACCTTCGAGCGCGGCAGGTCCGCCCAGAAGACCACCTTCTTCGGCGCCTTCACGCTGCCCAGCCGTTCCTTCACCAGTGCCTTCAACTCGGCTGCCTCCACCGCGAGGTTCGGTTGGAGTTGCACCACGGCGGTGACCTGCTCCCCCCACTTCTCGTGCGGCAGGCCGATCACCGCGCAGTCCCGCACCGCCGGGTGCGTCATCAGCGCCTGTTCGACCTCCGCCGAGTACACGTTGAAGCCGCCGGTGATGATCATGTCCTTGATCCGGTCGACGATGTGCAGCAGGTTCTCCGCGTCGAGGAAGCCCAGGTCACCGGTGTGGTGCCAGCCGTGCGCGCGGACCGCGGCGGTGGCCTCGGGATCCTTGTAGTACCCCGGCGTCACCAGCGGCCCGCGCACCACGATCTCCCCGCGTTCCCCCGGCGCCAGCAGGTTTCCCGCCTCGCCCATGATCGCCACCTGGGTCAGCGGGGTGGGCCTGCCCGCCGAGGTGAACCGTTCGCGCGCCAGCGTGCCGTCGGCGTGGAAGTGCTCGGCCGGCGCCAGCGTGGAGATCATCATGGGCGCCTCGCTCTGCCCGAACAGCTGCCCGAGCACCGGCCCGATCCGCTCGATGGCCTGTTCCAGCTTGGCCGCCGACATCGGCGCCGCGCCGTACCACAGGCACCGCAGCGCTGACAGGTCCACTGTGGACAGCTTCGGATCGTCCAGCAGCAGGTAGATCAGCGTCGGCGGCAGGAAGGCGTGGGTGATCCGGTGGCGCTCGGCCAGCACCAGGAACTCGGTCAGGTCCGGCCGCGGCATCACCACGATCTCCCCGCCCAGCGCCATGATCGGGAAGCACAGCACCCCGGCCGCGTGCGTGAGCGGCGCCAGCGCGAGGTACCGCGGCCGCGGCCCGAACGGGTAGCTCATCAGCGTCAGCGCCGACATCGTCTCGATGTTGTGCCCGGTGAGCACCACGCCCTTCGGCCGGCCCGTGGTGCCACCGGTCCCGACCAGCATCACCATGTCGTCCGGCGGATCCGCTTGCCAGGACGCCGTTTCCACCCCGAGCCAGTCGTCGAACCCCAGCGCGCCGGGGATCTCGCCGTCGAGGCAGACCACCGTGGTCAGCTTCGGCAACTCGGGGCGGATCCGTTCGACCAGCGGCCCGAACGACGCCTGCACGAGCAGGCAGGAGCAGTCGAACAGGTCCAGCAGTTCGGCGTTCTCGGCCGCTTCGTTGCGCGGGTTGACCGGGCACCACACCGCGCCCGCCCGGCTGATGCCGAACACGCAGGCGAAGGACACGGAGTGGTTCCCGGACAGGATCGCCACCTTGTCCCCCGGGCGCACGCCCGAGCGCGCCAGCGCCCGCGCCACCCGCCACGACAGCTCCCGCACCTCGCCGTAGCCCAGCGACTCCCCGCCCATGGTCAGGCAGGGCGCCGCCGGGTCCAGCGAGGCTCCCTTGTCGAGGTAGTCGACCAGGCGCACCGGCTCAGTCCTGCACGGTCAGGATCGGCTTGGACACCAGGCCGAACGAGCGCAGCACGCCCAGCAGTTCCCGGTGCCCGAACGCCTGGCACGCCGAGGCGAACCCGGCCACCTTCGGCGGCTGCTGCAGCAGCGAGTACGCGGCGTAGGCCTGCATCAGCCCGGTCTGCTTGTAGTTGCAGGTGCCGTGGATGACGCAGTGCGCGCGGCCCAGCGGACCGCAGGCGTGCACCGAGTCCAGCGAGGTGTTGATCCGCTGGTTCTCCCGCGGCGGCATCTCGTCGCGGACGGCGGCGGCCTGCTCGTGCAGCACCTTCAGCTTCTCCTCCAGCGGCAGGTCCTTCACCTGCTCCAGCACCGCGGCCACGATCTGCGGCACGCCCTGCATCAGCGCGCGGTCGAAGACGCCGCCGATCGCCCGGACGTTGGCCACCCGGGGATCGCGCCTGAACCACACCGGGTGCGAGGTGCCGCCCCACGGCAGGGCGAGGCCGATCTCATGGTGCCCGGGTACGGCGACGTCCATCGGCGTGACGTCGGCGGGCCAGGCCACGTATTCGTTCTGCACCAGGTGGTACGCGCTCGACAGCGCCGCGTTGACCAGGATCGTCTGGGTCGAGGCGACGGTCGGGTGTCCCTTCCAGAACACCAGGATGTCCAAAGTGTCCAGTCCGGGGTTCTCCAGGCACAGCCCGGCCGCGATCTCGCCGGTGGTGTACATCTGGGCGATGCCGGGCGAGAGCAACAGGCCCTGCTCGGCCATCCGCGTGCCGTAGCGCTCCTCGGCCGAGATCAGCCAGTCCTGCTCGCCGGTGGTGTCGAGGTAGTGCGTTCCGGTGCGCACGCAGGCTTCGACCACCTCGTGGCCGTATTCGCTGAACGGGCCCACGGTGTTGCAGACGACCTTCGCGCCGTCGAACAGCTCGCTCAGCGACTCGACCTCGTGGGCGACTTCGACGACCTCGTGCTCGACCGTGTCGAGGCCGGGAATGTGGTCGATGGTCTCCTGCACGCGTGCCTTGTCCCGCCCGGCGGCGATGAACGGGACGTTGTACTCGCGCAGGTATTCGCAGATCAGCCTGCCGGTGTAACCGGAGGCGCCGTAGACGACAACGGGCTTGCTGGCCATGGGAAGTCCTTTCGGTTCGGGGTGCTCGGTCACATGCCCATGCCGCCGTCGACCGGCAGGCCGGCGCCGGTGATGAAGCGGGCCGCGTCGGAGGCGAGGAAGACCACCGCGTCGGCCATGTCGGCGACCTCGCCGAGCCGCCCGGCCGGGGTCTGCGCGACCACCGCGCCGATCGCGTCCTCCACGCTCGGGAAGAGGCCGACGTCGACCACGTCGGCGGCCAGCTGGTTGCCCATGCGCGTCGGCACCAGGCCGGGGTACACGCAGTTCACGCGCACGCCGTAGCCGAGCTTGCCCGCCTCCATCGCGGCCACGCGGGTGAGCCGGTCGACCGCGGACTTGGTGGCGGAATAGCCCGCGATGCCGGGGAAGGCGATGGTGGCGGCGACCGAGGCGATGTTGACCACCGCGCCCCCGCCGCCCGCCGCGCCGCCGGGGCGCATGGCGCGGAAGGCGTGCTTCACGCCGAGCGCGGTGCCCAGCACGTTGACCTCGAGCATGGTGCGGACCTGGTCCGGGTCGAGGTCGGCGACCAGTCCGGTGATCTCGACGCCGGCGTTGTTGACCAGGATGTCCAGCCCGCCGAGTTCGGCGACGGTCGCGGTGACGGCCTGCTCCCAGGACTGGTCGTCGGTGACGTCGAGGCGGACGAAGGCGGCGGTGGCGCCGGTCTGCTTGATCGAGTCGGCGGTCGCGCGGCCCAGGTCCTCGTCGATGTCCGCGATGACCACCGCCGCCCCGGCGGCGGCCAGCGCCTGCGCCATCCCGGCACCCAGGCCCTGCGCGGCCCCGGTGACCAGGGCTTTCCGTCCGGTGAGGTCGTACGAAACCATGGACATCTCCTCCTTGAGACGGCCGGCGGATGCGGCGTGGGTCACAGCATGAACAAACTTTGGACACTCGTCAAGATTTTCTTGGACGACCGTCAAGATTGCGCGGACCGCTAGAGTGAGCGGGTGACCGAAGCGAAGGAGCGGGTCGCTCGCCGGAGCGTGGACAAGTTCGGGCAGCGGCGCGCGCAGCTGGCCGAGTCCGCCCTGCGGGCGCTCTCGGAGCTGGGCTACGCCCGCACGAGCCTGCGTGAGATCGCGCAGAAATCCGACTTCTCGCACGGCGTGCTGCACTACTACTTCGCCGACAAGGTCGAGCTGCTCACCTACGCCGTGCGGCAGTTCGAGGAAGTGTGCGTGACCCGCTACGACGAGGTGGTCGCCTCGGCGGATTCCGCGGTCGACCTGGCCAAGGCCTTTGGCAACGCGATGGCGGCCACCCTGCGCACCGACGCGGTGATGCACCGCCTCTGGTACGACCTGCGCAACCAGAGCCTGTTCGAGGAGTCCTTCCGGCTCGACGTGCTGGACATCGACAAGCAGCGCGAGCAGATGATCTGGCGGGTGGTCGAGCGGTACGCCGACCTGACCGGCGCACCGGCGGGGCTGTCGCCGGAGGTCGCGTACGCCACCTTCGACGGCCTCTTCCAGCACGCCCTGCTCCGCTACCTCAACGGCGAGGAGAACGTCGCCGACGACCTGGCGCGGACGGTGCCCGCGATGCTCGCCGGCCTGGTCAGCGCTCCGCCGGGCTGACGGTCTTCAGCAGCGCGCGCTTGTCCGGTTTGCCGCTGGGTAATGTAGGCACCTCGCCGATCACCGTGATCGTGGCGGGGACGGCGGCTTCGCCGAGGTCTCGGGCCACCTGGGCCCTCAGCGCCCCCTCCTCGACCGCGCCCCGGGTTACCACGAAGGCGTGTGCGGCTTCCCCGGTGCGCTCGTCCGGGGCACCGACCACATGCGCCTCCCGGACACCGGGGTGCCGGGCCAGCGCCCGCTCGATCGCCCCCGCGTAGTGCACGATGGCGTTCACGATGATCACGTCGCGCGCCCGGCCGGTCAGGTGCAGGTAACCCCGTTCGTCCAGGTGGCCGAGATCCCGAGTGCGCACCCAGCCGTCGCGGATCAGGTCGGTGGTTTCCGCCTCGTCCCGCCAGTACCCGGTCAGCGCGTAGGCGGTGCGCACCCAGATCTCGCCGGTCTGCCCCGGCGGCAACACTTTTCCGTCAGCGTCCCGGATTTCCAGGTCCACTTCGGACCGTGGGCGGCCGACCGAGTTCAGCGCGGGCGGCCAGGCCGCCACGTCGTCGGCGGTCAGCGCGGTCAGGAAACCGGTCTCCGTCTGCCCGTACCCCTGCACCAGCGCCGGGCCGAACCGGTCGAGCGCCTCGGCCATCCGGTGCGGGGACAGCGGTGAACCCGCGACCAGCAGCACCCGCACCGAACTCAGGTCCACTTCGCCGGTACGCGGCGAATCCAGCAGCTGGTGCAACCGCGGCACGGTGAGCAGGCTCGCGGTGATCCGCAGCCGCGCGAGCACGTCGGGGAAGTCCGGCGGCGACTCCGGGATCACCGCCGTGCCGCCGGACAACAGGCACAGCCCGAGGTGTTCCTGCATCACCGCGCTGGTCAGCGTGCCGAACAGCAGGAACCGGCGGTACCCGGCGGCCAGCCGCGCGGTGTCGTGGCTCCACTTCGCCGGCTGCCACGACCAGTGCTCGGTCATCGCCGCGTAGGTCAGCGCGACGCCCTTGGGCGCACCGGTGCTGCCGCTGGTGAAGGTCACCGAAGCGACGTCCTCCAGCCGGCCGCGGACCACCGGTTCCTCGGGCGTGGCCAGCAGTTCCGGGCCGATCCGCAGCACCTTCGCGGCCCCCGCGGCGGCGAGCAGCTCCGGCCCGGGGTCGTCGGTCACGAGCGCGGCCACGTCCCGGCCGACCACATGCGGCAGCTGCGCCTCGGTCAGCCCCGGCCGCACCCCGACCACCCGGCAGCCCAGCGCGGCGGCGGCGAGCTGGGCGGCGAAGCCCTCCGGGGTCACCGCGGTCGCGATGGCCACGCCGTCACCGGGACCCAGCCCGGCTTTCACCAGCCCGCCGGTGAAGCGCGCGACGAGGTCGAGCACCTCGGCCCGCGACACCACCCGCGCACCGTGTTCGAACGCGGGCAGCTCCGGATCGGCGGCGAACGAGTCGAGCATCGCCCGCGGGTACACCTGGCTCATGGATTACTCCTACCACCGTTTCCGATTTCCGGGAAAACCGACAGCGAACCGACAGCTTCCCTCACCCCGATAGCGGATGGCTCGGTGTTTGAGGTTTCAACTAACCTCGGGAATCCCCATCGGATCCCGAGGAGAATCCCTTGCCCGAGGACGATTCCGTGCTTTCCGTCGATTACCTGGTGCTCGGTGCCGGACCGGCCGGGCTCCAGGCCGGTTACTACCTGAAGCGAGCCGGGCGAAGCCATCTGATCGTCGAAGCGGGCGCGGCACCCGGCACCTTTTTCACCCGGTTCCCCCGGCACCGGAAACTGATCTCGATCAACAAGGTGCACACCGGCTGGAGCGACCCCGAGCTGCGGCTGCGCAACGACTGGAACTCCCTGCTCTCGGCCGAAAACACTCCGCTGTTCACCACCTACACCCCGCGATACTTCCCGGCCGCCGAGGACATGGTGCGCTACCTCCGCGACTTCGCCGCGCACCACCGGCTGAACGTCCGCTATGACACCCGGATCACCCGGATCGGCCGTCCGGGCGATTTCGAGGCGGTCGACCAGAACGGGAATGTGTTCACCGCGAAGCGGCTGATCGTGGCCACCGGGGTGAGCAAACCGTATATTCCGGACATCGACGGTATCGAACTCGCCGAACCCTATACCGAGGTGTCGGTGGATCCGGCGGAGTTCATCGACAAGAGAGTACTCATCATCGGCCGGGGGAACTCCGCTTTCGAAACCGCGGACAACCTGGTCGAAACGGCCGCGGTCATTCACGTGGCCGGTCCCGGTTCATTGCGGCTGGCCTGGCAAACGCACTTCGTCGGGCATTTGCGCGCGGTGAACAACAACTTCCTCGACACCTACCAGCTGAAGTCGCAGAACGCGCTGCTGGACGGCCAGGTGCTCGGCATCCGCCGCGACGGCGACGGCTATCTGGTCCGGGTCAGCTTCGCCCGGGTGGCCGAGGTGGTCAAGGAGATCCGCTACGACCGGGTGATCGCGGCGACCGGGTTCCGCTTCGACGCCTCGATCTTCGCCCCGGAGTGCCGCCCGGAACTGATGATCAAGGACCGCTTCCCGGCGCAGACGGCGGCGTGGGAGTCGGTGAACGTGCCGGGGCTGCACTTCGCGGGCACCATCACGCAGTCACGCGACTTCAAGCGGTCCACCAGCGGGTTCATCCACGGCTTCCGGTACGGGGTGCGGGCGCTGCACCGGATACTGGAGCGGCGGCACCACGACGTGCCGTGGCCCAGCCGGGAACTGGCGCCCGACGGCGTGACCGACGCGGTGATCGAGCGGGTCAACCGGACTTCCGCGCTGTGGCAGGTCTTCGGCTACCTCGGGGACGCCGTCCTCTTCGGAGAAGCGCCGCCGCGCTACGTCGAGGAGGTGCCCGTCGACCACCTCCACGAAGCCGTGGCCGCCGGGGACTTCGGCGAAGTCGAGTCGTACCTGACGATCACGCTGGAATACGGCGAGGACCACGATCTGGTCAACCCGTTCGACATCTCGGCCGGGCGAACGTCCCAAGAGGACACGAGCGGGCTCGACGGGCGTTACCTGCACCCGGTGGTGCGCCTGTTCCGCGCGGGCGATCTGGTCGCCGAGCACCACATCACCGAGAACCTGGAGAACGAGTGGGACAGCGAGCAGGTGCACCGGGCACCGCTGCGTGAGTTCCTGCGGACCCAGGCCGATCGCCCGCGGGTGGGCCTGTGACGGCGGTGAGCCTGGCCGGACTGCACGACCGGGCCAGGGAACGGCTCGACCCGGTGCACTACGACTACTTCGCCGGTGGTGCCGGGGAGGAAATCGCGCTGGCGGACAACGAACGCGCGTTCGGCCGGTACGCGCTGCTCCCCCGTGTCCTGCGTGGACAGCCGCCGAGGGACATTTCCGTCGACCTTCCCGGCGCTCGCGCCTCGATGCCGATCCTGGTCTCGCCCACCGCCTTCCACCGGCTCGCGCACCCCGACGGCGAGCTGGCCACCGCCAGGGCGGCCGCGGCGGCGGGCACCGTGCTGATCTCGGGAATGGCCGCCACGGTGGCGATCGGCGAGGTGGCCGACGCGGCCCGCGAGGTCGACCCGGACGCCGCCTTGTGGTTCCAGCTCTACCTCCAGCCCGACGCCAAGATCACCGAGTGCCTGGTGCGGCGGGCCGAGGACGCGGGCTGCTCGGCGCTGGTGGTCACGGTGGACTCACCGGTGTTCGGGCGCCACGGCCGCGACCAGCGCAACGGCTTCCACGACCTGCCCGCCGGGCTCGCCGCGGAGAACATGCGCGACCTGCCCGGCTCCCCCGGCGTCCGTGACATCGAGTGGTGCCAGGAAGCCTCGTGGCGGTACGTCGAGGCGCTGCGGCGGATGACCGGTTTGCCGTTGCTGCTCAAGGGAGTCCTGCACCCCGAGGACGCGCGGATCGCGGTGGACGGCGGGATCTCCGGCCTCCTGGTCTCCAACCACGGCGGCCGCCAGCTCGACCTGGCCCCGGCCGCGCTCGACGCGCTCCCCATGATCTCCGAGGCGGTCGGCGGCCGGATCCCGGTGCTCGTCGACGGCGGGGTCCGGCGGGGCGGCGATGTGGCGATCGCGGTGGCGCTGGGCGCGACGGCGGTCGGCGTGGGCAGGCCCGTCCTGTGGGGACTGGCCGCGGACGGTGAGGCGGGCGTGCGGCAGGTGCTGGACCTGCTCCGCGACGAGTTCGAGCACACGCTGGCGCTGTGCGGCGGCGTGCTCGCCGGTGACCAGGTGGTGAGCCGGTGCTGAGCCTGCCCGAGTTGGTGGTCGCCCTGCGGGTCCGGGTGTTCGAGGCGGTCAACGGCGACCAGGTGATCACCCTGCCGGACCAGGACAGCCGGTTCATGGAGGTCTACGCGCACCCGGCGGCGAACGGCCGCAGCCGCGGCGCCGAGCTCTCGGACCTGTTCTGGTACTGGCTCTCCCCCGGTCCCGAGGTCCACCAGGAACACCTCGAGGACGGTCCGCGCTACGACGAGGTCGCGCGGACCACGCTGCGCATCCTCGCCGGGTCGAGCGAGAAGCACGCCGAAGCGGCGGCCCGGTGCACCGCGGCGGTGCTCGACGCCCTGGTACCCGGCCGCGCCCGGCTGGTCCGGCTGCGCGACCTGATGATGCCGGTGTGGGCGGAGTTCTGCTACGAACTGGTGTTCCGCGAACCCTGCCCGCCCGAGGCGCGGAAGCTGATCGTCGGGCACGCCGACGACGTGGTGACCGCGCTCAAGTGCACCGGACTGCGGCACCCGCGCCGCCGCGCGCGGCTGACCCGCTACCTCGCGCGCCGTCTGCCGGACATACCGCACGTGCTGCCGGATTCGTTGTCCGACCAGGAAAAAGTCCACTACCTCCAGGGCACCTTCTTCAACACCGCTGTGGTGCAGCTGTCCGAGGCGATGGCGCACCTGCTGCTGGTGCTCGCCCAGCACCCGGATGTCCAGCGGCGACTGGCCGAGGATCCCGGCGACGAACGCTACTTCGCGCAGGTGCTCGACGAGACCCTGCGGCTGTTCCCCCTGTTCGGCATCGCGCACCGGATCGCCACCGCCGACATCGAGACCCCGGGCGGCACCCTGCCCGAGGGTTCGGTGCTGTGCTTCTCCTATCCCGGCTACCACGCGACGGGGTACACCGACCCCGAGGTGTTCGACCCGTCGCGATGGGAGCGGCTGTCCGCCCGCGACGCCCACCACATCCCGTTCGGCGTGGCGGCCAACCGGCCGTGCCCGGCGTGGCGGTTGTCGCCGCTGGTGATGCGGGCGGCGACGATCGAGGTCCTGCGGCGGTTCCGGTTGCACTCCACCGTTTCGCACACGCGCCCGCTGCCGCACCGGGCGCCCTGCCTGCTCGACCGCCGCGCGTTCCCCCTGCCCGCGTCCCGGGTCCGGGCGATCGGCGCCTTCCTGCGGGTCCGCGACCGCGTGGAGAACCTGACCCGCAGCGTGGCGCAGCTGGTGTTCGGCACCTGGATGGTGCTCGACGCCCGGCACCGCAGGCTGGCCGGCCGCTACTTCGACACGCACGACACCCAGGGCTGCCCGATCGGCCCCCGCAACCACTGAGCACGGAGGACCGGAGATGTCCAACACGCTGCTGGCCCCTGCCTTCTTCCTGGCGGTGGTGGTCATCCTGCTGGTCTGCCGGCTGGTCGGCTGGGCGCTGCGGGCGCTCGGCCAGCCACCGGTGGTCGGCGAGATGGTGGCCGGGGTGGTGCTCGGGCCGTCGGTGCTCGGGCTGCTCGCGCCCGGGGTGGAGGCCGCGTTGTTCCCCGAGGAGCTGCGGCCCGTGCTCTACGTGGTCGGCCAGATCGGCCTGGTGGTGTTCATGTTCCAGACCGGCTACGAGTTCCGCGCCGACCGCGTCCGGCAGGTGGCGCGGCCCGCCGCGCTGATCTCCACCGCCGGTGTGGTGGTGCCGCTGCTGCTGGGCGCGGCGCTGACCTGGTTCGCGCACGGGCGGGTCGACCTCTTCCCGGACGGCGTCTCGCTCGTGGTGTCCATGCTCTTCGTCGGCGTGACGCTGGCGATCACCGCCTTCCCGATGCTGGCGCGGATCATCACCGAACGCGGGCTGACCGAAACCCGCTTCGGCGCGGTCGCGCTGGCCTGCGGCGCGCTCGACGACGCGGTGGCCTGGGTGCTGCTGGCCGGGGTGCTCAGCATCGCCGCCGGGAGCGCCGGGCCGGTCGCGCTGACCGCGGGCGGTACCGCGCTCCTGGTCCTGATGCTGGTGGTCGCCGTGCGGTCGAGCGACCGGGCGCGCTCGCTGGCCGCCCGCCTGCCCGCCGAGCACCTCATGCTGGTGCTGGTGATCGTGTTGTTCCTCGCCGCCTGGTACACCGACGTGATCGGGCTCTACGCGGTGTTCGGCGCGTTCAGCCTCGGCGTGGTGTTCCCGCGCTCGGACCAGGTCGACCGGGTGGTGGCCAGGATCGCCCCGGTCGGCGCGGTGTTCCTGCCGCTGTTCTTCACCTACTCGGGCCTCAACACCGACTTCGGCCTGCTGGTCGACCCCGCGCTGCTGCTGTTCGCCGTCGCCGCGGTGGCCACCGCGATCGCCGGCAAGCTGGGTGCCTGCTGGGCCGCGGCCAGGATCGCCGGGGAACCCCAGGGCGTGGCGCTGCGCGTCGGCACGCTGATGAACGCGCGCGGGCTGATGCAGCTGATCGCGATCAACGTCGGGCTGGCCGCCGGGATCGTCACCCCGGCGCTGTTCAGCGTGCTGGTGCTGGTCGCGATCGTGACCACGATGATGGCCACGCCGGTGCTGGCCCTGTGGGACCGGCTGGACCGGCGGGTGGCCACCAGGGCGAAGGCGAAGGCTCACGCATGAGGATCCTTGGCCGCCTGCAGCCTGCCGCCCGGCAGCCGGTCCGCGCCCCAGCTGCGCTCGATGAAGTCGATGATCCGCTCCACGTCGGCACCGGGCACCTTCTCCGGCTCGCCGTGCTCCAGCGGGTCGGCGTGGAAGATGTAGAGCCGGGAGGCGAACTGGTCGAACGGCAGTGAGGCCTCGCCGAAGCGCTCCCCGTTGCCCGCGGTCGAGACCACCACGCCGTCGCCCCAGTCCTGGCCGCTGTCGTTGTTCGGGTTGTAGAAGTACACCCGCATGACCTCCTGTGGGTCGGCCGCGACCCGCAGGATGGTGATCGCGTGCCAGCCGACGTAGCGGGCCGCGCTGTCGGTCACCGCGACCCCGGCCGGCTGCGGGTGGATCAGCGGCTGCCCGCCGTTGTAGGCCGGGTGGTAGCTGGCGTGGAACTGCCGGAGGAAGGTGTCCAGCTCGATCAGGTTGCCGGTCTCCACGTCGACGTTGATCCGGAACCCGCGCGCGGCCCACCAGCCGTGGAACTCGGGGTTGACCCAGCGGTGCGGATCGCCCGGCCGGCCGGCGCACCGGCGCCCCATCTCCGCGTAGATCCGGTCCAGGTGCGGCACCACCAGCAGGGACACCGGGTCCAGGTCCATCGGCAGCGTGCTGGCCACCCCGGACTCGCTGTCCTTCGACGAGATCGGCTGGCCCTCGAAGTGCATGATGATCTCGTCGTCGCGGGCCGCCCAGACCACCATCTGCAGCAGGTAGTCCGGGTCGTTGTAGGCCCACATCGACAGCGCGCGGGCGGACTGGCAGGTCGGGTTGTCGCCCTGCCCGACGCCCAGCGGCAGCCCCAGCATCGACAGCACGCCCGCGGTCAGCCGCGCCTCCGGGCCGGGCTCGTCGCCGAACACCGTGGTCAGGCGCTCGCGCGCGTGCTCGGACAGCTCCAGCGCCAGCTGGCGCCACAGCGCGGGCACCACCGGGGCCTCGTAGAGGATGCCGCGGTCGAGCAGCAGCGCGAGCCCGTAGATGCACTGGGCGGTCTGCGGGTGCACGGCGTCCTCGATCAGCCGGTGCACCAGCTCGCTGTAGCGCAGCAGGCAGTTCCGGCCGGTGTCGGACAGCCCCAGCGCCTCGCCGAGCAGGTAGTCGCTCTTGTGCCTCAGGAACCGCAGCAGTTCGGCGTGGTAGGGCGAGACCAGCCCGGTGTCGTGCATCGCCCTGGCGAACCCGGCGGCCTCGTACTGCAGGTCGCCGTTGTCCATCGCCTGCAGCCGTGACCGGAACACCTCGACGCCGGGGTCCTCCCGGCAGGCCTCGGTGGTGCCGAACAGGGCGGTGATCAGCCGGTCGATGCCCTGACCGGCGGAGTTGCCGAGATCGACGTCCGGGTCCCCGCGGTAGACCGCGATCCGGGTGATCAGCGACTGCACCTGGTCGACCTGGATCGGGCGCTGGCGCAGGATCCGCCAGATCTCCTCGACCAGCTTGTCCAGCACGCTGTCGTAGCCGATCTCGTCGGCGAGGTGCCGGAACAGGTCCCTGATCAGCTGCGCGGTGCGGCCCTGCTGGGCGCGCTCGGCCTCGGTGGGCGGGGTGAACAGCAGTTCCAGGTTCATCGCCAGCACCTGGGTGAGGAACTCGCGGGCGTCCTCGGCCGAGATGCTCGGGTGCGCGTACTCACCGCGCGCCACCGCCAGCGTGCGCAGCTCGCTGCACGCCTCCATCACCACGGTGTCCGCGTCCCCGGCGTGCAGGCCGGGCCCGACCAGCGCCGGGATCAGGATCTCCGGGCTGGCCCAGTCCGTGCCGAGGAAGAGCCCGGCCTCCTCCAGCGCCCGGGCCCTGGCCTGCACCGCCGCGGCCCCGCCCGGCTGCACCAGCACCCGCCGCAGCGCCTCCAGCAGCCGCCGCAGCTTCGTGTGCTTGCCGAAGTCGCGGGTCTGCGCCATGGCGAGCACGGCGTCGTCGAGCGAGGCCACGCGTTTGTCCAGCGTGCTGACCGCGCGTGGCCGGTCGGCGGTCGGTTTCACAGGCTTCCCTCTGGTCGGTCTTCCGCGTCGGACGGCGGCGCCTCAGACGTAGAAGTCGTACTCTTCCTGTTCCTTCAGCAGCTCGCGCATCCGGTAGGAATCATCGCCGAAGAAGTACAGCAGGCCCCAGTGGGTACCGAACGCGGTCCGCTTGGTCACCGTTTCCTCCAGCGGCGCGGACAGGTCGTGCGACTCGTAGTAGTCGTCGTCCTCGGTCTCCGGCGGGATGCGCAGCTCGCTGACCACGCGGCGGCGCGGGTAGACGCCGAAGCAGCCGGCCACCCCGGTGGCGTCTTCGACCTCGCGGGGGAAGAACGCGTCGATCTCCTCCTCGGTGGTCTTCGGGTCGAAGGCCAGCGCCAGCCCCTGGTAGGCGTTGAACCCGTAGGCCCGCTCCAGCAGCTCGAACACCTTGAACCCCGGCGGCCGGTAGGCCACCTCGCCGAAGTACATCTCGCCGTCGCTGGTGACGAAGTACTCCGGGTGCACGAAGCCGAACTCGATGTCGAAGGTCTTGATCAGCTTCTCGATCTGGGCGGTGATCTGCGGCCGGTACCGCTCCAGCTCGGGGGTGGCAGGCACGAACACCGAGTAACCCAGCGTGACGTACTCGGAGATGTTCAGGAACTTGATCTTCCCGTTGTGCACCCACGCCTCGACGGCGAACTCCCAGCCGTCGAGGTGCGACTCCATCAGCACCGGGAACTCCTCGTCCGGGATGGTGTCGACGTCGTCCGGGGTGCGCACGATGCGGTGCCCGAGGCAGCCGGCCTTGTCGAAGGCCTTGAGGTGGATCGGGTCGTTCGGGTCGCCGTCGAGCTTGAGCAGCGTCTGGTTGACGCGCTTGAGGAAGCGGATCACGTCGTCGCGGTCGTGGGCCTCCTCGAAGATCCCGACCCGGATGCCGCCGAGCTGCGCCCGGCGTTTCATCAGCGACTTGTCCCGCAGCAGCATGGCCTGGCCGAACAGGCGCGGGTTGTCCAGCAGCACCGAGTTGATCGCCCCGGCCCACTCCACGGTTTCCTCGAACAGCGGGATGGCCACGTCGACGCCTTCCCGTTGCAGCGTCTCGGCGATCTCCATCGACCGGTCGTTGAGCCGCTCGAAGTTCCATGGCAGATAAGGGATGTCGTGTTCGGCGCAGTACTTCTCGGCCCAGTCCGGCGCGACCACGACGTAACGGCGGTCGAACCGGTCGAGCGCCTCCACCGCGTTGAGACTCCAGCCCAGCAGGGCCAGATAACCTTTGTCCGGGTTCTTCGTGGCCGGTTCGGACGCTGGCATAACCACTCCTCCGTTTCGGCGCATACAGCTTCGACTCCCTGGCGGGCCCACCGTACCCCGGGACGGGCCCGCGCACTGGACGCGCGACTCCTACAACAACCTCAAGGTAGTGAACATTGTTGTAGCATTTATCGGTGATCACCACTCGGCCGACCGTGAGCAGGCGCCGCGAAGTCAGCCACACCAGCGCCCGGTCACTGCTGATGACCGTGCTCGGGGAATACGTGCTGCCACGGGAAAATCCGGTGTGGACGGCCACCCTGGTGGACGCGCTGGGCCTGTTCGGGATCGAGGAGAAATCGGCCAGGCAGGCGCTGGCGCGCGCGGCGGGTGAGGGCTGGCTGGAGTCGGCGCGCGCGGGGCGGCGGGTGCGGTGGTCGCTGACCGGGCCCGGCGAGCAGCTGCTCACCGAAGGGGCACGGCGGATCTACGAGTTCGGCGACGCCGGCCAGCGCTGGGACGGCCGGTGGCTGGTGGTGCTGGTGTCCGTGCCGGAGTCCCAGCGTGACCTTCGCCACCGCCTGCGCACGCAGCTCACCTGGGCCGGGTTCGGTTCGCCGTCGCCAGGTGTGTGGGTCAGCCCGCACGTGGCCAGGGAAGACGAGGCACGCACCATTCTCGACCAGCTCGGGGCGGGCTCGCCGATGTCGTTCACCGCTTCGTACGGCGGGATCGGCGAGGAGGCGACCCTGGTTGCCCGGTCGTGGAACCTGCGTGAGGTGGAGGAGCAGTACGAGGCCTTCATCGACGAATTCGACGCGCTGGCACCGGAAACCGGTGAGCAGGCGCTGTCGGCGCAGACCCGGCTCGTCCACGAATGGCGCCGGTTCCCGTTCCTGGACCCGCAACTGCCCGCACGGCTGCTGCCCGGGGGCTGGAGCGGCACCAAGGCGGCGGAGTTGTTCCACCGCAAGCACGCCGAGTGGCGCACGGCCGCCCAAGCCCACTGGGACGTGCTGACCAGCGACTAAACCCCCAGACCGGGAAAGAGTTTGGCCGCGTTGCCGTAGAGCACGTCGCGCAGGACGTCGTCCGGCCAGCCCAGTGAGCCGAGTGCCTCGACGTTGCGGCGGGTGCCCGGCACGCCCGGCCAGTCGGTGCCGAAGACGAACCGGCTCGCCAGGCGGTCCAGGTCGAAGCGCTGGTAGTACTCCGGCAGCTTGCGCGGCGGCAGTCCGGCGAGGTCGAGCCAGACGTTCGGCTTCGCCAGCGCGAGGAAGGCCGCGGTGTCGTACCACCAGCCGCGACCGCCGTGCGCGAAGACGAACGGCAGCGACGGGAACTGCTCCAGCACGTCCAGGAAGCTCGCCGGATCACCGAAACTGCTGCGGGAACCGGGAAAGTTCGACGTTCCGGAGTGGACGATCACCGGGACACCGCGTTCGGCGCACAACGCGTACACGGCGAGCAGTTCCGGGTGGTCGCCGGGGAAGCAGCCGTGCACGGGGTGCAGTTTCACCGCCACCGCACCGAATCCGAGCTGGCGCTCCACCTCGGTTTCGACCGGGTGGTGCAGGTGCGGGTTCACGTTGGCCACCAGGCGGAAGCGCTCCGGGTTGTGCTCGACGATCGGCAGCAGGTCCTCGATCGGCTGGATGCCGGTGGCGCGCGGGCTGTACTCGGCGAACAGCAACGCCCTGGCGACGCCCTCGGCCGCCATCAGCGCGTCGAGCTTCGCCGGTACCACCACACCGTCGCGGTCGTAGGCGGCGCGCCAGTCGTGCGGTCCGGAGAACTCGTCCGCCCAGTCGAGCCAGGCCGGTTTGAGCGTGCTCAGCCTGGGCGCGTGGACGTGCGCGTCGACCACTTCACCCGGCATCCACCGGCTCCTTCGCCGGAACGCCGAGCAGCGAGGTGCTGACCATCTCCCGCAGCACGTTCCGCCGGATCTTCCCGGTCGCGGTCTTCGGCAGCTCGGGCACCTCGACCACCGCCCGCGGCCGTTTGAACGCGGCCAGCGTCTCCCGGCACCAGCTGATCAGTTCCTCACCGTCGACCTGGTGCCCCGGCACCGGCACCACACACGCCACGGGCTTGTCGAGCGCGTCGGCGTCCGGCGCGGCGACCACCGCCGCCTCGGCCACCGACGGGTGCGCCAGCAGCCTGTCCTCGACCTCGGCGGGGCTGACCCAGATGCCGCCCGCCTTGAGCATGTCGTTGAACCGGCCGAGGCAGCTCAGCGAGCCGTCGGAGTTGCGGACGTAGGTGTCGCCGGTCTGCATCCACTCGCCGTGGAACACCCGGCGCGTGGTCTCCGCCCGGCACCAGTACCCGATCGCCGCGGAGTCACCGCGCACGTACAGCTCACCGGCGATCCCGGTGCCCTCGATGGGTGCCCCGGTAGCGTCGCGGATCTCGACGTCGTAGCCGGGCACCACCGTGCCCGAGGAACCGGGGTGCACCTGGCCCGGCCGGTTCGACACGAAGATGTGCAGCATCTCGGTGGAGCCGATGCCGTCGAGCACTTCGACGCCGAAGCGGTCGAGCACGCCGTGGTACAGCCGCGACGGCAGCGCCTCCCCCGCCGAGATCCCTTGGCGCACGGTGGAAAACGCGTCGTCCGGCACGTCGCTGGCCAGCAGCGGCGCCCAGAAGCTGGGCGTGCCGAAGAACAACGTGACCCGCTCGTCGCGGACCCGTTCGGCGAACAGCGCCGGGTTCGGGCGGCGTTCGTCCAGGATCGCGGTGGCACCCACGGACATCGGGAAGAACATCGAGTTCCCGATGCCATAGGCGAAGAACAGCTTCGCCACGGACAGGCACCGGTCGCCGGGGCCGATGCCGAGCACCCGCTGCCCGTAGTTCTCCGCCACCGTGCGGATGTCGGCGTGCCGGTGCATCGCGGCCTTGGGGCGGCCCGTGGTACCGGAGGTGTAGAGCCACAACGCGGGCGAATCGGCCCAGGTCGAGTACGGCTCGTCGACCGGGTCGCCGTGGAAACCCGCGGTGACATCGACGATGTGCTGGACGTCCGGCGCATTCCGCGCGGCCCGGCCCGCGGTCTCCTCGAACGTCGGCGCGGTGAGCATGACGCGCGCCCGCGAGTCGACCACCAGGTCGGTGAGCTCGGGCTCGGTCAGCATGGTCGAGGTGGGGACCGCGATCGCGCCGAGGTGCATGGTGGCCAGGATCGAGACGAACAGCTCGAGGTCGTCGCCGAGGCACATCATCACGCGTTCCTCGGGGCGCACCCCCAGCTCCCGCAGCGCGCCCGCGGTCCGGCGCACCTCGGCGAACAGTTCGGCGTAGGTCAGCGACCGGCTGGTGGAGACCACGGCGGTCCGGTCGCCGCGGCCCTCGGCCAGATTGCGGTCCAGGAGGTAGTTCGTGGCGTTGAACGTGGTGGGAGCGGGCATCACTACCGCCTCAGGGCAGGTGGACGTACTCGAAGTCGAACGGCTTGCCGTTGATGCCGTTGAGCGGCGGCGCGACCCAGGAGGCGATCTTGCCGCGTTCGTAGACCGGGTGCATGAGCGAGCGGACGAAGGTCAGGTCCTCGGTGGTGGGCAGCCACTTCGCCCGGCCCGCCTCCCAGGTGGCCTCGTCCACGATGGTGCCGTCGGGGGTGATGTGGTGGCCGCGGTTGATCCCGACGTTGCGGTTGAACCCCGGGTGGGGCAACGAGAACCGGTAGCCGATGTCGTTGTCGGCGAGGATGCGGTTCCAGCGCTTGAGCCCGGTGCGGCAGTCGGCGATGTACTCCGAGCGCAGGTCGAGGTTGAGCGCGAGCAGGGTCTGCACCTCGTCCTGGGTCCAGGTGCCGTCCTCGGCGGGCCGGTCGAGGAAGGTGCTGCCGTCGGTGAGCCGGTGGTCGTCCTTGCGGCGGGTCTCGTTCCACCGTCCCTTCAGTCCCGCGGTGTAGTAGTTGGCCGCGTTCGTCGAGGTCTCGCTGCCGAACAGGTCGAGCGAGACGGTGTAGTGGAAGTTGATGTACTTCTGGATGATCTCCAGCGGGATGCCGCCGTGCGCGGCGATGTCGGTGGTGTCGTTTTCGCGGATCAGCTCGGCACTGCGCATCACCACGCGGTCGACGCCGGTGGTGCCGACGAACATGTGGTGCGCCTCCTCCTTGAGCATGAACTCGCAGGTGCGCGAGAGCGGGTCGAAGGCGGACTCCTTCAGCGTGCCGAGCTGGTACTTGCCGTCCCGGTCGGTGAAGTAGGTGAACATGTAGAAGGCCAGCCAGTCGGCCGTTTCCTCGTTGAAGGCGCCCAGGATGCGCGGGGTGTCCGGGCTGCCGGAGTTGCGGTAGAGCAGGCCCTCGGCCTCCTCGCGGCCCTCCTTGCCGAAGTAGGCGTGCAGCAGGTAGACCATCGCCCACAGGTGGCGGCCCTCCTCCACGTTGACCTGGAACAGGTTCCGCAGGTCGTAGAGGCTGGGCGCGGTGAGGCCGAGCAGTTTCTGCTGTTCCACCGAGGCCGGTTCGGTGTCGCCCTGGATCACGATCAGGCGCTGCAGGTCGGCGCGGTACTCCCCCGGCACCTGCTGCCAGGCCGGTTCGCCGGCGTGCTCCCCGAAGGCGATCCTCCGGTCGCCGTCGCGTTCGGCGAGGAAGATGCCCCAGCGGTAGTCGGGCACGTGCACGTGGTCGAAGTGCGCCCAGCCCTCCCGGCCGACGCTGACCGCGGTGCGCAGGTACACGCCCTGGGTGCGCAGGGTCGGGCCCATCTCGCCCCACCAGTTCATGAACTTCGGCTGCCAGCCCTCCAGCGCGCGCTGGAGCCTGCGGTCGGAGGACAGGTCGACGTTGTTCGGGATCTTGGCGTCGTAGTCGATCTTCTCTGGCATCTGCTCACACCCGCTTCCGGTCGAAGACGGCCTTCTGCCCGGTGCCGTAGCGCCGCAGCGCGCCATCGGGCCCGGCGGCGTTGGGCCGGTTGAAGATCCAGTTCTGCCAGGCGGTGAGCCTGCCGAAGATCTTGGTTTCCAGGGTTTCCGGGCCGACGAACCGGTGGTTGGCCTCCATCCCGGTCAGCGAGTCCGGGCTCAGCGCGGCGCGCCCTTCGAGCACGATCCGGATCTCGTCGGGCCAGTCGATGTCGTCCAGCGCGTCGGTGACCAGGCCCAGTTCGTCGGCCTCGGCCGGGGTGAGCTCGTGGCCGATCTCCTTGCGCAACCAGGCCAGGTGATCGGTCTCCTGGTAGAACCGGGATTCCAGCCGGGACAGGCCGTTGCCCATCGGGAACCGGCCGAAGTTGGCCTCGGACAACCGGATCGAGGCCCGCAGCGGGCTGTCCTCGTCGTCGATCGGCGGACCGTCCAAAATGTACTGCCGGTCGGCGGCGAGCGCGAGTTCGAGCAGCACGCCGGCGAAGCAGCTGCCGGGCTCGATCAGCGCGATGAGGCTGCGGCTGGTCACGTCGAGCCGTTTCAGCGTCCGCTTGTAGTAGTGGATGATCTCGTTGCACAGCCAGTCGTCCGGCCTGCCGAGCACCGCTTCCTCGTGGGCCAGCACGGCTTCGGCGTCCCCGGCCGTGCGGATCACCCAGGTGCCCAGCTCGGGTTCGTTGGTGCGCAGGCGAAGGATGAGATCGTCGAGTTCGCGGGTCAGGGTGAGCAGCCAGCCGGTGGCGTGCTCGTCCGGACCGTGCACGGTGATCTCCACCGTTTCCGTGCCCAGTACGGCTTTGACGTACCGGTAGTCGTAACCGTCGGGGTCGAGCGGGGTGAGTTCCACGCCCTCGGCATCGGACGGCCGGGAGCTGCGCTCGGCCAGTTCGAGCGCCCGCTGCCGGACCACCTCGGTGAAGTCCCGGCGTGGCGCGAGTTCGTCGACCAGCCGCCATTCGACCGCGGTCTTGCCCCGGATCCCGTCGCTGCGGGTGGCGAACACGTCGGCGCGGTCCTTGCGCACGCGGCGCTTGTCCACCACGCGGGTCAGCCCGCCGGTGCCGGGCAGCACGCCGAGCAGCGGCACCTCGGGCAGCGCGACGGTCGAGGAGTTGTCATCGATCAGGATGATGTGGTCGCAGGCCAGTGCCAGTTCGTAGCCGCCGCCCGCGCAGGACCCGTTGACCGCGGCGAGATAGGTCTGGCCGGAGTGCGCGGTGGCGTCCTCCATGGCGTTGCGGGTCTCGTTGGTGAACTTGCAGAAGTTCACCTTCCACTCGTGGGAGGACCCGGCCAGCATGCGGATGTTGGCGCCGGCGCAGAAGACGTTGTCCTTGGCGCTGGTGACGACCACCGAGCGGACCCCGGGGTGCTCGAACCGCAGCCGCTGCACGGCGTCGTACAGCTCGATGTCCACGCCGAGGTCGTAGGAGTTCAGCTTGAGCTCGTAGCCGGGCACGAGGCCGCCGTCCTCGGCCACGTCCAGTTCCAGCCAGGCCACCGCCCCGTCGATCCGGAGGTGCCAGTGGCGGTAGTCCGCCGGGGACCGGGCGAAGCTGACCGCCGGGCTGACCGTGGCCGTCATGCGACCTCCTTCTCCGTGGTGGTCCGCGTCACAGCGACCTCATTATCGACACAAGATCTACGATGCGTCAATCTTGTGTAGAAGGTCAGCGGACCACCGCGGCGGGCGGAGGTGGCTAGGCGCTGAGCCGCCGGGTGGCTCGGGCGGAGAAGCGGCCGTCCTGGTGGTGCACCTCGATGGGGTGGTCGAAGGCGGCGGAGACGTTGGCCGTGGTCACCGTGGTGCCGACCGGGCCCGCTGCCACCACGCGCCCGTCGGCCAGCAGCAGCGCGTGGGTGGTCGTCGTCGGCAGTTCTTCGAGGTGATGGGTGACCAGGATCGACGCCACTCCGGGATGGGTTTCGTCGAGCAGGTCGATGGTTTCGAGCAGTTGCTCCCGGGCGGCGACGTCCAGGCCGGTGGACGGTTCGTCGAGCAACAGCAGCCGGGGCTCGCAGACCAGCGCGCGGGCCACCAGCGCCCGGCCGCGTTCGCCCTGGGACAGCGTGGGCCAGCGATCCTCCGCCTTCCCGCGCAGGCCCAGCACGTCGATGAGGTCGTCGGCGGCGCTCACCTCCGCCGGAGCCGGTCGCCACCGCGGCGGCAGGTCGACGGTGCCGGTGATCCCGGTCAGCACGACCTCCCGCACGGTCAGCGGCGAACGCAGCGGGTGCCGCGGGTTGACGTGCCCGATGGTGCGGCGCAGCGCCTGCAGTTCGACCCGGCCCAGTTGCCCGCCGAGCACCCGGACGGTGCCGGTCGTCGGATGGGTCAGCGCACCGCAGAACCCGAGCACGGTGCTCTTGCCCGCGCCGTTCGGGCCGAGCAGCGCCCAGTGCTCGCCCTCGCCGACGGTGAGGCTGACCTCGTGCAGGATTTCCTTGCCCTGGCGGCGAAACGTGACGTCGCGCAGTTCCAGCACCGCGCTCATCCGAACGCCCGCTTCAGCTCGGTCAGGTGGGTGCGGCTGGCGTCGGCCGCCGCCGACGGGTCACGCGAGACGATCGCGTCCACCAGGTCCTCGTGCGCCGCGTGATCGGCTTCGGGTGAGTCGAGGGGGCGGGCCCGGAGCATGTCGGTCATCGCCTTGCGCACGCGCGGGACGAAGCTGTCGAACAGTTCGGTGAGCACGTCGTTGTGCGCGGCGATCACCACGGCGCGGTGGAAGGCCATGTCGGCGTCGACGTGGTCCTCGATGCTCCGCTCCTGCCACCGGCGGTGCGTCAGCGCCTTCCGGATCGCCCGCAGGTCCACCGGCGTGCGCCGCTCGGCGGCGAGTGCCGCCGCCTCCGCCTCGATGGCCACTCGCGCTTCGATCACCGACACCACCGACGCGCGGCGGAGCACCGCGTCCCAGTCCTCGGTGACGTCGAGCGCGGTCACGAAAACCCCCGCGCCCTGCCGGGAATCGAGCACGCCCTTGCCCGCCAGCTCGCGGATCGCCTCGCGCAAGGTGGACCGCCCGACGCCGAGCCGCGCGGCCAGCGTCGCTTCGCCGGGCAGCTTGTGCCCGAGCGGCCACCGTCCGGCCCGGATGTCGGCCAGGAGGGCGTCCGCGGCCTGCGAACTCAGCGGGCGGCGTTGTACCGAGGGAGCCATGCTCCCGACCGTAGCACTGCTGTCTGCTTGTCTGAGGAGTGCCCCCGCGCGCCTAGTTCGGTGACCTATATTTTGCCGATATACCGCCGTTCGCGCGCTCCATCCGTGCACCCGGTGAAACATTCCGCGCGCCGATCTTCACCTTGATGGGCGCCTGCCGCTACCCCTAGACTGAACACCGATCAAATAGGTGAGAAACAAACGAACTCTGACCGAACCTGGTGGAATACAAAGGAATGAGGGCCGGACAGCGGTGAGGCATCGCGCAGTGCTCGCCTCGGCGATGACCTGGATCGAGACGGCGCACGACGCCACCGGCAGGGAGGGCATTTCCGCCGGGTACGACCTCACCAAGGGCTGGCTGCCCGCCTACCCGGAGACCAGCGGCTCGTCCATCCCGACGCTGCTGCGGGCCGCGAACGCGCTGGGACGGCCCGCGCTCGCGGTGCGCGCCCACGAGATCGGCGACTGGCTGCTGCGGCTCCAGTCCCCCGACGGCTCCTTCCCCGGCGGGGTCGGCACCGACGGTGACCCGCTGGTGTTCGACGTCGGGCAGATCATGCAGGGCCTGCTCGAACTGTGGCAGACGACCAGGGAGGTCGCCGTGCTGGCCGCGCTCGGGCGCGCGGCGATCTGGCTCGCCTCGGTCCAGGACGCCGACGGCGCCTGGCGGTCGCACGCCTATCGCGGGTATGCCAACACCTATTCCGCGCGGGTGGCGTGGTCGCTCGCGCGGCTGTGGCAGGTGACCGGCGATCCGGGCCAGCTCGACTGCGTGGCGCGGTCGCTGCGCTGGATGCTCGACCAGGTCCAGACCAATGGCTGGATCGACCGGATGATGGTCGACGAGCACGAGGAGCCGTACACGCACACGATCGCCTACGCGCTGCGCGGCCTGCTCGGCTGCGGGCGCATCCTCGGCGGCGGGCTCGGCAGGCAGTGCGCCGAGGTCGCCACGCGGGCCGCCGTGCGCCTGGCCGAACTCGGCACGCCGCTGTACCCGCTGCTGCCCGGGGAGATCGGCCCCGGTTTCCGGCCGCTGGCGGACTACGCCTGCCTCACCGGCGACGCGCAGATGGTCACGGTGTGGCTCCACGCCTCGCGCACGCACCCGTGGCTGCGCGACCGCGCGGAGGACACGCTGCGGCGCCTGTCGACCGCGCAGGTCCGCCAGCCGGTCGAACCGGCCGCGGTCGGCGCGCTGCCCGGGTCGTGGCCGCTGACCGGCCGGTACCAGAAACTGCTCTTCCCGAACTGGGCCGCCAAGTTCCTCGCCGACGCGGTGCTGAACACCGAGTCGGAACGGGCGACCAGCTACTGAGCAGACCGCATTCGCCGGGACCGGGACAGCGCATGTGGCACGGCGCCGGGAGCCTGCGCTCGGCCCGGTGAGCACGGGATGAACCTGCTGACCAGCAGTGTGGTGAAGGCCGCGGAGTCCGAGGAGTTCGCCGAGATCCAGCTGTCCCACATCCGTCGCCGAGCGGCTCTACTCCCACGCCGCCTTCCGCGAGGTCGACGAGGTCGTTTTCGCCCTGCCGTTCACCTTCGGCCACGAGGACTACGTGCAGATCCCCACCGACGTGGCCACCAAGCTCGGCCCGGAACCGGGCGGGGGATGATCGGGCACGTGACGGTCTGGGAACTGCGGCACACCACGCTGGCGGACTCGGTGCTCGAGCCGATGCTGACCCAGCTGGCGCACGAGTACTTCACCCGCTACGGCGACGCCACCGAGATCCACCGGTACCCGGCGGACGAGTTCGCCCGCCCGCACGGCGCGCTGCTCGTGCTGCTGGAGCACGGCCGGGCCGTGGCGGGCGGGGCGTTCCGCCGGTACGACACCACCACCGCCGAGGTGAAGCGCATGTGGACACACGCCGACCACCGGCGACGCGGCCTCGGCAAGCGGATCCTCGCCGAACTCGAAGCCGAAGCCGTCGCTCGCGGGTACCGGCGCGTCTACCTCACCACCGGCTGGCGCCAGCCCGAGGCCGCCGCGCTGTACGAGTCCGCCGGTTACACCCCGCTGCCCAGCCACGTCGACGAGGCCAGCGGAGTCCGGCTACTCCCCTTCGAGAAGGCGCTCGCGTGACCGCTGCGCCCAGTCTTCAAAGCGGGTGAGTTCGAGGCCGAGTTCGGTGGCGAACTCCGGGCGCGCGGGCTGGCCCGTGACGTTGAGCCACTCGTGCGAGGCGCCCATGCCCGGCATGCCCGCGGCGAACGCCTCTTCCTCGGTCATGTCCGGCGCGGCCAGCGGGGTGCCGATCGCGCGCGAGAGGACTTCGGCGATCTCCTTCATCGTCAGGTAGTCGCCCGCGAGTTCCAGTTCGACCTGGTGGAAGCGGTCCGGGTCGGCGATCGCGGCGGCGGCCGCGTCCCCGATGTCCTCCGTCGCGATCAGGGACAGGTGCGTGCCGGGTTTCACCACGCTCACCAGCCCGCCCTCGATGCCGCGCGGGAAGAGGAACTTCATGGAGGGCAGGAAGTTCTCCATGAAGAACGCGGGCTTGAGCAGGGTCCAGCGGTCGAAACCGGCTTCGCGGAGGCGGTCCTGGATCGCGCTCTTGGCGCCCAGGGTGGGTTCCATCTCGGTCCAGCGCCCTTCGGCCCAGCCGGGGGCCTCGACGTGCTGGCCGGCGCCGGAGACCGAGGTGTGCACGAACTGGCGCACCCCGGCGGCCTTCGCGCCTTCGATGAGGTTGACGCCCTGCTCGACCTCGGCGGGGAAGTCGAACCCGGTGCCGTCGAAGGGTGCCTGCTGCACGGAGAAGACGGCACGGGCGCCCTTCGCCGCCCGCGTCACGGAGTCGACGTCGTGGAGGTCGCCGGTGACCAGTTCGGCGCCGAGCGCCTCGATCGCCCGGGCCCGGGCCGGGTCGCGCACCAGGGCGCGGACGGGCACGCCGGCCGCGAGCAGCGCGCGGGCGGTGGCCCCGCCCTGGCGGCCGGTCGCGCCGGTGACCAGGACGGGTGCGGATTCAGCAGACATGGTTCTCCTTGGTTCGAAGCTAAGTGGCGGGGCCCGCCGTTTAGCTTCCGCTACGATACGGCGGGGCCCGCCACTTGGCAAACACGGAGGTCAGCCCATGCCTGAGCACCAGCGCGCGGACGCGCGGCGCAACTACGCGCGGATCCTCGCGGTGGCCGAGGAGGAGGTCGCCGCGCACGGCGCCAACGCCTCGCTGGAGCAGATCGCGCGCACGGCCGGGGTCGGCTCGGCGACCGTGCGGCGCCACTTCCCCACCCGCCACGCGCTGCTCGAAGCGGTTTCACACCAGCGGATCGAGGCACTGAGCAACCGCGCGCGCGAACTGGCGGGCCGGGGTGACAGCCGGGAGGCGCTGCTGGCGTGGCTGGGTGAGGTGGTGGCCTACAGCTCCACCGCGCGGGGGCTGGCCGCCGCGCTGGCCTACGACGTGCCCGACCCGGCGGGCGCGAACTCGTGCTCCTCGACGCTGGAGGAGGCGGGCGGCCCGCTGCTCGACCGCGCCGTGGCGGACGGCGCCGTCGAGCCGGGGACCAGCCTCGCGGATCTGATCACGCTGATCGTCGGCATCGTGCTGGCCACGGAACACCGGCCCGACCCCGCCGCCGAAGCGAACCGGTTGTTCGACCTCGCGATCGCCGGGGTGAGCCCGGCGCGCTAGCGGTCCGCGGGCCGTGCCCGGTGTCGAAGCGCCGCCTTGGTGGACGCCCTCCGCTGATCAGCCGAGTTCCTGCAGCCGCGACACCAGCAGGCCGGTGAACTGCCGCGCCGACCACGGCAGGCGCCTGCCCGGCATGGTCTGCACCTGCGCCTCGCGCTGCCGGAACACCGGGTGGTCCAGCCGCACGTAGGCCACGCCGTCGCCACCATCAAGGTCCCCGAGGTCCCCGAGGTCCCCGACGAGCGCGATCCCGCCACCACCCCGGACGAACTCGTACAGCGGCGCCAGCCCGTCGCACACGAGCACCGGCGCCACGTCGAGGCCCTCCATCCGGGCCCCGAGGTCGAACAGTTCGCGCTGGCTCGTCCGCGAAGAGGCCAGCGCCAGCGGGTACGCGCACAGCTCGGCCAGCCCGAGCCGGTCCCGCCCGGCCAGCTCGTGTCCACAAGGGACCACCGCGACCACCTCGGTGACCACCGCGCACTCCACCCGCACGTCGTGCTGCGGCCCGATCGTGTAGGTCACCGCGACGTCGGCGATCCCCTCGGCCACCCGCCGCGTCGCCTCCTGCCGGGTGACGATGTCGAGCTGGAAGCTCACCTCCGGGTGCGCGCGCCGGAACTCCGCCATCGCCAGCGGCACCATCCGCCTGCCGAAGCCCTCCGAGCACGCCACCGCCACCCGCCGCGCCTCGGACGCGTCGGCGTGGCGCAGTTCGCCGATGAGCGCGGCCGACTCGGCCTCCGTGCGCCGGGCGTGGGCGAGCAGCCGCGCGCCCGCGTCGGTCAGCGTCATCCCGCGTGGGTGCCGGGCGAACAACGGCACCCCCAGTTCGGCCTCCAGCTTGGCGATCTGCCTGCTGATCGCGGACGGCGCCACGGTCAGCGCGCGGGCCGCCTCGGTGACCGAACCGGACCGGGCGACCTCGGCGAAGTACGTCAGGCCCACGGGCAGGAGTTGCATCGGCCGACCTTTCCTCCGGTTTGCCGATAGTAGAACGCTCGCTGACAAAATCGGCAATGGTCGTGCCCGCGAAACCGGCTTAACCTGCTCTGCGACCCCGCCTCGTCGACCACCGGAGCGAGCCAGTGATACCGCACCACCTCAGGCAGAAGGCCGAACACCAGGTCGACTCCGGCGCGTTCCGCGAGGAGCTGGCCCGGCTCGTCGGCTATCCGACGGAGAGCACCACCGAACGTGGCCGCGTTGCCCTCAAGGCATACCTCGGCGAGGTGCTCACCCCGCTGCTGACCGACCTCGGCTGTACGGTCACCGAACACCCCAATCCGGACCCCGCCGGCGGCCCGTTCCTGCTCGGCACCCGCGTCGAATCACCGGAGCTGCCGACCGTGCTGTGCTACGGCCACGCCGACGTGGTGGACGGCCACAGTGGACAGTGGAGCGACGGCCGCGCCCCGTGGACGCTCGATGTCGACGGCGAACGCTGGTACGGCCGGGGCACCGCCGACAACAAGGGCCAGCACCTGGTCAACCTCACCGCGTTGCGCCTGCTGCTCGCCGAGCGGGGCTCGCTCGGCTTCAACCTGAAGTTCCTGTTCGAAACCGGTGAGGAGATCGGCTCGCCGGGACTCGCCGAGTTCGCCGCCGCGCACCGCGAGACCCTGCGCGCCGACGTCCTGATCGCCTCCGACGGCCCGCGCCTCGACGCCGCCACGCCGACGCTGTTCCTCGGCTCGCGCGGCGGGCTCAACTTCGAACTCGACGCCGACCTGCGGCCGGATTCGTACCATTCCGGCAACTGGGGCGGGATCCTGCGCAACCCCGCCACCACGCTGGCCGGCGCGATCACCACGCTGGTCGACGGGCACGGACGCCTCAAAGTGCCCGGCCTCCTGCCACCGGACCTGCCCACCGCGGTCCGCGAGGCGCTGGCCGGGATCAAGGTGGCGAACAGCCCCGGCGATCCCCACCCCGACCAGGGCTGGGGCGACGAGAGCCTGACCGCGGCCGAACGGCTCTACGGCTGGAACACCCTCGAAGTGCTCGCCCTCGGTTCCGCCGACATCGACCGCCCCGTCAACGCCATCCCCGGCCGGGCCCGGGCCGCGTTGCAACTGCGGTACGTCACCGGCACCGAGGTCGGCGACGCCGAGCGGATCCTCACCGAACACCTGGCCGCCCACGGTTATCCGATGGTCGACGTGCGGATCACCGGTGACTTCCCGGCCAGCCGCACGGACCTCGACGGCCGGTGGCCGCGCTGGGCCGCCGGGGTGCTGGAGTCGGTCACCGGCGGGCCGATCGCCGTGCTGCCCAACATCGGCGGCTCCCTGCCCAACTTCGTGTTCACCGAGATCCTCGGCATGCCCGCGCTGTGGCTCCCGCACTCCTACCCCGGTTGCCTCCAGCACGCGCCCGACGAGCACCTGCTCGCGCCGATCGCCCGCGAAGGCCTCGTGCTGGCCACCGCCGTGTTCCACGCGCTCGCCGAGCAGGCCGTCCGATGACCACCACGTCCACCCGTCGCGCGATCGCGGCCGCCACCATCGGCAACGCGCTCGAATGGTTCGACCTGGCCGTGTACGCGCTGATGGCGAGCTACATCGGCCGGACCTTCTTCCCCGAGGGCGATCCCGGCGTCCAGCTCGTGCAGGCCTACGCCGTGTTCGGCGTGACCTACCTGATCCGGCCGCTCGGCGGACTCGTCATCGGCGCCTACGCCGACCGGCACGGGCGCAAGAAGGCGCTGATGCTGACCATCTGGCTGATGGTGGCGGGCACCTTCCTGCTCGCCGTCCTGCCCGGGTACGAAACGCTGGGCATCTTCGCGCCGCTTGCGGTCATCGTCGCGCGGCTGCTGCAGGGGTTCGCGGCGGGCGGCGAGTTCGGGGCCGCGACCTCGTTCCTGGTCGAGCAGAACGAGCGGCGCAAGGGGTTCCTCGGCAGTTTCCAGTTCGCCAGCCAGGGGTTGTCCACGCTGATGGCGGCCGGGTTCGCCGCCGCGCTCACCGCGCTGCTGTCCGACGAGGCGATGACCTCGTGGGGTTGGCGGGTGCCGTTCGTGTTCGGCCTGCTGATCGGCCCGGTCGGGTACTACATCCGCCGCTACGTGGACGAATCGCCCGCCATGCGCGAGGAAACCGGGCCGTCGCCGTCACCGATCCGGTCGGTGTTCCGGCACCACTGGGGCGGGCTGCTGATAGCGGGTGGCGCGCTGGTGGTGTCCACCGCGCTGAACTTCATCCTCCAGTACCTGCCCACGTTCGGGGTCGAGGAACTGGGCCTCGACGACTCACTGTCCTTTGTGGCCTTGCTCGTCACCGGGGTGATCCTGACCGTCGGCACGCCGGTGGTCGGGCTGCTCGCCGACCGGTTCGGCCGGCTGGTGATCATGGTGCCCGCGGCGGTGCTGATCGGGGTGAGCGTGGTGCCGCTGTTCGTCTGGGTCACCGCCGTGCCCTCGTTCTTCACGCTCACCGCGGCGATGACGATCCTCGGGCTGCTCAAGGCGGCCTACTTCGGCGCGCTGCCGTCGGTGATGTCCGACGCGTTCCCGGTGTGGGCGCGCGCGACCGGGCTCTCGTTCAGCTACAACACCGCGGTCGGGATCTTCGGCGGGTTCACGCCCACCATCGCCACGGCGCTCATCGCGGGCACCGGATCGCAGGTCGCACCCGGTTACTACCTGCTCGCGGTGTCGTTCGTCAGCATCGCCGCGCTCGCCGCCGGGTACCGCACGCGCGGCATCCGCTGACTACGACGGCAGCACGAGGGCGGAGCCACCGGCACCGAGGCGTAGCGCGACGTCGCCGGGCGGGGCGTCGGAGTCGATCTCGGGGTGGTCGTCGCTGGACACGGTCAGGCGCAGCGCGTGCCCGGCCGCCAGCCGGTGGTGCACCGGCCACAGGTCCACGGTGGTCCGGTACCACCGTCCTGAGTGGACCTCGGCGGGTTCGGTGTGGCCGTTGCGGTGGCTGAGCTTGAGCCAGCCGGCGGTGATCCGGGTCGCGGTACCGTCCGGCGCGACGTCCTCCAGCACGGCGGCCAGGTTCCCGTCGGTGGCGGTCACCGCGACCTCGATCTCCGCCTTCGGATTGCCCGCGAGCACGAGGTCGCGCCGCTGCGGCGGGGCGGTGAAGGTGAGCTTCTCCCCCGGTTCGGCCGGGCTGGTCTCGGTGTTGACCCGGTACTGACCGGTGCCCGGCGCGCCCGCCGGCCTGGCCAGCCCGCCCGCGGTGGTCAGCGCGTACCGGGTAGTGCGCGGGGACGGCGGCCAGTCGGCGAAGGTCTGCCAGCCCGTGCCGTGCATCGCGTACGAGGTGACCTTCGCCGGCGGCAGCGGCGCGTGCCGGACACCGAGCCACCGGTCGAACCACGCCAGGTACTCGCCGGGCCCCACCCCGCCGGGCGGCCAGCCGTGTTCCCACGGTCCGGACACCAGCCAGACGTTTTCCTTGCGGGCCTGGAAGTTCTCCACCATGCCGCCGCGGTACCGGTCGTTCCAGCCGTTGATCTCCAGCACCGGGAGGTCCAGTTCGGACCATCGGTCCTTCACGCTGCGCTCGCGCCAGAAGTCGTCGTAGCGCGGGTGCTCGGCGTAGGTGCGCAGGGTGTCCGGGGCGACCTGGCGCTGCCAGTCGCGGATGCGGGCGGAGTAGATGCCCCCGCGGTAGATGGTGTTCTCGTACCAGTCGGAGATGCCGTTGACCGGGATGATCGTCTCCAGGTGCGGCGGCTTGCGCGTGGCGGTGAGCAGGGCCGCGTGGGCGCCGTAGCTGACCCCGATCTGGCCGATCCGGCCGGTCGACCAGGGTTGCGCGGCAAGCCATTCGATCACGTCGTAGTTGTCGGCCTGTTCCCGCGCGCTGAACGGGTCGATGCGCCCTGGCGAATCACCGGATCCCCTGGTGTTGCACGAAAGCACGGTGTAGCCGCGGCGCACGAAGAACGCCGAGTCGACGGCGAGCTGGTCGAGGTTGTCGTAGGCGTTGAAGTCGTAGACGATGCCGGGAAAACGGCCGTCGGCGGGCTCCCCGGACGCGTCCGCCGGACGGTGCAGACGGCAGGCGAGATGACCGCCGTCCCGCAGCGGCACCGTGAGCGCTTCGCTGTGCACCTCGTGGCGCGCGGGCCGCTGGTAACCGAAGAACGAATCCGACGCCGCCGCCGGCGTGGTGAGCATCGACCCGGTCACCGCGACCGCGACCGTCAGCCCGGACAGACGCCTCATCGTGTCTCCTCACCGTCGAGAACCCCGACTCTGGGGCCCCCGATCAGCGAGGTCAAGCAAGGATTTCGCATGCACTGATGCACCAGGCGGATGAATCCCGCCGACTACCGTTTGCTGGTCCAGGCGGACAAGGAACGGTCGGTGAAGCGGCAGGCCAGGCTCGCCGAGGCTAGTCCGTCCATTCCGGACGCGGTCTTCTGGTTCACGGCACTGACCATCGGCGGCTTCGCCTGCTCGGTCCCGGTGAAGCGCAACCTGTTCCACCTCACCACCGCCGCGTTGTTCATCGGCTCGCCGCTGGTGATCGACGACGTCGACGCGCCGTTCTCCGGGGCGATCGCGGTCTAGGCGCGGTAGTAGTCCCAGACCTCCGGGAGCGGTTCGAAACCGCCGGACCGGTAGGTGGCCACGGCACCGACGTTGGAGCTGGGCGTGGCCACCAGCGCGCTCGACGCCCCCAGTTCGCGGAGCGCGGCCGCCGCGGCGATGGTGATCGCGCGGCCGTGGCCGTGCCCGCGGTGGTCCTGGTGCACGCCCATCGGCTCGATCAGGCCCGGCTTTCCCGGCCCGGCCGTCCACACCGTCACCGTCGCCACCGCGTTGCCGTCACCGTCGTAGGCGAGCAGGCACCGGGCGTCGGCGTAGGCGACCCCGGCGGCCATCGCGTGCCAGCGCTCGTCGGTGAAGGTCGACCCGCCGAACGCCGAGCGCTGCACGGCGGTCCGCACCGGCACCAGTTCCGGGCCGACCACCTCGATCCGCAGGCCGGGATCCGCCACCGGTTCGGTGAGGTCGCGGTGCAACGGCGTCCACGGTTCGTCGACCTGCCAGCCCTGCCCGGCGAGGAGTTCCTGGACCAGCGCGCCCTTCGGTGCCTCGACCGCCACACGGCCCGCCGGCAGCACTCCGCGGTCCGGGTCGATCACGTCGTCGACCAGGTGCTGCGCCAGTTCGCCGTCCTGCTGCGCGTCGCGGGCCATGGTCACCCGCAACAGGTCGGCGCCGTCCAGCAATCCGATGGCGAGGACGCGCCCGTCACGGCTCCAGGTCCGGACCGCCGCGGCCGTCGCCTCCTCGCCGAAGCGCCAGAACCAGCCGAGATCCCCCGGGTGCAGCTGATGCGGTGCTCCGTCGTACTGCCACTCCCGCAGCACGCGCACCGCCTCGGCCAGCTCGTCGGCCGCCGGCTTGCCCGTCAAGATCGCCATCGGCCGATCACACACCATCGCGGGACCCGCCCGCATCCGGTTTTCCCGCCGGGGCGGGAACGGCTTCCCTCCGGCGGGGGAGGAAGGCCGCCGGTCCCGGCGGCCAAGGTGGACCCACACCGAACAGGGAGGAAAACCAAGGTGCGCAAGGGAACGAGGATTTCACTGGGGGTGCTGGTGGTCGCGGCGGCGGCCGCCGGGGCGGCACCGGGGGTGGCGGCCGAGGCGCCGAAGGAGACACGGGTGGTCGGCAGTGCGGGCGCGCACCTTCCCGGCCAGAACGGGCCGGGTGACCCGGTGCGGTTCAGCGTGGACGCCAGGCGATCGGCCGAAGGGGTGTCGTCGGGGCGGTTCCACGTCAACCACCTCACCACCGGCGGCCAGTTGTTCGCCGACTTCGAGGGCCGCGTCGACTGCGCGCTCGCCGCGGACGGGATGGGCGTGGTGACCGGCATCATCGAGCGCGCGGACCTGCCCGGTGCGCCACCGGGACTCGACCTGGTCGGGCGCCGGGTCGGGATCAGCGTGCGGGACAACCGGCACGCCCCCGACGCCATCGGCTGGAGCTGGAGCACCGGCGGGTTCGAGCACGACACCCTGCCGTGCACCAGCACGATCCCGTTCCTGCGGGTCGACCAGGGCGGGTACCACGTCACCGGGAACGCGTTCGGCTGACAGAATCGCCGGGGTGAGCACGCGGAAGCCGATGACGCTCGTCGATCGCCTGATCGCGCCCGGCGCCACCCGCGGTGAGGTGGCGGCCGGGTTCGGCACGGCCGCCGCCGGTGCGGTGCTGGCGTTGTTCCTGGCCGTGGACGCGCACTTGCCCGCGCTGGCCGTGGTGGTCGTCGTGGTGATCGCCTTCGACCTGTTCGGCGGGGCCGTGGTCAACGCCACCGGCTCCGCCAAGCGCTGGTTCCACCGGCCGGGCCGCACCGCGGTCCACCACCTCGGGTTCGTCACCGCCCACGTGCACCCGTTCGTGCTCGCGCTCACCGTGCCCGGCTTCGGCTGGACCACGGCCGCGGCCACCTACGGGGCGGTGCTGGCCGGCGCGGTGCTCGTCGAGTTCGCGCCGGCCGGCCTGCGGCAGCCGGTGGCCTTCGCGGTGACCGCGCTGGCGCTCACCGCCGTTCTCGGGCTGGCCCCGGCCCCGGCCGCGGTGGCCTGGTTCGGGCCGCTGCTGATGATCAAGCTGCTGCTCGCGCACCTGCTGCCGGCTGACCAGTCCGGCGCGGGGTTGCACCTTCCGTAGCGGCATGTGGTCCGATGGACCTCGTGCATCCGTCCTTCGTGCCACCCCACCGGGTCAAGATCGGTGACGCGGCGGCGTTCACCGGCACCACCCCGCGAGCGATCCGCCACTACCACGAAATCGGCCTGCTCCCCGAGCCCGAGCGGGGCGGCGACGACCGCCGCCGCTACCGATACGAGGACCTGATCCGCCTGCTGTGGATCCGCAAGATGGCCGACGCCGGGATCGCTCTCGACGACAGCAGTGCCGCCTTCACCAGCGAGGACGAGATCACCGGCACCCTGGACCGGCTGGCGGCGACGCTGGCCGAGCAGGAGGCCGAGGTGCGGCGGCAACGGACCGCCGTGGAGCGGATGCGGGCCGAAGGCAGCCGGATGGGCCTGCTCTCCGCCCTGGTCACCGATCGCCTCAAGGGCGTGCCCGAGGGTTCCCTGCGGCAGGCCGACCTGGACACCCTGCTGGTCACCGAACGGATCTTCGGCCCGCTCGGCGCGGCGGTCCAGGCCACCCGTTTTCTCGCCCTGGCCACGAATCCCGCCTTGCGCGCGGAGTCCGACCGCGTCGACGCCGCCGAGGAGGCACTCGACGACAGCGTCGCGGTCGACGACCCGCGGGTGGCCCAGGTGGCCGCCGAACGGCGCGCCTTCGAAAACGCCCTGCACGCCGCCATCGAGGAATCCGGCCTGGACAAGGACGAGGACGCGCTCTTCGACACCTGGGAGGCCCCGGCCGCCGAGCGCACCATGAGCGCGGCCGAAGCCACCGGCAAGCTGCCCTACGACCTCTCGCCGGCCCGCCTGCGCTGCCTCGAACTGGCCGAGGACCCGCCCTAGGTCACCGTGGTGACCACGACCGTGGCGCTGGCCACCGCGATCGCCGTGGCCGTGCGGGTGACCGCGGTGCCCACCGCCGAGGCGCCCCAGCTGCCCTCCTCGAACTCCTTCCCGCGGTGGTAGACCTTGCTCGACCACTTCGGTGTGGGGTGCAGCGAAGGCAGCGTGCCGCTCGACGAGAGCAGCGCGACCACCGCCGCGGTCCGCACGTCGGGGTCCACACCGTCTTCGAGCACGGCCCGGACCCGTTGCCGCAGCTCGGTTTCGTACTCACCGTCGTCGACGGGCAGGGTGGTGCGCGGGATCAGGCCCAGCACCCGCTTCTGCTCGCGCCGGATGAAACCGCGCTCCAGCAGCCGTTCGATCACCGGTTTGTAGAGGCCGCCGCCGATGGCCATCAGCAGCGACTGCACGCTCCGCGGTTTCTCGGCGACCTTGTCGTAGGCGTCCTGCAGCAGGGGGTCGCCGAGCGGGCCGTCCCCCGTGGCGAGCACCTTGGGCCCGCCGAGCCCGCGGCTCCCGTCGTCCTCGACCCGGCCGCGCAACGCCAGTTCGACCAGCATCGCGCCACCCAGCGCGTAGTGCAGCGTGCCCGCGCCCGCCGGGGTGCCGGACTTGTCGTCGAGCATGAGCAGCAGCAGGTCTTCGACGATCAGCGGTTGTTCGGTCATGGTGTCCCCTTCGGTGGTCAGCAGGCTTGGTCGTGGGCCGGGCGCTGCCCGGTGAGCAGGAAGTTCGTGGCGAGGTCGTTGGCGCACCGGTTGTCCAGGTACAGGTAGGCCAGGTGGCCGCCCTGGTCGGCGGTGACCAGGCGGGCCCGGTCGCCGAAGGCCCGCCGCAGTTTCTTCGCCCCGGACAGCGGGGTCGCCGGATCGCGGAGGTTCTGCACGATCAGCACGTTGGCTGGGCCGTCCTCGCCGATCTCCACCGGCGGTTCGACCGGCTCGGACGGCCAGAACGCGCACGGCGTGACGTTCGCCGCGGCGGCGCCGAACATCGGGTGGCGGAACCGGTCGATCGCGACGTTGCGCTGGTAGTGCCCGACCGCCTCCGGCCAGTCGGAGTCGTTGCAGATCACGTGCAGCTGGCTGGCCAGGTAGTTGTCCGTGACCGGTGCCGCGGCCTTCGCGGTCGCGGCCCCCGGGATCGGTTTCCCGGTGTCGAGTGCCTGCCAGGTCTCGGCCAGGCTGGGGAACTCGTGGTCGTAGTAGAACTTGGAGAAGGCGAGCTGGCGGAACAACTGGCCGTTCACGCCCTCCGGGCTCGGCGTGGCGTCCAGCCGCGCGGCGAGTTCGAAGTACTTCGCGGTCACCTGCCGCGGTGTGGTGCCCAGCCCGTATTCGGGGTGCGCGGCGGCGAACTCCGCGAAGTCCGGGAAGCGGTCCGCGAACCCCTCGCCGAACATCCGCGTGAACCCGGCGTCCCAGCCGTCCGGGCCGGTCGCGCTGTCGATCAGGATCCGGTCGCTGCGGTCCGGGAACAACGTGGTGTACACCGATCCGAGGTAGGTGCCGTAGGAGATGCCGAAGTAGGACACTGTGGACTCCCCCAGCGCCTCGCGGACCCGGTCGAGGTCCCGCGCGGTGTTCGCGGTGGTGATGTGCGGCAGCAGCGGCGCCGACGCCGACGAACCGCACTGCGCCGCGACCACCTTCGCCTGGTCGGCCTGCGCGGTGACGTCGGCCGGGTTCCGCGCGTACAGCGGGATGTTGGTGAACCACTGCTCGGGCTTCAGGTCGCAGGTGACCGGGGTGCTGTGGCCGACGCCGCGCGGGTCCATCCCGATCACGTCGTAACTGTCCAGCACTTCCCGCGGAAGCTTGAGGTTGTCGCGCAGGATGGCCGGGAAGAGCAGGCCCTCGCCGCCGGGTCCGCCGGTGTTGGTCAGCAGCACGCCGCGGCGCTTGTCCGGGTTGGCGCTGGCCAGGCGTGAGATCGCCACCTCGATGGTGCGCCCGCCCGGATCGCGGTAGTCCAGCGGGACGTCGATCGTGGCGCATTCCAGGCCCGGTCTGGCCGCGTCGGCCGGGCATTCGCCCCAGCTCGGCGTGTCCGCCACGGCGGCGGGCACACCCGCAACCAGCGACGCGGCCAGGGCGGTGACCAGTACGGGCAGCAACGATTTCCGCAATGCCATGGCACTGATCACAGCAGCGGGCGCCGGGCCCGGCCAGTGCGACCACGTCATGTTCCGGAGATGACGTTCTTTGGGGTGAACGTGTGACGCGGTGTCACTGGTGCGCCCGGCCGGATCGCCCACAATGGACTCATGAGCGAGGGTGGGACGGAGGAGACGCGGGGACGGCTGCGGCACCTCAACCTCACCATGATGCTGCCGCCGATCGTCGCGGCCGGCGTGTTCACCGTGGCCTTCGACGCCCAGAGCTGGCTCGACGTCGTCGTGCTGGGCCTCGGGGTGGTCGCGGTCGTGGTGACCTTCGTGCGGTGGACGATGGGCGCCCTGTTCCCGGTGGCGATCCCGTGCCTGGTGGTCGCCGCCGTGGTGTGGCCGTACGGGGTGCTCGGGCCGGGCGCGGGCACGGCGTTCTTCAGCATCGCGTCGGTGGGTTCGCTGGTGGTCTCCCGGCTCCCCGGCCGCCGGGGCGCGGCGGCCGTCGGGCTGGTCGCCTACGTGGCCGCGGTGGGCGTGGCGCGGTTGCTGGTGGCGCACGAGGACGCGCTCGCCGAGCTGTTCCGGTTCGCCCTGCTCCCGGCCGGGATCACCGCGGTGATCACCGGGCTGATGTTCCCCAACAAGCGGTTCTACGACGTCGTCCGGGATCTGGAGGAGTCGCGGGATCGGGAGGCGGAGCTCGCCGTGGCGCGGGAGCGGATCCGGTTCGCCAGCGACCTGCATGACATCCAGGGCCACACCCTGCACGTGGTGAAGCTCAAGGTGGCGCTGGCCCAGCGGCTCGTGCGCACCGACGCCGGGCGCGCCGAGGAGGAGCTGCGCGAGATCCACGCGCTGGTCGCCGACACCATCACCCAGACCAAGGAACTCGCCTACGCGCACCGCAGGCTCAACCTGTCCGCGGAGCTGGAGAACGCGAAGAACCTCTTCGAGGCCGCCGGGATCCGCGTGCGCGTGCACCGCGAGGCCGATGTGGACACCGTGGACACCGGTGCCGGCGAACTGCTCGGCCAGGTCCTGCGCGAGACCACCACGAACATCCTGCGCCACGCCCAGGCCGGGCAGGTGCGGATCACCCTGTCGAAGTCGGGCATCACCATCGTCAACGACGGCGCGCCCGAGGGCCCGGTGCCCGCGCTGAGCGGGCTCGCCACGCTGCGGCAGCGCCTTGCCGGCAACGGCGGCGAGCTGACGGTGGAGCAGCACGACGGGAGTTTCCTGACCGCCGCGGCATTCCCGCACGACCGCCCGGAGGACCGATGACCACGGTGGTGCTCGCCGACGACGAAGCGCTGCTCCGCAAGGCACTGGCCGCGCTGCTCCCGCTCGAAGGGGAGATCACCGTGCTCGCCGAGGCCGAGGACGGGGCCACCGCCATCGAAGCCACCCTGCGGCACCAGCCGGACGTGCTGGTCATCGACCTGGAGATGCCCGGTGTGGACGGGCTCGGCGCGGTCGCGGAGATCCGGCGGGAGCGGCCGGAGCAGGTGATCCTGATGCTCACCCGGCACGCCAAGCCCGGTGTGCTGCGCAAGGCGCTGAAGCTCGGCGTGCAGGGTTTTGTCAGCAAGTCCGCGGAACCGGCGCACATCACCTCGGTGATCAGGACGCTGCACGGCGGCAAGCGGTGGATCGACCCGGACGTCTCCGCGCTCGCCGTGGTCGACGACTGCCCGCTCACCGACCGCGAACTCGACGTGCTGCGGGTGACCGGTGAGGGGTACTCGGTCGCCGACATCGCCGTGCAGCTCCACCTCGCCGAGGGCACGGTCCGCAACTACCTGTCGAACGCGATGCAGAAGACCCAGACCCGCACCCGGCACGAGGCCGCCCGCTACGCCCGCGAGCACGACTGGTTGTGACCGTGCGTGGTGTGGAAGCCTGGGCTCGATGCCCACTCATGACGACGACCTGATCCGGTTCGAAGCCGACGGCGCGCCTCCCCTGCCCGAAGCCACCGAGCAGGGCCACGTCCCGCACTCCGGCGCCCGCGTGTGGTACGCGGCCTACGGTGACGGGCCGCCGGTGGTGCTGTTGCACGGCGGTCTCGGCCACAGCGGCAACTGGGGGCACCAGGTCCCGGCGCTGGTCGCGGCCGGGTACCGGGTGATCGCGGTGGACAGCCGCGGCCACGGCCGCAGCACCCGCGACGACCGGCCGTACACCTACGACCTGCTGGCCTCCGACGTGCTCGCCGTGCTGGACGCCCTGCGGGTGCCCAGCGCCGCGTTCGTCGGGTGGAGCGACGGGGCGGCCACCGCGCTCGTTCTGGCCAGGCACGCGCCCGAGCGGGTGACCGGGGTGTTGTTCTTCGGCTGCAACATGGATCCCAGCGGTACCAAGGAGTTCCACCCGACGCCGGTGGTCGACCGCTGTTTCGCCCGGCACGAGCGGGACTACGCCGAGCTGTCGGAGACGCCGGACGAGTTCAAGGCGCTGGTGGACGCGGTCACCCGCATGCAGCGGAGCCAGCCCGACTACGGCGCGCAGGACCTGGCGTGGATCCGGGTGCCCGTCACCATCGTCCACGCCGAACACGACGAGTTCATCGAGCGGTCCCACGCCGAGTACCTGGCCCGCACGATCCCGGGTGCCGAACTGTCCATTTTGGCCGGTGTCAGCCATTTCGCCCCGCTGCAACGGCCCGCGTCGTTCGACGAGGCCATGTTCTCGCTCCTCACCAGGGCGACCGCGACCGACTGAGCCTCAGCGGGTGAGGCCGGTCAGCCGGTGAACACGATCCGGTTGCCGTCGGGGTCGGTGAGCCGGAGGATCCGGGATGAGCTGGCCTGCTCGGGGCCGGGGTGGCCGATGCCCGCCCGGTCCAGTTCGGCGGCCCGTTCGTCGAGGTCGGCTTCGTCCAATACCACGGTGCAGCGGCCCGCCCGCGCCGGTTCGGCCCACACCTGGAGGCCGAAGGTCGCGGTGAGGTGCCATTCGGCCAGCCCTTCCATCGGGCGGGCGTCCGGCGCGCGTCCGAAGAGCGTCGTGTACCAGGGCAGAGCCGCGTCGAGATCGGTGACGGTGGCTTGGGCGAGCATGCGCGTGATCGGCATCCGGTCCTCCTGAGCTGTGTTGCGCTGTCACCGGTACAGACCAGCGGCACGACCAGAACTCATCGGCGGGACCGCTTGCTCGCGGCGTGGACACCACGGGCGACCGGTGCATGATGTACGTCGCGGTGGAGAACGGGCGGTCCTCGTTCCTCAGACCACTGCCGCCGCGATCAGCTGCTGCCAGATCTCGCCCTGGTCGACGACCTCGACGCCGTGCTTCTCGGCCTTGGTGAGCTTCGCGGCCCCGACCTCGGCCCCGGTGATGAGCAGGTCCGTGCTCGCCGAAACCGAGGACGCGATGGTCGCGCCCGCCTTCTCGCACAACCGCTGGAAAGTCGGGCGCGCGACCTTCTCACCGGACCGCGGATCGCTGATCGCGCCGGTGACCACGACCGTCTTCCCGGCCAGCGGCGCGCCGGCCGCCACGACCGGGGGCAGGTCCTCCTCGCGCACGTCCAGCGACACCCCGCGCTCCCGCAACCGCTCCAGTTCCGGCCGCAGCCGGGTGAGGTGTTCGATCAGCGAAGCGGCGACCTTCGGCCCGATGTCCTCCACCGCGACCAGCCCGTCGACCCCGGCGTCGGCCACCGCCTCCAGTGACGGGAAGCCGGCCCGGCACAGGCGCGCGGCCGTGCCCTCCGAAGCCATCGGAATGGCCAGTCCGATCAGCGCTCGCCGCAGCCCGACCTGACGGCTCGCGTCGATCGACTCGATCATCCGGGTGGCCGAGACCTCGCCGATGCGCTCGAACTCCAGCAAGCGCTCCTTGGTCAGCTGGTAGAAGTCCGACGGGTGCTCGAGAATGCCCGCCTCGGCCAGCCGTTCGATCCACACCCCGCCGATGGCGTCGATGTCCGCGGCCGCGCGCGAAGCCCAGTGGATCAGCCGCCGCACGGTCTGCGCCGGGCAGGCCACGTTGGTGCAGAACAGTTCCCGGCTGTTGCCCTGTTCGGTCAGCGGCTGCGCGCACGACGGGCACTCGGCCGGCGGCACGATCTCGCGCTCGGCCCCGGTGCGCTTCGAGGCGTCGAGCACCCCGGCCACGAACGGGATCACGTCACCGGCGCGGCGCACCAGCACCGTGTCGCCGATCTTGATGCCACGGGCGCGGATCACCTCCTGGTTGGCCAGCGTCGCGCGGCTGACCGTGGTGCCGCCGACAAAAACCGGCTCCAGCCACGCGACCGGCGCGATCTTGCCGGTCTTGCCGACGTCCCAGACCACGTCGGCCAGCACGGTGGTCTTCTCCTCGGCGGCGAACTTGTACGCCAGCGCGCCCCGCGGCGAGGCCGACCGCGTCCCGGCGGCGGCGTAGGCGTCCCGATCGGCCAGCCGCAGCACGGCGCCGTCGAGGTCGTAGTCCAGTTCGTTGCGCTGCCGCTCGATCTCGGCGATCACCGCCTGCGCCTCCTCCGCGCTCGCGCAGCGGCGCATCTCGGCGGCGGTGAAGCCGAGCGCGTGCAGCGCGCTGCCCAGGTCGGCCTCGGCGATGTCGGAGTACAGGTCGAAAGCGAAGAAGCGCAGGTTCCGCCCGGCGACCGTGGCCGGGTCCTTGGCGCGCAGCGTGCCCGCGGCCGCGTTGCGCGGGTTGATCAGCGGTTTGTCCGGGTGGGCGGTGTTGTAGGCGGTGAAGGTGGAGCGCAGCATGACCGCCTCGCCGCGCACCTCGACCCGGCCCGCCGCGTCCACCCGGTCCGGGATGCCGTCGGTCAGCGCGCGGACCAGCATGGTCACGTCGTCGCCGGTGGTGCCGTCACCGCGGGTGATCGCCCTGGCCAGCCGCCCGTTCTCGTAGACGACGGCCAGCGACAGCCCGTCCAGCTTCGGCATCACCACCACCGGCTGGCCGGGGAAGCGGTCGAAAAAGGCGGCGACCTGCTCGGGCTGGGTCGCCTTGTCCAGCGAGAGCATCGGCCGCGAGTGCCGGATCGGGGCGTGCAGCACCGCGGGCGCGCCCACCTGGTCCAGCGGGTTCGGGTCGGGGGTCAGCTCGGGGTTGGCCGCGATCAGCCCGCGCAGCTCGTCCTCGATCGCGTCGTACTCGGCGTCCGCCACCTCCGGGGAACCCCGGTAGTAGGCGTCGCGCAGCACGACGATCCGATCGGCGAGTTCTTCGATGCGTTCGCGAGCTTCCACGGCACAGAACTTACCCGTGACCACCGACAATCCCGGTCCGACATCCCGGCGGGCGGCGTAGGCTTGGGGTCATGCCGCCGTCACTCGACAGGCTTTACGGGACGAAGGATCTCAGCCGGAACCCGTGCTTCGCGGGCGGGTTCATCAACTTCGGCTACTGGGCCGGGATCGACCCCGGCGGGTCACTCGGCGAGGCGGATCGGGTGCGCAGCCAGGAGGACCTCTACCGCCTGGTGCTGCGAGCCGCCGAGATCGAGGAGGGCGCCCGGCTGGTCGAGGTCGGTTGCGGCCGCGGACTCGGGTGCGCCTTGGCCCTGCGGGAGTTCGGGCCCCACTCGGTGTGCGGCGTGGACGCGCACCCGGCACAGGTGGAACGCGCGGCCCGCGGGAACTCGCCGCTTCCCGACGGCCTGGAGTTCCGGCTCGGCACGGCCGCGTCGTTGCCCTTCCCCGATTCGACGGTCGACCGCGTGTATTCGGTCGAGGCCGCGCAGCACTTCCCGTCGCTGGAGGAGTTCGCGCGCGAAGCGGCGAGGGTGCTCCCGCCGGGCGGCAGGCTGGCGGTGTCCACCTTCTTCGCGCCGCACCCCGGGCACGACGACGAGATCAACGCCCTGCTCCACTCCTTCGCCGAAGGGCTGGACGTGGCTCACCCGATCGAGGCCTTCGCGGACACGCTCGCCTCGACGGGGTTCACCGGGATCTCGGTGCGCTCCATCGGCGAACACGTCTGGGCGGGCTACGACCGGTGGATCGCGAACACCATCCACGCCGACGACTGGCCGCGGAACTTCCTCCGCACCTACACCGACGGCCTGCTGGACTACTACCTGATCACGGCCCGGACCCCGTGAGTCCGGCCGACCTCCGTCCGAAGAGGACACGCTCGGCTTCGTTGGCGGTCAGGGCGGCGGCCCGCGCGTAGGCGGCCCGCGCTTCCTCCTCCCGCCCGGCCATGGCGAGCAGTTCCCCTTCGACCGCGTGCCGTTGCGCGTACTGCGAAAGCGCGTCCCCCAGCCCGTCCAGGACGGCCAGGCCCGCGGCCGGTCCGGCGGCGTGGCCGTGCGCCATCGCCCGGTTCAGCGTGACGACCGGATTGGGCTGAACCCGTTCGAGCACGTCGTACAGCCCGGCGATCCGCGCCCAGTCGGTGTCCGCCGCGGTGGGGGCCGTGGCGTGGCAACCGGCGATCGCCGCCTGCAGGGCGTACGGGCCCGCCGAGCCGAGCCGGTAGGCGCGGTGCAGCGCGGCCATGCCACGCCGGATCAGCAGGCGGTCCCAGCGCGCGCGGTCCTGGTCCGGCAGCAACACGGGCGCGCCGTCGGCATCGTGCCGCGCGGGCGCGCGAGCGTGGGTCAGCTCCAGCAGCGCCTGCAGGCCCTGCGCCTCGGCGACCTCGGGCATCAGCGCCGCCGTGCGCCGGGCCAACCGGAGCGCGTCGTTGCTGAGTTCGGGGCGCATCCAGTTCGCGCCGGAGGTGGCTCGGTACCCCTCGTTGAAGATCAGGTAGATGACCTCCAGCACCGACGCCAGCCGCTCGCGCAGGTCCCCCGCCTCCGGCAGGTCGAGCCGGATCTTCTTGTCGCGCAAGGTTTTCTTGGCGCGGGAGATGCGCTGCCCGACCACGGACTCGGCGACCAGGAAGGCACCGGCGATCTCCCGCGTGCTCAGCCCGGCCAGGCAGCGCAGGGTCAGCGCGACGCGGTACTCGCGCTTGAGACCGGGGTGGCAGGCGGCGAACAGCAGGCGGAGTTCGTCGTCGCCCACCGGGTCGTCGAAGGTGTACTCGGGCGTGCTCGCTTCGTCGTGCCCCAGCGCTTCGAGGGCCCGGCGGTGCGTGCCGTCCCGGCGGAACAGGTCGATCGCGCGGTTCTTCGCGGTGGTCATCAGCCAGCCTCCCGGCTTCGGCGGCACCCCGGTCACCGGCCACTGCTCGAGCGCCGCGACCAGTGCGTCCTGGGCGAGGTCCTCGGCGAGGCCGACGTCGCCGGTGAACCGGGCGAGCGCCGCGACCAACCGGGCGGATTCGATCCGCCAGATCGCTTCGACGGTGCCGCGCCCGGCCTCCGAGCGGTCCACTCAGGCCCCGGGCATGTCTTCGGGACCGAACACCCGCAGCACCCGCGCCTCCCCCGTCCACCCCGGCCAGTGCTCGGCGTGCAGGGCGAGGAAGCGGCGGGTCCACTCCACCGCCTCTTCCTTGGTGCGCGTGTCGTAGAGGGCGTAGCTGATCATCTCCTTCGACTCGGCGAAGGGGCCGTCGGTGATGGTCACCTCGCTCCCGTCGAGGGTGACCTTCGCGCCGTCGGCGCTGGGGGCCAGGCCCGCGTTGTCGAGCATCGCGCCGGACTGCGTGGCCTCCGCTCCCAGCCGCATGATGCCCGCCATCAGTTCCGCGGGCGGCGGGGTGCCGGGCTGGGTGGCTTCGAGGACTACCAGATAACGCATCGTTCTTCCTTCAGCAGTCGGTGCTGGGCAGCTGACGGTAGCGGTGCACGGAAAGCGCCGTGACGAGGGCGAACACACCCACCACCCCGGCGGCGAAAACGAGGACGCTCAGCGCCCCGGAGGCCATCGCGAAGAACGAGGCGAGGAACAGCGGCGCGATCACGCGGGTGGCCAGCGCGTGGCCGGTGAACCCTTCGCGGGCGAGGCGGCGGGCGAGCACCAGCAGCCCGGCGGTCAGGCACGGGAAGCCGATGCCGCCCGCGGCGAAGTGGATCAGCGCGCTGGTGCTCATCGCCGCCGGTGCGGTGGCACCGGCCGGGAAACCGCCACCGGCGTCGACCGGGAAGACCCCGGCGACCACCATGCTCAGCCCGAACACCCCGATCAGCGCCGGGGCCCACCGCGCGGCCGGGCCACTGACCAGCGCCCGCCGCAGGCCGGCCGCGAAGGCGAGCACCATCAAGCCGGTGAGCACCAGGTTCACCACCTGCACCCAGCCGCCGTCGCCGAGGGCGAGCTGGCTCCACGCGTGCCGCGACGGGTCGAAGCCGTCCCGCAGCGCGGTCTGGACGAGCGAGGCGGCCAGGTAGATCGGGCCGGCGATCACGCCGTACCCGAGCAGCGATTTGGTGATCCGGTCGGCGGTCAGCTCGGCCGGGGCGGACGCGGTCCCGGCGCGGGTGGCGATCGTGGTCATGGGGTGCTCCTCCGGAGGGCGGTGGCCGGGCGGTCCGGCACTTCGACACCTCCACGAACACCGCCCCCGGATTTTGCAGCTCCGCCGGAAAAATTTCGAGATTTCGCAAAAGCGCTGGTCAGCGCGCCAGAACCAGGTGCGCGAAGCCGAGCACGCCGCGGTAGTCGTGGAGGTACTGGTGCCGTCGCGTGTCGAGCCAGTCCCGGATCTCCGCCGCCCGCGGGTCCGCGCCGTGGTCCAGCAGCCACTCCTCCAGCGCGAGCAGCGAGGTGGACTCGAACTCATCCCACTCGTGCTCGTCGGCGGTGCTCAGGTGCAGGATCCGCCAGCCGGCCGCGCGGACGGTGTCCGCCAGGTCGGCCAGCGTCCGCGTCTCGGTGCCGAAGATGTCCACGGCCGCCTGGCCCGGGGTCCGCTGCCAGAAACCGTCACCGAAAAGCACCCGGCCGCCGCCGGACACCAGTGGTGCCAGTGCTTCCACCGCGGCCCGCGTACCGCCGAACGCGTGGGAAGCGCCGACACAGACCACCCGATCGGTGGGCTCGGCCCAGGTCGAGGCGTCGGCGTGGACGAACTCGACGCGGTCCGCGAGACCCCGTTCCGCCGCCAGCGCGCGCCCGCGCGCCAGACCGGCCGGGTCGGTGTCCACGCCAGTCCCCCGGCCCGTGCGGGCCGCCGCGCGCAGCAGGAACTCGCCCCAGCCGCAGCCGAGATCGGTCACGCTCAGGCCTTCACGCAGGTCAAGCCGGTCGAGCAGGAGTTCGGCGTGCGACGGCGAAAGCGGGGTGTTCCACCGCATCCGGCCGCGGCGGAGCAGGTCGAGATCATCATCCATGGCGGCACGGTCACACACCGCGAAACCGGAGTCACGCGATTATCCGGCAGCACCCGGGCGGGCCGGTCCTGGCGCGCTCGCGTGAGCGGTAAGGTACGTGAATCACGCCACAGAACCCCCAGCACCAGCACGAAACGAGCGAGGTATTGATGCCCGACGAACGCACCGATCTGCCCTCGGCTGGGATCGACACCACCACGCCGAGTGTGGCGCGGGCGTACGACGCGGCGCTCGGCGGCAAGGACAACTACGAGGTCGACCGCCAACTGCTCGCGCAGCTGAACGCGGCCGTGCCCGAGGTGAACGAAATCGCCGTCAGCAACCGGAAGTTCCTCATCCGGGCGGTGGAGTTCCTGGCCCGCAAGGCCGGGATCGACCAGTTCCTCGACTGCGGTTCCGGCCTGCCGACCGCGGAGAACACCCACCAGGTCGCCCAGCGCGAGAACCGCGATTCGCGCGTGGTGTACGTGGACAACGACCCGGTGGTGCTGGCGCACGGGCGCGCGCTGCTGGAGGACAACGACAAGACCTACCTCGTCGGCGCGGACATCTTCGACCCGCCCGCGGTGCTGCAGAACGACACGGTGCGGCGGCACCTCGACTTCGAGCGCCCGCTCGGCCTGCTGCAGGTGGCCACGATGCACCACCACGACGCGGACAAGGGCCTGGCCCCGGCCGAGGTGATGCGGCAGTACATCGAGGCGCTGCCGTCGGGTTCCTACGTGGTGTTCTCGCACTTCTTCGACCCGGAGGACGAGGCGCACAGCCCGATCGCGCACCGGGTGCAGGCAATCCTCAACGCCAGCATCAGCCGCGGTTACTTCCGCACCCGGGCGCAGATCGAGGAGATGCTCGTCGGCCTGGAGCTGCTGGACCCCGGCCTGGTGGTCAACGACGACTGGTACCCGACCGGCCCGCGCACCACCCCGCGCCCGGCCGCGGGCAACTGCATCGTCGCCGCCGTCGGCCGCAAGCCCTGACGCCGGCCGCTCAGGCCTTCGTCTGGTACTCACGGGCGACGTCGACCAGGAGCTGGTGCATGGCGAGTTCTGCCGGAGCCCGCAAGCGGTCCTGGCGGTGCGCCAGCAGGATGCGCCGAGCGGGCACCTCGGGGCCGAGCACCAGGACGCGGACGTCCGGATTCGGGTTCCGCACGGCGGTCCGCGGCGCGAACGCGACCCCGAGCCCGACGCTGACCATCGCCTGCGCCTCCTGGTAGTCGTTGGCCTCGAAGGCGATCTTCGGGGTGAACCCGGCCGTGCGGCAGCTGCGTTCGAGCACCTCGGCCACCGGGTGGTCGTGGGCTCGCACGATCCAGTCCTCCTCGGCGAGTTCGGCCATGGTGGTGAACCGCTTGCGGGCGAGGCGGTGGTCGGCGGCGACGATCAGCACGGTCGGATCGTCCAGCAGCGGCGTCAGTGACATGTCGGCCACGTCGACGCGGTTCCACGCGTAGTCCCACAGCAGCGCGATGCCGACCGTGCCGTTCTCCAGCAGTTCGACGAGTTCGTCGAACCGGGTGCTGCGCACGTCCAGGCGGAGGTCGGGGTACTGGCGGCGGAACCGGCTGACCGCCTGCGGCAGCAGCGCGCTGGCGATGGTCGGGAACACCCCCATCGAAAGGGTCCCCCGGCGCAGTCCGGCGAGTTCGGCCAGATCGGCCTCGGCGGCGCTGAGCCGGCGGAGGATGTGGCGGGCGTGGCCCGCCAGCACGGCGCCCGCCTCGGTGGGGCGCACTCCCCTGGCCTGCCGGTGCAGCAGGGGTTGCCCGGCCTCCACTTCGAGCCGGCGTAGCTGCTGCGAGACCGCGGACGCGGTGTAGCCGAGCTGTTCGGCGGCGGCGGTCATCGATCCCGTGTCCACCACGGCCGCGAGCAGGGCCAGGCGCCGGACGTCCAACATGGACACTCCTCGGGCGAAAAAGTCTGGTGCGGTCGATCCACTGTGCGAGGACTTCCGTGCAGTCTAGCTTTAGGCACGAACCCCGGCTCTCAACTGGGACTTTCCCCGAACAATCGATTCTGGCCGCCCAGTTAGGCCGATCGAGCGTGAAGCAACGCTTCAGGGTCCTTCAGTTTCTCGTGATTGTGCTCAACCTTGGCGCGGGTGAGGGTAGCCGTCGTTCCCTCGAGAAGGAGTGACTGTGCGAGAGATCCCGGCGACGTGGATGCGTGGTGGCACCAGCAAGTGCTGGGTGTTCGAACGCGACGCGCTCGCGATCCCCGATCGCGGCGTGGACGAGGTGCTGCTGCGGCTCTACGGCAGCCCCGACCCGCGCCAGGTCGACGGCGTCGGCGGCGCGACCTCCACCACCAGCAAGGCCGTCGTGCTCGCCAGGAGCGAGCGGCCCGGCATCGACGTCGAGTACACCTTCGCCCAGATCGGCATCACGGACGGAACGGTGGACTGGACGAGCAACTGCGGCAACTGCTCGGCCGTCGTCGGGCCCTACGCGCTCCGGCGCGGCTGGGTGGCGCCGACCGGGGACGTGACCGCGGTGCGGATCACCAACACCAACACCGGCCAGCTGATCGTCGCCGACGTGCCGACGCCATCAGGCCGGGTGATCGAGCACGGCGGCGACCACATCCCCGGCGTGGCCCAGCCCGGCCTCGGCGTGCACCTGTGGTTCGTCGATCCGGCCGGCCGCACAACCGGGGCGCTGCTCCCCACGGGCAACGCCGTCGACGTGGTGGACGGGACACGCGTCACGCTGCTCGACGCCGGGGCGCCCGTGGTACTCGTCCCGGCCGACGAGGTCGGTGTGGCCGGTGACGCTTCTCCCGCCGCACTCGACGCCCAGGAAGGCGTCCTGGCCCGGCTCGACCGCATCCGCCGCGTCGCCGCGGTCCGGATGGGGCTCGCCGCCGAACCCGACGGAGCCGCCCGTGCCACCCCCAAGGTCGCCCTGGTCAGCGCGGGCAGGCCCGGCCGTTCGGACGTGACCGTGCGGATGCTGTCGATGGGGCGGACGCACCCCGCGCTGGCCATCACCGGCAGCATCGCGCTCACCGCCGCCGCGCGCACACCGGCTACCGTCCTGTCCGAGTTCACCATCGGCGAGCAGGAGGTGCTGCGCCTGGACACACCGGCCGGAGTCGTGACCACCCACGCGGGTGCCCGCGACGGCCTGCTCGCGGTCGGGGTCACCCGGACCACCCGCCGGATCGGCGACGCGACCCTCGCCCTGCCCGACCACGAGCCGCTGGAGCCCTCGCTCACGACGCCGGCCGCCGCGTCGGCCGCCTGACCCCACCGTCCTTTCCGGACGCCAGGCGTCCGGGCGGGCCGCCGGAACAACGAAGAGGACAATGATGTCATCACAGTTAATCGCGATCCTGGTGCTGGGCGGCATGTTCGTCGTCGCCACCGCGCTGTCCGTCAACATCGGGATCCTCGCGCTGGTCGCGTCGTTCGCCGTCGGCACCTTCGTGTTCGGCCTCGAGGACCACGAGATCTTCGAGGGCTTCCCGGTCTCGCTGTTCGTCACCGTGGTCGGCGTGACCTACCTGTTCTCCGTCGCCAAGCTGAACGGCACGATCGACCTGCTGGTGCGGGGCGGGATCCGGCTCGTGCGCGGCCGCGCGATCCTGGTGCCGTGGGTGCTGTTCGCCGTCGCCGCGACGCTGACCGCGCTGGGCACCTTCACCCCGGCGGCGGTGGCGCTGCTGGTGCCGATCGGGATGAGCTTCGCCTTCACCTACCGGATCAGCCCGCTGATGGTCGGCATGATGGTGATCTGCGGCGCCCACGCCGGGGCGTTCTCCCCGATGGCGGTGTCCGGCGCGCTCGTGTTCGGCATCGTGGCCGAGTCCGGTCTAGCGGTCTCGACCGCCGCGTTGTTCTTCGCCAGCCTCGGTTTCAACCTGCTGCTCGCCGGTCTCACCTACGTGTTGCTCCGCCGCCGAGGCGAGGAGAGCTTCGTCGAACGGCCGGACGACACGCCCACCGATGAGGACGAAACCGAGCCGACCGGTGGCGGGGTCGCCATCGCGGTCAGGGCGAAGACGGTCGCGGTGACCTGGCACCAGCGCGCCACGCTCACCGCGCTGGTCGTGCTCGTGGTCGGCGCGCTCGCCTTCCACCTGCAGATCGGTTTCCTCGCGCTGGCCGCCGGTGCCGTGCTCGGCCTGCTCGACCGCGGGAACCTCGGCAAGGCCGTCGACGGCATCAGCTGGCCGACGATCCTCCTGGTCGCGGGCATGGTCACCTACGTGGGCGTGCTGGAGCACTCCGGCACCATCGACTGGGTCGCCCACGGCGCGGTCGGCCTGGGCGCCCCGCTGCTGGTGGCGCTCGTGCTGTGCGTGATCGTCGGCGTCACCTCGGCGTTCGCCTCGTCCACGGCGATCCTCACCGCGACCATTCCGATGGCGATCCCCCTGCTGCTCACCGGTTCCCTGCCGGTCGCCGGGGTGGTGGTGGCGATGGCCATCGCCACCACCATCGTGGACGTCTCCCCGTTCTCCACCAACGGCGCGCTGGTCCTCGCCAACGCCCGCGGTGTCGACCGGACCCGCTTCTACCGGCAGGTCATCGCCTACACCTGCGTCATCGTCGCGCTGGGACCGGTCGCGGCGTGGGCGGTGCTCGTGCTGCCGGGCGCGTTCTGAGCGCCGGGCTCAGCCGAAGAGGCGGCGCTGGATCTCGTGCCGGTAGTCCTCGAGGGTGTTGTCCAGGTGGGTGGCGGTGGCCTGGGCGGCGGTGTCCGGATCACCGTCGCGGACGGCACGGAGGATCGCCGCGTGCTCCTCGACCGCTTCCGCCGCGTGCCCGCCGACGGCGCCCTGCATGCCGATGATGTTGGACTGGCGCTGCAGCCGGCGGGCCTCGCGCACCGCGGCGACGAGGAACTGGTTGTGCGAAGCGGCCGCGACGGCGAGGTGGAACTCGTCGTCGCCGCGGTCGAAGAGCGCCGGGTCGCCGGTCGCCTGCCCCTGGCGGCACGTCTCGGCGGCGTCGGCGATCGCCCGGAGTTCCGCCGGGGTGGCGTGGTTCGCCGCGAGCCGGCTCGCGGCGGTTTCCTGGACCCGGCGGAACTCGAACAACATGTACACGTGGTCCAGGTCGGCGGGCAGGAAGAAGCCGCCCCATCGCGCCGAGCCCAGCATGCCCTCATCGTCGGCGACGTAGAGGCCGCGGCCCTTCTGCGCCCGCACCCGTCCGATGGCGGACAGGATCTTGACCGCCTCGCGCACCATGCTCCGGCTGGTGCCGAGACCGGCGGCCAGCTCGTTCTCGGTCGGCATGCGGTCGCCCGGGCGCAGTTCCGACTCGGCGATCAGCTGGAGGATGCGTTCGGCCACCAGTTCGTAGCCGGGCCGGTAGGCGTCCTCGGCCGGGGTGGCGTCCTGGGCTGAAGCGGGTACGACTGGGCCTCCGGTCACCGAAGGATCCTACCGCCAAAGGGACTCAAGGCACCGATGAGTCGGACCTATTCCCGGTTCGGCCTTGACGCCCGGCCAGCGATGCAGGCTAAGGTGTGATCCAGGCAACACCCTTCCCCCGCTATAAGCCGGACACATCTCGCCGCGCCGATTGGGAGCGCTCCCACTAGTCGACCCCGCTGAGGAGCAGAACGATGACGTTCTCACCCCCACCCGCGGCTGAACCGCGCGACAACCACGCCGCGGGCGGCCAAGTCGCGCCCGGGCACGACGCGGGCAGACGCGCCACGGGCGGCCGAGTCGCGGGCGGCCGAGTCGCGGGCAAGCGCGAAGCGGCGGACAGGCACGCAGTACGCCGCCGCCACCCAAGACGTGCGCCGAAGTCACGCACCAGGGCCGCCATCGTCAGGTTGCTGGCCGCCCTGGCCGCAACCCTTCTGCTGCTCACCGTGACCGCGCCAGCCGGGGCCGCCGGAGCCGCGCCCGCGGCGGCGGCGGGCGAGAAAGTCCTCCTGTTCACCAAAACCGCCGGCTACCGGCACGACTCCATCCCCGCCGGGGTGGCGATGTTCCAGCAACTCGCCGCGGACAACGGCTGGCAGCTGACCCACTCGGAGGACTCCGCCGTCTTCACCGACGCCACGCTCTCCACCTACGACGTCGTCATCATGTTCCAGACCTCCGGCATGGTCTGGAACACCGCCGCCCAACGCGCCGCCATGCAGAACTACGTGCGCAACGGCGGCGGCGTGGTCGCCATCCACAACGCGACGGACATGAACATCGAGGCCGAATTCCCCTGGTGGGACCAGATGCTCGGGATGACCATGACCCAGCACTCGGCCGTGGTCGCGGGCACGGCCAAGGTCGCCGACCAGGCACACCCCTCCGGCCAGGGGCTGCCGCAGCGGTGGAACCGCACCGAGGAGTGGTACAACTTCAACCGCAACGCCCGCGGCGACGTGCACGTCCTGGTGACCGCCGACGAGACCACCTACAACCCCGGCCCCTCGGCCATGGGCAGCGACCACCCGATCTCCTGGTGCCGCAACTTCGAAGGTGGCCGGTTGTGGGCCACCGCCATGGGCCACCAGGCCTCCGCGTACTCCGAACCCCTGTTCCGCCAGCACATCCTCGGCGGCGTGAAGAGCGCGGCGGGCACCGCACCGGCCGACTGCGGCCCCACCGTGTGGGCCAGCTACGACAAGGTCGAACTGGACGGCAACACCGTGGCGCCCGGCACGCTGGACGTGGCACCGGACGGCCGCGTCTTCTACACCCAGTACGGCGGGCAGCTGAAGGTCTACCGCCCGAGCAGCAAGACCACGGTCACCGCGGGCACGCTCAACGTCTACACCGGCGGGGAAGACGGCCTCGCCGGGGTGGCACTGGATCCGGGCTTCGCCACCAACAACTGGCTGTACCTGTACTACTCACCGGCGGGCTCGCAGGAGATCAACCGGGTGTCGAGGTTCACCGTCAACGGTGACACGCTCGACCCGGCCAGCGAGCGCGTACTGCTGTCGTTCCCGGCCGCACGGCAGTCCGAACCGGGGCACACCGGCGGCTACCTCACCTTCGGCCCCGGCGGGAACCTCTACATCGGCGTCGGCGACGACACCAACCCGCACGAGTCCAGCGGCTACACCCCGATCGACGAACGACCAGGGCGCAGCCTGTTCGACGCGCAGAAGACCGCGGCCAACACCAACGACCTGCGCGGCAAGATCCTGCGCGTGCACCCCGAACCCGGTGGCACGTACACCGTCCCGGCGGGCAACATGTTCGCCCCCGGCACCGCGCAGACCCGCCCGGAGATCTACGCGATGGGCTTCCGCAACCCGTTCCGGTTCACCGTGGACACCGACGGCACGATCTACCTGGCCGACTACGGTCCGGACGCCGGGGCGGACAACGCCGGCCGCGGCCCGGGCGGGCTGGTCGAGTGGAACGTGATCAAGTCACCGGGTTTCTACGGCTGGCCGTACTGCGTGGCGACCAACATCCCGTTCAACGACCACAACTTTGCCACCGGCACCTCCGGCGGCAAGTTCAACTGCGCCGCGCCGGTCAACACCTCCCCCAACAACACCGGGCTCACCTCGCTGCCCGCCGCCCGGCCCGCGACCGTCTGGTACGGCAACGGCAGCAACGGCAACGCGTTCCCGGAAATGGGCAGCGGCGGCGAAGCCCCGATGGCGTTTCCCGTGTACCACTTCGATCCGAACAACCCGTCGCCCACGAAGTTCCCGCAGTACTTCGACAAAACGCCGTTCTTCGGCGAGTGGGCCCGCAACACGCTGCGCGAGTTCCGCCTCGACTCCGCGGGAAACCTGTTGAAGATCAACCGGTTCCTGGCCAACCTGAGCTTCAAGTCCCCGATGGACGCCAAGTTCGGCCCGGACGGCTCGCTGTACCTGCTGGAGTGGGGCACCGGCTTCGGCCGGGACAACCCCGATTCCGCGTTGTCCCGGATCGACTACATCTCCGGTGACCCCGCCCCGATCGCCCACGCCACGGCCACCCCGTCCTCCGGCGGCTCGCCGCTGACGGTGAACTTCTCCAGCGCCGGGTCCAGCGATCCGGCGGGCGGCGCGCTGACCTACCGGTGGACCTTCGGCGACGGCGCCACCTCCACCGCGGCCAACCCGTCGCACACCTACACCACGCGCGGGCAGTTCAACGCGCAGCTCACGGTGACCGCGCCGAGCGGGCAGACCGGCGTGGCCAACGTGCCGGTCACGGTGGGCAACACCGCGCCGACCGTGCAGTTCACCACGCCCCCGCACGGCGGCATGTTCGACTTCGGCGACCAGATCCCGTACTCGGTCACCGTCACCGACCCCGAAGACGGCGCTGCCGGCGCCATCGACTGCGCCAAGGTGATCACCACCCCGGCGCTGGGCCACGACGAGCACGCGCACCCGCTCGACCCGCAGCCCGGCTGCTCCGGGACGATCACCACGCACGACGGCGGGCACAGCCCCGACGCCAACCTGTTCTACGCGGCCGACGCCGTCTACACCGACAACGGCGCGTCCGGGGTGCCCGCGCTCACCGGCCGCGCGCAGGTCGTGCTGCAGCCCAAGCACCGGCAGGCCGAGCACTTCACGAACTCGTCCGGGATCCGGGTGGTGGCGCAGGCCGGCGCGGAGGCCGGGCAGCGCATCGGGGACATCGACAACAACGACTGGATCTCCTTCACCCCGGCCAATCTGACCGGCATCAACCAGGTCTCGTTCCGGGTCTCCTCCCCCGGGCCGGGCGGCACGATCGAGCTGCGGTCCGGTTCGCCCACCGGCGCGCTGGTGGCCACCGCGACCGTGGGCAGCACCGGCGGCTGGGACAACTACGTGAGCCTGCCGCCGGTCGCGGTGACCCGCCCGGCGGGCACGGTGGAGCTCTTCGTGGTGTTCAAGTCCACCGCGACCGCCCCGTACGACCTGGACTCGATCACCTTCACCGGTCCCGGGGTCGGCACCCCGGGCCCGGTCACCGCCGGTCCGATCACCGCCGCCGCGGGCAAGTGCGTCGACGTCAACGGCGGCAGCTCCGCCGACGGCACCCCGCTGCTGCTCTGGACCTGCTCCGGCGCCGCCCACCAGCAGTGGACCCGCGACGGCGGCACCTGGCGCAGCCTCGGCAAGTGCATGACCGCCGCGGGCACCGCCGACGGCAGCGCCGTTCAGCTGTCCACTTGCGACGGACGGGCCGGGCAGAGCTGGGCCGCCGGTGCCAGCGGATCCCTCGTCACCGGGGGCAAGTGCCTCGACGCCGACGGGGCCGGTACCGCGGACGGCACCCGGCTCATCGTCTGGACCTGCCACGGCGGCACCAACCAGCGCTGGACCCTGCCCTGATCCCCGCCCCACCGAACAGACCGGAGTCCCGATGAGATTCTTCGCGGCGGCCGTGCTGGTCGCGGCCACCCTCGTGGTACCGGTGCTCACCGCACCCGCCCCGGCCTCGGCGCACGCGGTGAACCCGGCCGACTTCCAGCAGGTCGAACTCGCCAGGGGCGTCGCCGAAGTGGGCGAGCCCATGTCGATGGCCGTGCTGCCGGACCGCTCGGTGCTGCACACCGCGCGCAACGGCGTGCTGCGCCGCACCACCGCCGACGGGGTCACCGGCGTGATCGGCACGCTGCCCGTCTACACGCACGACGAGGAAGGCCTGCAGGGCGTCGGGGTCGACCCGGGCTTCTCCGCCAACAGGTTCATCTACCTGTACTACGCGCCACCGTTGTCCACTCCCGGCGGTGACGCCCCCGAGAACGGCACGGACTTCTCCGCGTGGAACGGGGTCAACCGGCTGTCCCGGTTCACCCTCAACGCCGACTTCACGCTGAACACGGCCAGCCAGGTGACCGTGCTCGACGTGCCGACCAGCCGCGGCATGTGCTGCCACGTCGGCGGGGACATCGACTTCGACGCGGCGGGCAACCTGTACCTGTCCACCGGTGACGACAGCAACCCGTTCGCCTCGGACGGTTACACCCCGATCGACGAGCGCACCAACCGGAACCCGGCCTACGACGCACAGCGCAGCGCCGGCAACACCAACGACCTGCGCGGCAAGGTGCTGCGGATCAAGGTCAACGCCAACGGGGGTTACTCGATCCCGGCGGGCAACCTGTTCGCGCCGGGCACCGCCGGGACGCGGCCGGAGATCTACGCGATGGGCCTGCGCAACCCGTTCCGGTTCGGCATCGACAAGGCCACCGGCGCGATCTACCTCGGTGACTACGGCCCCGACGCGGGCACGGCGAGCGGCAGCCGCGGGCCCGCCGGGCAGGTGGAGTTCAACCGGATCACCTCGGCGGGCAACTACGGCTGGCCGTACTGCACCGGCAAGAACACCACCGCGGAGTCCTATGTGGACTACACCTTCCCGTCCGGGCCGTCCGGGAACCGGTTCAACTGCGCCGCGCCGGTCAACAACTCGCCCCGCAACACCGGGCTGACCAACCTGCCCGCCGCGCGCCCGGCGTGGATCAACTACGACAACTGCTCGTTCGCGGCGTTCGGCTGCGGTTCCGAGTCGCCGATGGGCGGCGCGGTGTACCGCTACGACGCGGCGAACCCGTCCACGGTCAAGTTCCCGGCCGCGCTGGACGGGCACTTCTTCGCCGCGGAGTTCGGCAGGCGCTGGCTGAAGGTGATCGACGTCAACGCCGACGGTGCACCCGGGCAGATCAACGACTTCCCCTGGAAGGGCACCCAGGTGATGGACACCGCGTTCGGCCCGGACGGCGCGCTGTACGTGCTCGACTACGGCACCGGCTGGGGCAGCGGGAACGCCGACTCCGCGCTCTACCGCATCGAGTACAACCCGGCGGGCAACCAGGCACCGACCGCCCGGGCCGGCGCCGACCGCACCTCCGGGCTCGCGCCGCTGACGGTCAACTTCTCGTCGGCGGGCTCCTCCGACCCCGAGGGCGGAGCGCTCACCTACCACTGGAACTTCGGCGACGGCAGCACGTCCTCCTCGCCGAACCCGAGCCACACCTACACCGGCAACGGCCAGCGCACCGCGACCCTCACGGTGACCGACACCGGCGGCCGCACGGCCACCGCGAACGTGACGATCACGGTCGGCAACACCGCCCCCACGGTCACGCTGACCACGCCACCCCACGGAAAGCTGTTCTCCTTCGGCGACACCGTGCCGTACACGATCACCGTCTCCGACCCGGAGGACGGCACGATCGACTGCACGCGGGTGAAGCTGACCTACATCCTCGGCCACGACGACCACGGCCACGAGATCACCTCGCGCACCGGGTGCTCGGGCACGCTGCCGATCCCGGCGGACGGTGAGCACGACACGGCGGCGAACCTGTTCGCGGTGTTCGACGCCGAGTACACCGACCGCGGCGCCAATGGCCAGCCGTCGCTGACCACGCACACCCAGCACACCCTGCAACCGCGGCACCGCCAGGCCGAGCACCACACCGGCCAGTCGGGCACCGGCCTGTTCGACAAGGCGGCGGCCGAAGGCGGCCGGACCGTGGGCGACATCCACAACGGTGACTGGATCTCGTTCCAGCCCTACGCGCTCGGCGGGGAAACCCAGTTCACCGCCCGCGTGTCCTCCGCGGGAGCCGGCGGCACGCTGTCCGTGCGCACCGGCTCGCCGACCGGGCCCGTGCTCGGCTCGGTGGCGGTGCCGGTGACCGGAAGCTGGGACACCTTCACCCAGGTCTCCACCGCGCTGTCCGGCGTCCCGGCCGGGACCACCACGCTGTACCTGACCTTCTCCGGTGGCAGCGGCTTCCTGTTCGACGTGGACGCCTTCTCCTTCGGCACGCCGTCGAGCGGTGGGCCCGCGTCCATCACCGGTGTCGGCGGCAAATGCGTCGACGTCAACGGTTCGGGCACCGCCGACGGCACCAAGGTCCAGCTGTGGACCTGCAACGGCGGTGCGAACCAGCAGTGGACCCGCGACGGCGGCACCTGGCGAGCCCTCGGCAAGTGCCTGACCGCGGCGGGCAGCGCGGACGGCAGCCCGGTGCAACTGTCGACATGCACCGGCGGCGGCACGCAGAACTGGTCCGCGCCGGGCGACGGCACCCTCCGCAACGGCACCAAGTGCCTCGACGCCAACGGCGGCAGCTCCGCCGACGGCACCCAGCTGATCATCTGGACCTGTACCGGTGGCGCCAACCAGAAGTGGACGTTGTCCCAGGAGGCACAGCGATGAACCGCTCGCTCACCCGGCGCGTGCTCGGCACGGCCACCGCCGCGCTGGCCGCGCTCGCGCTCTGTTCCGGCCCGCCGGCCGTCGCCGCCGACGCGCCGTACGACGTGCTGGTGTTCTCCAAGACCACCGGCTTCCGGCACGACTCCATCCCCGCCGGGATCCAGCTGATCCGGGATCTGGGCGCGGCGAACAACTTCACCGTGACCACCACCGAGGACTCGGCCCGGTTCACCGCCGCCAACCTGGCCCAGTACGAGACCGTGGTGTTCCTCAACACCACCGGGGACGTGCTGAACTCCAGCCAGCAGACCGCGTTCGAGTCCTACATCCGGGGCGGCGGCGGGTATGTCGGCGTCCACGCGGCGGCCGACACCGAGTACGACTGGCCGTTCTACGGTGAGCTGGCCGGTGCCTGGTTCGCCTCGCACCCGGCCATCCAGCAGGCCACCGTCCGGGTGGAGAACCGGGCGCACCAGGCCACCCAGCACCTCGGGCCCGCCTGGGTGCGCACCGACGAGTGGTACAACTTCCGGAGCAACGTCCGGCCGACCGCCCGGGTACTGGCCACTTTGGACGAATCGACCTACTCCGGTGGCTCGATGGGCGCCGACCACCCGCACACCTGGTGCAAGACCATCCAAAGTGGACGCTCGTTCTACACCGGCGGCGGGCACACCCAGGCGAGCTACGCCGAACCGGGCTTCCGCGCGATGGTGCTCGGCGGCATCCGGTACGCCGCGGGCCGGACCAAGGCCGACTGCCGACCGGAAAACGGCTACACCGCGCTCTACAACGGCTCCACCACCGGGTGGTCGCAGGCCGGGCCCGGCGGGTTCGGCAACACCGACGCCACGCTGACCTCGACCGGCGGAATGGGCATGCTCTGGTACAGCGCCAAGGAGTTCCGCTCCTACTCGCTGAAGCTGGACTGGCGGGTGGCCGGGGACGACAACTCCGGGGTGGTCATCGGGTTCCCGCCCGGCGCCGATCCGAACACCGCGCTCGCGCAGGGCCACGAGATCCAGATCGACGCCACGGATTCGCCGGACCGGACCACCGGCGCGGTCTACGGCTTCCAGGCACCGGACACCGCCGCCCGCGACGCCGCGCTCAACCCGCCGGGCGAGTGGAACACCTTCGAACTGCTGGTGGCGGGCGAACGCGTGCAGGTGTTCCTCAACGGCACCAAGATCAACGATTTCACCAACACCGATCCCGCCCGCTCGCTGACTTCAGGGCACATCGGCATCCAGAACCACGGCACCGGCGACGACGTGTCCTTCCGCAACATCAGGATCAAGGAGTCCGGCGGCGCCGGGGCGATCACCGGCGCGAGCGGCAAGTGCGTCGACGTCAACGGTTCCGGCACCGCCGACGGCACCAAGGTCCAGCTGTGGACCTGCACCGGCGGCACCAACCAGTCCTGGACCCGGGACGGTGGCACGTGGCGCGCGCTGGGCAAGTGCCTGACCGCCGCGGGCGGTTCCGACGGCAGTCCGGTGCAGCTGTCGGCCTGCACCGGCAGCGGTACGCAGAACTGGGCTGCCCAGGCCGACGGCACCCTGCGCACCAACGGCAAGTGCCTCGACGCCAACGGCGGTAGCTCCGCCGACGGTACGCAGCTCATCATCTGGACGTGCCACGGTGGCACCAACCAGCGCTGGACCCTTCCCCCGAACTGAACGAGGAGTGAGCGAATGGCACGAGTGCTGATCCTGACCGGGGACGCCGCGGAGGAGCTCGACTCGATGTACCCGGTCTTCCGGCTGCGCGAGGGCGGGCACGAGGCGGTCGTGGCCGCGCCGACGACCCGTGCGGTGAAGCTGGTCGTCCACGACTTCGAGCCCGATTGTGACGCCTACACCGAGAAGCCCGGTCACCTGCTGCCGGTGGACCTGGCCTTCGCCGAGGTCGAGCCGGACGGCTTCGACGCGCTCGTCATCCCCGGCGGGCGGGCGCCGGAGTACATCCGGACCGATCCGGACGTGGCGCGCATCGTCACGCACTTCTTCGAACGCGGGCTCCCGGTCGGCACGATCTGCCACGGTGCCCAGGTGCCGGCCGCGCTGGGCCTGCTGCGCGGCCGGACCACGGCGGCCTTCCCTCCCCTGAAGGCCGACGTGGAACTGGCGGGCGGAACCTTCGTCGACGCCCCCGACGTGGTGGACGGCGCCATGGTCTCCTGCCGCGGCTGGCCGGACCTGCCGGAGTGGTCGCGCGCGTTCATGCAGGTGCTGGAAAAGGCCACCCGCTGACCGCTGCTCAGGTGACCCGCGCGGGCCGCCCGCCGAACCACGGGCGGCCCGCACCAGCTGATCGCACAGGCGCCTGCGCAAGCCACCTCGCTGACCGCTCAGGCGACCGCGCAGGCTGCCCCGTTGAGCACGAGGCGACTTGGGCAGGGCGCCCACCGACCGCGAGGTGGCTGCGCGGGCCGACCCGCGCAGGCGACCACCCAAGCCACCCCGCCGACAGCTAGGCGACCGTGCAGGTCGCCCCATTCAGCGAGTAGGCGGCTGGTTTACCGCTGTTGCCGGTGTGCGTGGCTTGGAAGCCGATGCTCACCGACCCACCCGCGGCGATGCCGGGGTTGTAGCCGACGTTCGTGGCGGTCACCTGACCCGAGGCCGGCGAGTAGGCCGCGCCCCAGCCGGAGGTGATGGTCTGCCCGCCGGGCAGGGTGAAGGCCAGTGACCAGCCGTTGATCCCCGCCGTGCCGGTGTTGGTGATGGTCAGTTCCGAGGTCAGGCCGGAGTTCCACGCGTTGACCGTGTTCGTCACCTGGCACGCGCCCGGCTGCGGGTTCGGGGTGCCGCCGCCGGAGAACTGGCTGAAGAACTTCCACACCTCACCCGCGGTCCAGGTCTGCCAGCCCTCGCAACCGCAGCCGTCGATGGGGCCGGGCGTGTGGCCACCGTCGAACGCGGCCCACACCACCGGATAACCGGCCTGGCAACCGGAGTAGGCGGTGACGATGTGACTCCGGCTGCCCTGCGCCGGTTCGGGCGGGTTCTGCGGGGTGCACCCGTTGTTCTTCACGAACCGGTCCCGCAGCGCGCGTCCCTGCGAGATGTTGAGCACGGTGTCCCCGAGCCCGTGGATCCCCATGTACGCGATGGGCTGGGTACCGCCGGAACACCCGCTCAGCTGGGCACCCGAGTACACCGCGACCGCGCGGAAAACCGTCGGCCTGGCACACGCGAGCGCGTTGCTCATCCCGCCGCCGTAGCTGAACCCCAGCGCGAACCGCTGCGTGGTGTCGACGCAGAGCGCGGCTTCGAGCTGCTTGATCATGTCGTCGGTGAAGGTCACGTCCTCACCGCCGGAGTTGGCCCAGCCGTTGCTGATCCCCTGGGGCGCGACGAAGATCGCGCTGTTGTTCGCCAGCCGCTGCTGGCCGTAGTAGGCCCAGTTCGCCCCGTCGGAGCCACCGGAGTTGACGTCGTTCGCGGTGCCGCCCCACCAGTGGTAGCCGAAGATCAGCCGGTAGGGGTGGTTCCGGTCGTACCCGTCGGGCAGCTTCAGGATGTAGGTGCGGTTCTTGCCACCGCTGGAAATGGTGTGGGTGCCGGTGTTCAGCGCGGGTGCCTTCCCGCACCCGGCGGTGGCCGCCGCCGTGCCCACGTCCGCGGGTGCCCCGGCCGTGGCCGGGGTGGCACCCGTGCCCAGGACGAGCAGCGCCGCGACCGCGGTGGCGCTCAGCCAGGACCTGTGTTTCACCATCACAACTCCCTGTGGTTGTTCGGATATCTCTACTGGCGCTGGAGGTGGAACCGCTGGTTGGCGGCCGTGGTGGGCGTCCACTGGGAGATTCGGGTGCCGTCGGCGCTCGAGGCGGCCCAGACGTCCATGGCCAGGCCGCTCTGCCGGTTGCGCAGGCCGACCACCCCGCCGCCGTGGTCGACCACCTGCCACTGCTGGTTCACCGCGCCGGTGTCCGGCTGCTGGGCGAGGTCCGCGCCGGTGGCCGCGCTCACCGGCTGGAGCACCAGGCCGCTGTGCCGCGCCCGGATCCGGTAGTGACCGCCACCCGAGTCGAGGAACTCGAACTGCTGGTTGGTCCCGCCGGTGGCCTGCCACTGCACCAGCACCGCGCCGGCGGCGGTGGCCCCGCCGCTGATGTCCGCGAGCTTCCCGCTGTGCTGGGCGGCCAGCCGGTAGAACACGCCGGGCTCCACCACCGCGCCCTGGCCGGTGGCCCGGTAGGTGTGCCCGGCCTGCCCGGTGAACTCGACCAGGTCGGCTTCCGGCTTCGCGGGCTGGACCTCGGTACCGGTGGTCTGGTCCACGAGCTGCCAGGTACCGGTGAACAGGCGGCTGCGCACCCGGACGGGGCCGGTCCGGTCCGGGGTCACGGTCAGCTCCACCGCCCCGCCGCCGCTCCACTTCGCGCCGACCGTGTGGCCACCGCGCCCGCGCAGGCCCGTGACGCTCCCGGCAGGCCACGCCGACGGCAGCGCGGGCAGCACGTGCAGTTCACCGTGGTGGCTGTGCAGCAGCATTTCGGCGATCCCGCCGGTGGCGCCGAAGTTGCCGTCGATCTGGAACGGCGGGTGCAGGTCGAACAGGTTGGGCGCCAGCCGCTCGGGCGTCACCAGCAGGCGGAGCAGGTCGTGCGCCCGGCCGCCCTCCTCCATCCGCGCCCAGAAGTTGATCTTCCAGGCGAGCGACCAGCCGGTACCGGCGTCCCCCCGCAGTTCCAGCGTCCGGCGGGCGGCCTGGTACAGCTGCGGGGTGCCCCGCCGGGTGATCTGGTTGCTCGGGTGCAGGCCGTACAGGTGCGAGATGTGCCGGTGCCCCGGCTCGATCTCCACCCAGTCCTGGAGCCATTCCTGGATGTTGCCGCGTGACCCGACCTTCATCGGCGCCAGTTTCTGCCTGGCCGCCAGCACCTGGTCGCGGAACCCGGCATCCACCCCGAGCGCCTCGGCGGCACCGGCGCAGCCACCGAACAGGTCGCGCAGGATCTGCAGGTCCATCGTCGGGCCCGCGCAGATGCTCGCGTTCGCGTGGTGCAGCGCCTCCGGCGAGTTCGACGGATTGGTGACCAGGTGCCCCGAGGCGGGATCGGTCACCAGTGTGTCGAGGAAGAACTGCGCCGCGCCCTTCATCGCCGGGTAGTTCTGCTGGAGGAACGCGAGGTCGCCGGTGAACCGGTAGTGGTCCCAGATCATCGTGGCGAGCCAGGCGCCCCCGGTCTGCCACATGCCCCACAGCGCGCCGTCGACGACCGAGGAACCCCGCCAGGCGTCGGTGTTGTGATGGGTGACCCAGCCACGGGCACCGTACTGGGTTTTCGCGGTGCGGCCGCCGGTGACGATGAGGTCGCCGATCATGCGGAACACCGGTTCGAAGCACTCGGCCAGGTTCGTGGTGTCGGCGGGCCAGTAGTTCATCGGCAGGTTGGCGTTGAGGGTGTACTTCGAGTCCCACGCCGGGGCCAGCTGGTCGTTCCAGATGCCCTGCAGGTTCGCCGGTTGCGTGCCCGGCCGCGAGGACGAGATCAGCAGGTAGCGGCCGTACTGGAAGAGCAGGGCGGAGAACTGCGGATCGTGGGTGTGCTGGTGCTGGGCGATCCGGACGTCGGTCGGCTGGTCGGCCGCGGCGGTGCGGCCGACGTCGAGCGTGACCCGCCCGAACAAGGCCTGGTAGTCGGCCAGGTGCCGGGCGCGGAGCGCGTCGTACCCCACGGTCCTGGCCGCGTTCAGGCGGGACTGGGCGATCCCGCGGTAATCGCCGTTCACCGTCTGGTAGTCGACGTAGCTGGTGCCGATCGAGATCAGCAGGGTGACGCTGTTCGCGTTCGTCACCCGGAGCGTGCCGCCGGAACTGCTGGTGCTGCCGCCCTCGGCGATCGCCCCGGCCAGCGCCAGGAACCGGACCGAACCGGCGATCCCCCGCAGGTCACCGGAAATACCGTCCAGCGCGGTCGTGGTGCCGTCCGGATTGGACACCGTCGTGCGCTGCGGACTGCTGAACGCGGCGGTGAACGTCACCGAGCCGGGCTTGTCCGCGGTCAGGCGCAGGACGATCGCCTGGTCCGGCGCGCTGGCGAACACCTCACGCCGGTGACGCACCCCGTTCGCGGTGTAGGTGACCACCGTGGTGGCGGTGGTGAGGTCGAGCCACCGCTCGTACCCCGAAACGCCGCCGCCGGGCAGGGTGAGCTTGAGGTCACCGACGGGCTGGTAGGCCAGCTGCGCGGCGGGTTTGCCGAGCATCGCCTGGTTGACGCGGTCCTGCGCCTGCGTCCACTGGTTCGCCGAGACCAGCTGCCGGATCTGCGCGAGCGCGCCCGCGCCCAGCGGGTTGTCGTAGTTGTGCGGGCCACCCGCCCAGACCGTGTCCTCGTTGAGCTGCAACCGTTCCGTGTCGGTGCCGCCGAACACCATGGCGCCCAGGCGCCCGTTGCCGACGGGCAGCGCGCGCAACCAGTCGCTGCCCGCCGGTTCGTCGTACCACAGCGCCAGGTCACCGGCGGCCCGCACCTCGGCGGGGGCGGCGATCGCGGTCGCCGCCCACCCGGCGGGCACCAGTGCCGCGCCGAGCTTCATCGCCTGCCGCCGGGTCAGGTCCGGCAGCCCGCTCACGGGGTGGACCAGCGCTGGTTGGCACCGCCGGTGCAGCTCCACAACCGCACCGCCGCGCCGTTCGCCGTCGAGGAGTCGGCCACCTCCATGCACAATCCTGATGGGACGTTCGTGATGGTGCCGTCGGCGTTGCGGTTCCACTGCTGGTTGGCGCCGCCGTGACAGGTCCAGATGATCACCGCGGTGCCGTTGGCGGTCCCGGCGCCCGAGGCGTCGAGGCAGCGGCGCGAGTCTCCGGAGTAGACGGTCAGTTCCTTCGCGCCGGTGTGGGTCCACTGCTGGTTCGCGCCGTTCCAGCAGTCCCAGATCTGCGTCCGCGTGCCCGCCGCGGTGGTCTGGTTCGGCACGTCCAGGCACTTGTTCGCGCCCACCGAGCGCACGGCACCGGTGTCACCGCCACCACCACCGCCGTTGAGCGCGTCGAGCACCGCTTGGTACGCCTGCTTCTTCTGGTAGTTGGTGTCGAACAGCAGCGGCGTGTCGTTGGGCCGCCAGGTGTGCCGGTCGGTGATGCCCCAGGTGGTGATGCCGGTGCACCGCGTCACGGCCAGGCACGCCTGGGTGACCTGGCGGTACACATTGGCCTGGCCCGAACCGGAACCACCGACGTCCAGCTCGGTGATCTGCACGTCGACGCCGAGGTCGGAGAAGCGCCGGAGGTTCGCCTCGTAGCTGCTGAGGTTGGAGTTCGAGCCGAGGTGGCTCTGCATGCCCACGCAGTCGATCGGCACACCGCGGTTGCGGAAGTCGACGACCATGTTGTAGATCGCCGTGCTCTTGGCGTTGACGCCATCGGTGTTGTAGTCGTTGTAGCAGAGCTTCGCGGCCGGATCGGCGGTGCGGGCGGCGCGGAAGGCGTCCTCGATGTAGCCGTTGCCCAGCCGCTGCTGGAAGATGGACTGGCGGCGGCTGCCGTTCTCCTCGAACGCCTCGTTGACCACGTCCCACGAGTGGATCTTGCCCTTCCAGTGGCCGGCCACGCCGTTGATGTGGCCGACCATCGCCTGGCGCAGGTCGTTGCCGGAGAGGTTCCCGACCCAGCCGGGGTACTGCGCGTGCCAGACCAGGGTGTGGCCGCGCACGCTCATGCCGTGGCTGGCGGCGTAGTTGACGATCTGGTCGCCGCCGCCGAAGGTGAACTGGTTCCGGTTGGGCTCGGTGGCGTCCCACTTCATCGCGTTCTCGGCCACCACGCTGTTGAACTCCCGGTTCAGCGTGGCCGAGTACGAGGCGTCACCGAGGAGGTTCGGCACGACCGCGGCACCGAAGTAGCGGCCGGTCTGGGCCGCCGCGGCACCGAGCGTGTCCGCGGCCTGGGCGGTCCCGGCGGACACCACCAGCGTGGCCGCCGCGAGCCCGGCGGTCGCCAGCGCGGCGAACACCGACCGGAGGCGACCGCGCCGGCGCGGGGAGGAACTACTGCTCATCATCACCCTCATTTCCTTCTTCCTACGGGGTGGAGAGTTCGAAGCGCTGCAGGGTCACCGCGCCACCGAGTGCCTGGGTGGCGTGGTTGAACACGGCGAACCGGTAGCCCATGAAGAAGGTCCAGTTGTGGTTCATGGTGAACCCGGGCCCGAACGGGGTGAAGTTCACGCCGTCGGTGCTGTAGGAGAACCGTGCCTGCCTGCCCGCGCCCGGGCGGATGTCGGCGTTGGCGCGCAACCAGATCCGGCTACCGGCGAAGTCGGCACCCGCGACCTCGGTGCCGGTGTTCGTGGTGTTCCAGTTGCCGTCCATGGTCAGGTTGTTCACCATCACCACGCGGTTGCGGCCGCCGTCGCGCTTGATCCCGATCCAGGCGGAGGAATCGCGGAGCATGGCCAGCCCGGTCCGGTCACCGTCGCGCATCGCGGACAGGTCCAGCGTCACCGTGGCCGTCGAGCTGGGCCCCTGGATGCGGTGGGTCAGCGTGTTGCGGGCCGAGTACAGGTCCTGGGTGACGGTGGCAGTCTGCAGGCGGAGCCCCGCGCCGACGCTGTACTTCGTGGTGTCGGGGTTGTGGTTCCACTCCCACTGCGGGCCGAGCGCGGTGCCGGTGAAGGTGTCCACGCCGATCATCGGCTTGACCGGGCGCGGGGTCAGGTTCGGGAACGGGTAGGTCGTGCCCCACTTGCCGTTCACCGTCTGGAGCTGGGGCCAGCCGTCGGCGGTCCAGGTGACCGGCGCGAGCGCGGGCACGCGCCCGCCGGGATAGGCGTCGACGAAGGCCAGGTAGTACCACTCGCCGTGCTGGGTCTGGACGAGCCCGCCCTGGTGCGGCACGCCCCCGCCGGCGATCGGGCCCGGCAGGTCGAGCAGCACCTGCCGGAGCGTGTACGGGCCGAACGGGTTGTCCGCCTTGAGGATGTACTGGCCGTTCGCCGGGCGGGTCAGGAAGATGTAGTACTTGCCGTCCCGCTTGTAGAACCGCGCGCCTTCGAGCGTGCCGATGTTCGACGGGGTGCTGAACACCTGCTGGGAACGCACTTCGCTCTTCCCGTCCGGCGAAAGCTCCGCGACGCTGATGTTCGTGTTGCCGTACGCGACGTACATCTTGTCGTTGTCGTCGAACAGCAGGCCCGCGTCGTAGTAGCACTTGTTGATCGTGGTGTGCCGCTGCCACGGCCCCTCCACCGCCGCCGCGGTGTAGATGTGGGTGTTGGCGAAGTCGACGCACCCACCCCAGTAGAAGGTGTTGTTGCTGCGGCGGTGGTTGAACATCGACGCCCAGATGCCCCGGACGTACCCGCGCCCGCCGCTCAGGTCGTACTTCTGGCCGAAGTCCAGTCGCGGCACCGAATGCCCGGCGAACTCCCAGTTCACCAGGTCGTAGGAACGCAGGACCGGCGCACCCGGCGAATAGTGCATGGTGGACGCCGAGTAGTAGTAGGCGTCGTTCACCCGGATGATGTCGATGTCGGCGAAGTCCTGCCACAGCACCGGATTGCTGTACGTGGCCGGAGCGCTCGTCACGGGTGCCGCGGTCACCAGCCCGGCGGCGGTCACCAGCGCCAAGGTCACTGTCCACAGTCGACGGAGAGTCATCACCCACGCACCCATCGCTGGTTGGCCTGCCCGTTGCAGGTCCAGAGGACCACGGTCGTGCCGTTCGCCGTACCCGCCCCGTTGACGTCCAGGCAGAGTCCCGAACCGGCGTTCGTGATGGACCCGTTCGCGCCCAGTGTCCACTTCTGGTTGGCCTGGCCGTTGCACGGCCAGGTCACCACGCGGGTCCCGTTGGTGGTGCCGTGGTTGTAGGCGTCGAGGCACTTGTCACCGAAGACGCGGATCTCGCCACCCGCCCAGGTCGTCCACAGCTGGTTCGCCGCGGTGTGGCAGTCCCAGATCAGCGTGTTCGCGCCGGCCGCGGTCGAGCCGTTGTCGACGTCGAGGCAGCGGCCCGAACCCTCACCACGCAGGCGGGCCGTCGTGGCGGCCAGCGGTGTGCCGCCGGAGATCCGGTACGCCGCCACGCCGTGCGCCGAGACGCTCGCGCTGACCTGGCCGGTGGTGCTCGACGTGGCACCGGTCCACAGGTCGGTCAGCGTGAACGACCCGCCGGTGAGGCCGAGCTGGGCGGCCGTGGTGCTGATCGTCGCGGTACCGCCGCCGCGGTTGAACAACCCGACCGCGACCGAGCCGTCCGACAGCGGTTTGGCGAACACCTCGGCGTTGCCGTCGTCCCGCACCCGCCGCCCGCCGGCGCCGAGCGCGTCCTGGTTCACCGCCAGCAGCCGCGGGTTGCGCAGGATCGCGCTGACGTCGGCGGACATGGTGCGGAGGTCGTTGCCCGCCATCAGCGGCGCGGCCATCAGCGCCCACAACGCGAAGTGCGCGCGCGACTCGGTCAGCGTCAGCCCCGGCCGCCCGACCACCAGCATGTCCGGGTCGTTCCAGTGGCCGGGCCCGGCCTGCGCGGCCAGCGGGGCGGTCACGTCGACCACGTTCCCGACGCCCATCGGATAGCTGTTGACGTTCCCGTTCTGCCAGATGTCGAGCAGGTCCTCGGTGGTCCGCCACAGGTCGGCGACCGCGCCCCAGTCGTACTTGTCCCCGGTGATGGCGTGGAAGCTGTTGGGGTTGATGCTGTAGACGATCGGCCGTCCCGTCGCCCGCAGCGCGTCCCGCATCAGCGTGAACCGGGCGACCTGCTCGTCCCGCGTGCCCTCCGGTGAGCACCAGTCGTACTTGACGTAGTCGACGCCCCAGGCGGCGAAGGTGTTCGCGTCCTGGACCTCGTGGCCCGCGCTGCCGGTCGAACCGGGGTGCGTGCCGACGCGCTGCGCGCAGGTGCGTTCGGTGGGCACCTGGTAGATCCCGAACTTCAGGCCGCGGCCGTGGAGGTAGTCGCCGAGCGCCTTCATCCCGCTGGGGAACTTCGTCGGGTGGGCGCGCAGGTTGCCCTGGGCGTCGCGTTGCGGGTCGAACCAGCAGTCGTCGACCACCACGTACCGGTAACCGGCGTCCCGCATCCCCGAGCCGACCATCGCGTCGGCCGCCTGGCGGACCAGCGCTTCGGTCACCCCGCAGCCGAAGCTGTTCCAGCTGTTCCACCCCAGCGGGGGCGTCACCGCCGGACTGCCGGGCGCGGCCACGGGCTGGGGTGGGGCCGGGACGAACACGCCCGCCACCACGGTCAGGACGACCGCGAGCAGGCGGGCCAGGAAGATACCGGGTCGCGCGGGCCTCATCGCCCAACTCCTTCGTTGCCGTGACGGCACGGATCAGATGAATCTGACACATTTCCTACGAGGGTGGCGGCCCGGTGAACACCATAACCCGGCTCGTTGCGCTGTGGTCAAGCCAATGTTCGGCCGCTCGCACATCGGGGCCCCGGCCGCAGTCGACACGATGAGTCTGATCCATCTGGCTGACGCGCTTGTCGATGAGTTGGCTTATGTGGTCCACTGGTGCCGCAGCGCTGCCCCGTCCGACGTGACCGGTCGTCCGACGCCGAGCACCTCCCCTCACCCCAAGGAGATCCCGTGTTCGCGTCCTCCGTGGTGCGCAGACCGCTGTCCGTACTCCTGGCCCTGACCGCCGCGTTCGCGGTGCTGACCCCGGCACCGGCCGCCGTGGCGGCCACGACCACGCTCCACGCCGCACCGTCCGGCAGCGGCACCAGTTGCGCCGCCGCCGATCCGTGCTCGCTGTCCGGCGCGCAGGCCGCGGTGCGGGCGCTGGCCGGTGCGATGTCCGGCGACATCGTGGTGGAACTGGCCGGCGGCACCTACCGCCTTTCCGCGCCACTGCGGTTCTCCGCGGCCGACTCCGGCCACAATGGACACCGCGTGGTGTGGCGGGCGGCGCCGTCGGCCCGTCCGGTGATCACCGGCGCCCGCGCCGTCACCGGCTGGTCGATCGCCGACGCCGGCAAGAACATCTGGCGCGCGAACGTCGGCGCCGGGATCGACTCGCGGCAGCTGTACGTCGACGGCGCGATCGCCACCCGCGCGCGCACGCAGGTCAACCGGTCCGCCTTCACCTTCACCAGCACGGGCATGACCTTCTCCAGCCCCGAGCTGACTTACCTGAACAACCTGACCGGCCAGAACCGGGTCGAGGTGGAGAGCGTCAACTCGTTCACCGACCGGTATTCGCCCGTGCAGGGCATCAGCGGGAACGTCATCACCATGCGGCAGCCCGCGTGGAACAACAACACCTTCGGCTACGACACGCTCACCGCCCCGCACCGGGCAGGTCCGTTCTCCCTGGCCAACGCCTACGAATTCCTCGACGCCCCCGGCGAGTGGTACCTCAGCCCGCCGACCGGCGCGCTGTACTACCGCCCGCTCGCCGGGCAGAACCTGGCCGAGGTCAGCGTGGAACTGCCGGTGCTGCAGTCGCTGGTGCACGTCGGCGGCACCTACGACGCGCCAGCGCACGACCTCACCTTCAGCGGGATCACCTTCACCGGCACGAGCTGGCTCGGCCCCAGCGGCGACCAGGGGTACGCCGACCAGCAGACCGGCGCCTACCTCGCGGGCAACTGGAACTGGCCGGCCGACCGGCTGACCTCCTGCCAGAACGGCTGCCAGCAGTTCGAAGCCGCCCGGCCGCACTGGCAGCAGATGCCCGCCGCGGTGCAGGTTTCCGCCGCCGCGCGCATCACCTTCGACGACTCCGAGTTCGTCAACCTCGGCCAGACGGCCATCGGCATCGGCAACGACGCCAACGCCCACGCCACCGGGGTCGGCCTCGGCGCGAGCGACATCACCGTCAGCGGTTCCGAGATCGCCCGCAACTCCGCGGGCGGCATCGTCGCCGGTGGGGTCCGCGCCGACGCGCACCACCCCGGCGACCCGCGGATGACCAACCGGAACATCACCGTCAGCGACAACCGCATCCACGACCTCGGCCTGGACTACCGGGGCAACGTCTCGGTGCTGACCACCTACGTCACCACCACGAACGTGACCCACAACGAGGTCTACAACCTGCCCTACTCCGGCATGTCCATCGGCTACGGCTGGGGCAGCAACGACGCGGGCGGCAGCGACCACTACGCCAACCGCGGCCTGTACAACTACCAGCCGCGGTACTCCACCCCCACCACCGCCTCCGGCAACCGGCTCGTCGGCAACTACGTCCACGACGTCATGCAGCAGATGAACGACGGCGGCTGCGTCTACACCCTGGCGTGGAACCCGGGCGCGGAGATCAGCGGCAACCACTGCCTGCGGACGAACGGCCACTTCGGCCTCTACTTCGACGAGGGGTCGAAGTACTACACCGCCACCGGCAACGTCTTCTCCGCCACCGGCACCTGGGCCACGGCCAACTACTGGGGCGGCGAGAACATGGGCAACTGGACCGTGACCGGGAACTGGTCGGCCAACGGCAGCACCAACATCACCCACGGCGACCGGGGCAACGTGGTGCAGGGCAATGTCACCGTGACCAACGGGAACTGGCCCGCCGGTGCCCAGGCCGTGATGGCGAACGCCGGGCCCAGGACCGGCAGCGGGCCGCCGACCGGCACCATCGTCGGCAACCAGTCGGGCCGCTGCGTCGACGTCAACGGCACCGGAACCCGGCTCTGGGACTGCAACGGCACCGCCGGTCAGCAGTGGACCCACACCGCCGGCAAGCAACTCGTCGGCCTCGGCGGCAACTGCCTCGACGCGTCCGGGAAGGGAACGGCCAACGGCACCGCGGTACTCACCTGGGCCTGCCACGGCGGCACCAACCAGCAGTGGAACCTCAACGCCAACGGCACCATCACCGGCGTGCACTCGGGGCTGTGCCTGGACGCCAGCGGCGGCGGGACCGCGAACGGGACCGTGGTCCACCTCTGGTCCTGTCACGGCGGGGCGAACCAGCAGTGGAGCCGGAAGTGAAGCGTCCGGCACGGTGGGCGGTGGCGCTGCTGGCAACGCTGGCACTAGCGGGTTGCGGGAGCGCTTCGGGCCCCGAATCGTCCTCCACCGGAACGGGCAAGCTGGTGGTCTGGGACTGGAAGTCCGGTGATCCCGCCGCGGCCGCCTACCTCGAAAAGGCGAAGGCCGACTTCGCGGGCAAGCACCCCGGCGTCACCGTCGAGTTCGTGGCGCAGCCGTTCGACCAGTACTACACCCTGCTCGGCACCGCCATCCAGGCCGGTGCGGGGCCGGACGTGGTGTTGTTCAACGGTGGCGGCCGGATCCGCGACCGGGTGGACGCGCTCGTGCCGCTGGATCCCTACGTCGCCGAGGACCGGAACCGGCTGACGGGCTGGGACGCGTTCGGCGCGAACGGCAAGACCTACGCCTCACCGGTCACGCTGCAGGGTCATCCGATCTACTTCAACAAGAAGCTGTACCGGGAAGCGGGCCTCGACCCGGACAGCCCGCCCGCGACCTGGAACGACCTCACCGCCCGGTGCGCCACGATCAAGGACAGGACCGGCGCGCGCTGCTTCGCGCTCGGCAACAAGGAAGGCGCCGGAATCCAGTTCTTCCTCTCGGGCCTGGGTTCGGGCGCCCTCACCGACCAGGAGTACCGCGACTGGATCGCCGGGAAACGCGACTGGTCCTCGCCGAACGTGAAGCGGATCTTCGAGCTGTGGACCGAGACCGACGCCGCGGGGCTCAACACCGAAGGCGCCAACTCGACCGCGATGTTCAACGACTCCTTCGCGAAGTTCCAGTCCGGCGAGGCGGCCCACGTCATCGGGCTGATGTCGGATGTCGGGCACTGGCAGGACTTCGGCGAGTTCCTCGACCCCGCCGACCTCGGCGTGCTGCGGGCACCGGTGATCACCGCGGGCACGGCACCGAGCCTGCCCTACGACGGCGGCATCGGGTACGCGGTGACCAGGTGGACCGCCGATCCCGCGCGCGCCGCCGACCTCGTCCGCTCACTGACCACAAAGGACGCACTGGCGGCGTTCCACACCGGCGCCGGTGCGATCGCCGCGGACACCTCCCTCGACGTGTCGGAGGCGGGCCCGGTCGTCTCCGAGATCGTCTCCGGGATCGCCGGCGGCAGGCCCGCCCTGCACGTGGCCCTGTCCTCGTCGACCCTCGACCTGATGGGGCGGCTGTCCCAGCAACTGCTCAGCGGCTCGGTCACCGTCGACGACGCGCTGGCGCAGCTGGCCGCCTCGGACCGGGACGGCTGACCGGGTGCCGGCCGGTGCCCGCCGCCTGAGCGCGGATCGCCTCGCGCCGTACGTGCTGGTGGCCCCGGCCGTGCTGGTCCTCGTCGTGCTGCGGGTGTACCCGCTGGGCCTCGGCGTCAACTTCTCCTTCACCGGGGACGGGGAACGCGACGGAACGGCCGTCGGGCTGGACAACTACGCGACCCTGTTCGGCGACCCGCTGTTCCTCGGCGCGCTGCGGAACGTGCTGCTGCTGATCCTCCTGCTCCCGGTGGCGGTCGCGATCCCCGGGCTGCTCGCGACGTTCATCTACCTGCGGGTGCCGGGACACCGCGTGTTCCGCGGGGTCTACTTCTTCCCCGCCGTGCTGTCCCCGGTGATCGCCGGGGCGATCTTCAACCTGCTGCTGGCCTTCGACGGCCCGGCCAACGCCGTGCTCGGTGCCGTCGGCCTCGGCCCGGTCGACTGGCTCGGTGATCCGGACGTGGCCCTCTTCGCGGTGGTCGGCGTGTACGTCTGGGCGACCTTCGGCATGGCGCTGGTGGTGTTCCTCGCCGGTTTCTCCACTTTGGACTCGTCACTGCTCGACGCCGCGCGGATCGACGGCGCGGCACTGCCCCGGCTGATCTGGCACGTGATCGTGCCCGGCCTGTCCCGCACCATCCAGTTCGTCTTCGTGACCACCATGATCGGGCTGCTCACCTCGATGTTCGGCCTGCTCTACGTGATGACCGGCGGCGGCCCGGGCGGCGCCACCTACCTGCCGGAGTACTACATCTGGATCCAGCAGGGCCAGCTGGACCGCCCGGCGCTGGCCTCGGCGGCGTCCACCGTGCTCTTCCTCGTCATGGTGGCCGCGGGCCTGCTGCAGATCAGCCTGCTCCGCCGGTCGGGCGGGGAAGGCTGATGGCGGGCGCGGGCCGGTGGCTGGCCGCCGTGCCGATGGCGGCGCTCGCGCTGGCCACGATCTACCCGCTGGTCTTCACCACGAACGTCGCGCTGAAGACCCGGCGCGAGTACGTCCTCGACCGCTTCTCCCCCACGGACTCCCCGCGGTGGGACAACCTCGCCACCGCCTGGGACGACGCCGGGATGGCGCGGTACTTCACCACTTCGCTCATCGTGGTGACCTGCGCGGTGGTCCTGCTGCTGTGGTTCGGGTCGATGGCCGGATTCGCCATCGGCAGCCTGCGGTTCCGCGGCTCGCGGGCGCTGTTCCTCGGCTGCCTCGCGGCGTTGTTCGTGCCGTTCCAGGTGATCATGGTCCCGCTCGCCAGGACGATGGCCGACCTCGGGCTGCTCGACACCCGTCCCGGGCTGGTCCTCGCCTACGTCGCGCAATTCCTCCCGTTCACCATCTTCCTGATGGCGAGCTACTACGCGCACATCCCGGCCGAGATCGTCGACGCGGCCAGGGTCGACGGCAACACCCCGTTCGGGGTCTACCGGCGGATCATGCTGCCGATGGGCACCCCGGCGCTGATCTCGGTCGGCGTGCTGGACGCGTTGTTCTGCTGGAACGACGTGCTCATCGCGCTGCTGCTGATGCCCTCGGCCGGGAACCGCACGCTGATGGCCGGGGTCACCTCGCTGCGCGGGCAGTACTCCGACAACATCCCGGTCTTCGCCGCCGGCGTGCTGATCGCCGCCGTGCCGGTGCTGGTGGTCTACCTGTTCTTCCAGCGCCACATCGCCGAAGGCGTCACCGCCGGGTCCACGAAGGGCTGACATGCGGATCACCGGGTTCCGAACGCTGCACACGGTCCACGAATGGGGACGGCCGGTCGGGGACGCCAACGGCGTGTTCGCCGACGGCCGGGTGCCCGTGCCGATCGTCCTGGTGGACACCGACGAGGGGATCACCGGGGTCGGCCTCGGGCCGCACGTCGACGCCGACGCGATCTTCGCCGCCATCGACGGCGAAGACCCGCGCGCGGTCACCGCGCTCTACGACCGCATGCTGCGGCAGACGTTCAAAGCCGGGCACGCGGGCGCGGTGTTCGGCACCATCGGTGCCTTCGACACCGCGCTGTGGGACATCAAGGCCCAGGCCGCCGGGGAACCGCTCTGGCGGCTGCTCGGCGGCCGCGACCGGCGCGTGCCCGCCTACGCGTCCGGTTTGGACATCGGCCTCACCGACGCCGAACTCGTGGTGGTGTACCAGGAATACGCCGAACACGGGCTGCGCGCGGCCAAGCTCAAGGGCGGGCTGGACGTCGACCGGGACCGGCACCGGCTGACGCTGGTCCGCGAAGTGCTCGCCGGTGCCGCCCGCGGCCCGCGGCCCGTGCTGATGCTCGACGCGAACGAGTCGTGGTCCCGCAAGCAGGCCGTGCGCCACGTGGGCGAACTGGAACGCACCCTCGACCTCACCTGGGTCGAGGAACCGGTCCGGCGCTGGGACGCCGACGGGCTCGCCGCCGTCGGCCGGGGCGTCCGCGCCTCGATCGCCGGCGGCGAGAACCTGTCCGGCCTCGAACAGTTCCGCCCGCTGCTCGCCGCCGGCGCCCTCGACGTGGTCCAGACCAGCGCGGTCTGGGGCATCACCCACTTCCTGCGGGTGGCCACCCTGGCCCACGCCCACGACCTGCCGGTCAGCCCGGTCGGCACCACCCCCGCCGGCCTGCTGCACGCCGCCGCCTCGGCGCCGAACCACCTGGCCGCCGAACTGCAGGACCTCCGGCCACCCCGCGGCGTGCTCGTCGACGTGCACGTGGAGGACGGCCACTTCGTGCTCGGCGACTCGGCGGGCATCGGCGTCCGGATCGAAGAGGAGCTGATCCGGGCGCGGCCCGGTGTCCCGGCGGGCGGCGGGCCGAACGTCCGGCCGGAATCGGCCGGGCGCCGCCTGCTCCCCGTGCCGGACGGCATGCCCGCCCGCCCCGGTGTGGTCCGGCCGCTCCCCCTCCGCCAGGCCGACCGGACCTGACCCCGGTTCAGGCCGGGATGACGTACCGGAGCGCGAGCCAGGCCGACACGGTCGCCACCGTCGTCCAGAGCACGATGGCCACCGCCTGCCAGAACAGCACCCGCGTCCGCGGTGTCCCGCCGGCGACGAGCATCGCGGACATGAACTGGGTCGGGATGGCGAGCGGGCCGAGCAGGCTCGCGCCGGGGACCCCGAACCGGGCGAGCGCCTTCTTGAACCGCCTGCGGCCCTTGGATTCGGGCTTGGCGGGCTTGGCTTCGTCCTCCGCGTGGGCCGCGCGGTGGTGGCTCACCACGGCGGCGCGAGCCTTCGAAGTGAGCAGCACGACCACGAGCACGCAGAGGAAGTTCCCCGCGGCCGCGGCGATGCCCGCGACGACGGGGTGGAGGCCGCCCAGCACCCCGATCAACGACGCCACCTCGCCCTCGATGGCCGGGACCGCGCCGGCGAGCGCCACGATGACGGGCTGGATGAACTCGGGTACCTGCCCGACGAGCTCCTGGAAGTCCCCGACCAGGTTCTCAACGGGACTCATCACGGGATCCCTTGCCGAGGAACCCGGTCAGCGCCGCGTTCACCTCGTCCGCGTGGGTCCACAGCAGACCGTGCGGGGCGCCGTCGATCTCGACGTACTCGGCTTCCGGGAACGCCGCGTGGAACCGGCGCGCGGTGACGTCGACGGGCAGGATGTTGTCCTTGGTGCCGTGCAGGATCAGCGCCGGCTTGCCGCTGGCGCGCACCGCCTCGACGTCACCGCGGAAGTCCTCGAGCCAGGACGGGACGACCGCGTACGCGGCGACCGGGGCGCTGCCGATCGCGACGTTCCAACTGCCGGCGACGGCCTCCTGGCTGATCCGGGAGCCGAGGTTCTCGTCCAGGTTGTAGAAGTCCGAGAAGAACTTGGTGAACCAGGCGTACCGGTCGCCCTTCGCGGCCGCGGCGATGCCGTCGAACACCTCCTGCGAGACGCCATCGGGGTTGTCGTCACGGGCGACGAGGAACGGTTCGAGCGAAGCGAGGAACGCCAGCTTCGCCACCCGCCCGTGCCCGTGGCGTGCCACGTACCTGGCCAGTTCCCCGGTGCCCATGGAGAACCCGACCAGCACCACGTCGCGCAGGTCCAGGGTTTCCAGCAGGGTGTTCAGGTCCGCGGCGAAGGTGTCGTAGTCATAACCGGAACCGGCCTTCGACGACCGCCCGAAACCGCGGCGGTCGTAGGTGATGACCCGGTAGCCGGACGCGAGGAGCTCCCGCGTCTGGCGCTCCCAGCTGTGCCCGTCGAGCGGGTAGCCGTGGATGAGCACGACCGGCTGCCCCGATCCCTGGTCCTCGTAGTACAGCTCGACCGGCGCGCTGTTCTCGGTGCCGACGGTGATGTAGCCCATGGTTCCTCTTTCGGTGGTCATCTCTGGGTGACGCGCGCGACCAGTGCGGCGTCCGCGGGTGCCGCACGGCGGAACACGCCACCGTCCGCCCGGAATTCGTCGCCGTGCTTGATCAGGTGGCGGGCGAACAGCGGGCACACGGGCACGACGGTGAGGTTCTGGCGGATGCTGTCGGCGAGCGCCTCACGCACCAGCACCCCGGCCAGGCCCCGCCCGCCGAACTCCGGGGCCACCTCGGTGTGGAAGAAGATCCGCTCCCCCTCGGGAGAGTCGACGAAGTCGGCCCGGCCGGCGGGCAAGCCATCGGCCAAGGTCACCGTGTACGAGCTGTGCGGGTCGGCGGCGGCGATCCGCACAGTCACGGCCGCGCCAGTGTTGTCAGTCAATCCCTGCGTCACTGGACTTTCCCCGCGGCAGTTCCGCCGGTGGCCAGCAGCTGCAGTTCCCACGCGTAGGCGATCCCGCTGGCACCACCGTGTTCCTGGACGATCTCGGCGAGCTCGGCCACCGTGGCCTCACGAGCCCAGTCGCGCTGCCATTCCCCGGACACGGCCATCCAGGTGATGGGCACCACCCCGGCCTGCTCCATCCGGCGCACCGCCATGTCGTGCGCTTCGGCGCTGACCCCACCGCAGGCGTCGGTGACGACAAAGACGTCGTAGCCATCCCCCAGCGCCTGGATCGCGGGCATGGCCACGCAGATCTCCGTCCACAGCCCGGCGATCACCAGCTTCTTGCGGCCCGTCTCCGCCACCGCGTCGACCACCCGGCGGTCTTCCCAGGTGTTGATGAACGTGCGGTTGATCGGCTTCTGCTCGGGGAAGACGTCCTGCAGTGCCTTGATCAGGCAACCGCCGCGTTCCTCGATCACCGTGGTCAGCACGGTGGGCACGCCGAAGGCCTTGGCGAGCTTGGCCAGCCCGACCACGTTGTTGACGATCACCGTGGAGTCGTGGCTCTGGAGGTTGGTGAACTGGTAGGGCTGGTGGTCGATGAGCACCAGGACGCTCTCCTCGGGCGTGAGCAGAGCTTCGAGTCCGGTCTTGGCGGTGCGCGTCACGTGGTTTCCTTCTGCGTGTCGGGGTGGGCGTTCGGTGGTCAGAGCTGTTCCGGTGCGGCCATCCGGTAGACGAACTGGCCGAGCCCGGCCTGCGCGATCGCGAAGATCGGACCGGCCAGGCCTTCCTGCGTGGCGGCCAGGCTCAGGTCGCCGAGGCGGACCGCCTCGTACCCGGCGTCGAGGCTGAGCCGCTCGACCAGGTCCCCGGCTTCGTCGTCACCGGACCAGAGGTTGCCCGGGCGCACGCGGGCTTCGGCGATCCGCCCGAACAGCGAGGCGAAGTTGGTGCTGAACGCCTTCGCCGTCGGCCCGCCCGTCACCGACTTGACGTACTCGGCGTTGGACGGGAACCCGGCGGGTGGCCGGGCACCGCCGTAGAGGTTCGTGGCGTCGAGCACCGGTTTGCCCTCGAGCCCGGCGACCGACGACAGAGCCGCCTCGACCGCGGTGCCGGGGACGGCGAGCAGCACCACGTCCGAGGCGCCTGCCTCGCCGCCTCCGCGTCCCAGCTGCGTCACCCGGTGCCCGGCCCGTGCCCACAGGCGGGCCAGGCCGCCGCCGAGATTGCCGCGACCGATCACGGTGATGTCCATGCTTGATTCCTCGCGAGAACGGGTGGAGGTGGTTCGCCGGCCGGGCACCCGCCCGGAAACCGGCTCTGACCAGGATCGACGGGGACACAGTGGACTGTTCCCCGGCGCGAGGACGACTCTATGGCGGTCCCGGAGCGGGCGTCCAAGACTTGTCCCGCCCGCCAGCGGTAGGATTCGTCTATCGATATCAGCCCCCGCGTCCTCCGCTACTTCCTGGCCGTAGCCGAGGAACTCCACTTCGGCCGCGCGGCCACGCGGCTCTACATCGCCCAGCCCTCGCTGAGCCACCAGATCCGCAAGCTCGAGGACACCCTCGGCACCCCGCTGTTCGTGCGGTCGAGCCGGAACGTGCACCTCACCGCCGCGGGCCGGACGCTGGCTCGCGAGGCGCCGAAGGTGCTCGCGGCGCTGGAGGACGCCGTGCAGCTCACCCGGTTGTCCGGCGCCGGGATCGCCACCACCATCCGGCTCGGCTACACCCCGGTGACCAGCTTCGACACGCTCACCGCGCTCCTGGACGCGCTGCGGGAGGACCACCCCGACTTCATGGTCGACGCCCGGGAGTACTACAGCTCCGAGATCCCCGACCGCCTGCGCTCCGGTGACCTGGACGTCGGTCTCGCTCTTTCACCGCCGCCGGTCGACGGCGTCAGCGGCGAACTCCTCCGCGAAGAGCCCGTTGCCGCGGTCCTCAGCGCCCGCCACCGCCTCGCCGACGCGCCGAGGATCCCGGTGGCGTCCCTGCGCGGCGAGACCCTGCTGCTGTTCGCCCGCCACCTCGCCCCGGCGTACTACGACAGCATCGTCGCCGCGTGCCAGGAAGCGGGCTTCACCCCGGAGATCTGCGCCTTCGACGCCCCACCGGTGAACGTCATGCTCGCCCGGCTCTCCAGCGGGAACGAGATCAGCCTGGCCCCGGCGTCGTTCGCCGAGCACGCCGCCAAGACCAGCAACGGCATCGTGCTCCGCGACGTCGTCGATCCGCCGATCATGGCCGAACTCTCCGTGCTGTGGCCCGCGAACGACCCGTCACCCGCCATCGCCGGGGTGGTCGAAACCGCCCGGCGGTGCGCGGAACGCAACAAGTGGCTGAGCGACCCCGACTCGTGACGCGCGGCCGGAGGGGTGGACCGAGTGCTCAGCGGTGAACTCGCCGAGGTGGCCGGCGTCACCGTCCGCACGCTGCGCCACTACCACCAGATCGGGCTGCTGCCCGAGCCACCGCGGTCGGCGGGCGGTTACCGGCACTACGACGTGGGCCACCTGGTCCGGCTCCTGCGCATCACCCGGCTGACCGCCCTCGGCGTCCCGCTGTCCGAGATACCCGCCGTGCTGGACGATCCGGCCGCCGCCGAGCGGCTGCTCGACGATCTCGACCGGGACGCCGCGGCCGAGATCGAGCGGCTCACGGCGCGGCGGGAGAACATCGCCGTGCTGCGCCGCACCGGATCCCCGCCGGATCTGCCCCCGGATCTGGCGGCGTTCCGCTCCTCGCCGGAAGAATCCATGGCGCGGTACGAGCACGAACAGCTGCTGCTCGTCGCGCACCTGCTCGACGAGGCGGGCCACGCGGAACTGATCACCCTGCTCACCGCCGGGACGTCGGCCGTCGCTCCGCTCACCGCGCGGTTCTACGCCCTCGATGCCGACCCGCCCGAAGACGAAGTCGCCCAGCTCGTCGACGATCTGGTCGCCCTGCTGGGACCGATGACGGCGGGGCTGACCGAGCTCGCCCGGCTCGACGGGCGAGCGGCCGCGCTGCTGGACGAACTCAGCGAGCAGAACCTCCGGCCGGTGCAGCACCGCGTCCTGCGCCGGGTCGGACAACGGCTGGAGCAGCCCGGCGGAGCTTGACCGGGTATGGCGTGGATCACGCCTGCCGGACTTGAGTACGACGCGACGTCGGGGTTTGAACTCGGGGGTGTCCGCACCACCGATCCCGGAGGCCCGGCATGACGCCCAAGCCGATCACCGTCGAAGAGTTCTTCCGCCCGCCCGCCCGCAGCCGTGCCCAGCTCTCCCCCGACGGCACGAAGGTCGCCTACCTCGCCCCGTGGCGCGACCGGCTCAACGTGTTCGTTCGTGACCTGGCGGGTGACTGGCCGGAAACCAGCGCGACCGACGACCCGGCGTCCCGGCGCGTCACCGCCGACGACCACCGCAGCATCGACACGTTCTTCTGGACCCCCGACTCCCGGTACCTGCTCTTCACCCAGGACACCGACGGCGACGAGAACGCCCACCTGCACCGGATCGACCCCGCCCGGCCCGACGAGCCCGCGGTGGATCTGACCCCGGTCGACGGGGCACGCGTGCTGGGCACCCAGTTCCGCGCGGACCGGCCCGGCACGGTCGTCGTCCAGTTCAACGCGCGCCGGCCCGAGCTGATCGACCTGCACGAAATCGACCTCGGCACGGCCCGGATGACGTTGCTCGCCGAGAACCCCGGTGACGTCACCTCCTGGCTCTGCGCGCCGGGTGGCCGGATCCTCGCCTACCGCATGGCCGACGACGGTGATCACCTGCTGTCGGAGTTCTCGGCCGGGGCGCCGCGGTTGATCGCCCGGTTCTCCGGGCTCGACCACCCCTTCGGCGTCAACCCCTGCGTGCCCACCCCCGACGGAACGGGGTTGTGGATCGGTTCGCCGCGTGGTTCGGACCACATCCGCCTGGTGCGGCTGGACCTCGACACCGGCGAACAGTCCGGAGTGGACAGCCGCCCCGGGTTCGACCTGGACACCCCGCGGCCGGAGGCCGACCCCCGCTTCCCGTCCTCGCTGATCCTGAACCAGGCCACCGGCGACCTGCTCGGCGCCCGGTACCTCGGTGCCCGGCAGGAGATCCACGCCCTCGACCCGCACTTCGCCGAGGTGCTGCCGCGACTGGCCGAGCTGTCCGACGGCGACCTCGCCCACGTGTCCTGCGACGACGCCGGCCGGCGCTGGGTGGTGGACTTCACCCACGACCGCGACCCCGGTGTCACCTGGTTCTACGACCACACCACCGGAACGGCCCGGCGGCTGTTCCGCCCGTACCCGCATCTGGACCCGGCGCAACTGGCCGCGGTCACCCCGGTTACGGTGTCCGCCCGCGACGGCCTGGCGCTGCCCTGCCACCTCACCCTCCCGGTCGGCGCCGAGCCCCGCGGCCTGCCGACGGTGGTGTTGCTGCACGGTGGTCCGTGGTACCGCGACAGCTGGTGCTACGACCCGGAGGTCCAGCTGCTGGCCAACCGCGGTTACGCGGTGCTGCAGGTGAACTTCCGCGGCTCCACCGGGTATGGCAAGGCGTTCACCCAGGCCGCGATCGGCCAGTTCGCCGGCCGCATGCACGACGACGTGATCGACGCGCTGGACTGGGCGATCGCGCAGGGCTACACCGATCCCGGCCGCGTCGCGATCTACGGCTCTTCCTACGGTGGTTACGCCGCACTCGTCGGGGCCGCGTTCACCCCGGACCGATTCGCCGCGGCGGCCAGCTACACCGGCATGTCCGACCTCACCGACCTCGTGCGGTCGGTCGTCCCGTTCGCGCGGCGTGCCGTGCAGAACTCGTACCTGCGCTACATCGGTGACCCCGAGGACCCGGCGCAGGAAGCCGACATGCTCGCCCGGTCGCCGATCAGCCGGGTCGGTGACATCACCGCGCCGATGCTGCTCGTCCACGGTGCCAACGATGTCCGCGTCCACCGGCGCCACTCCGACCGGGTGGCCGAGGCGCTGCGTGCCCGGGGCGGCGAGGTGGAGTACCTGCTCAACGAGCGGGAGGGCCACTGGTTCGTCAACCCGGACAGCAACATCGAGCTGTACCGCACGCTGGAACGGTTCCTCGCCCGCCACCTCCGGGGGAGCCGGTAACGGCTTCCAGCGGGCTCAACTGGTCCAGACGACCGGACCGTCCTGGTACGCGTCGCCCTCGTCGAATTCGACGGCGGTGACGGGCTTGTCCTTGGTGGCGCTGAGCGAGCACGTCTCGTAGGACGCGCCCTTCGTGGTGAACTTCGCCGGCGCGGTCTCGTTGTCGCACTTGCCGGGGATGTCGCCGATCAGCACCACCCCGGTACCGCTGCCGCCTTCCAGCACGCCGTTCAGCTTCAGCGACGCGTGCGCCAAGTCGGTACCGCCGACGTTCTCCACCTTCATCTTGAGGAAGTACGGCGTCATCCCCTTCGCCTTCTCCCCGAAGGCGGCCATGTCGGCCTCACTGCCCTTCTCGATCGCCGTGACCGTCACGGCGATGGTCCCCTTCTTCTGCTTCGTGTACTCGAACGGCAGCACCGCGCGCTCCCCGAGCTTGAGCTTCGTGCCCGGCGCGGTGACCTCACCGTCGACCGGCGCGGCACCAGCGTCGTCCGCGGGCTCGCTGCTCGGCGCGGGCGCGGCCGGGGGCGGCGTCGGCGGGGCCTTCGGCGGGGCGGGCTCGCTGCCACAGGCCGAGAGCCCGAACCCGATGGTGGCCAGCGCGGCCGCGAAAACGATCCGTCCCTTGTGCACAACTACCTCACTGCATTGACCAGGGCCGCCGGGAAACGGGCGGCTTCGAACGTTCGACGCCGCGCACGATCGCAGGGCCCGGAATACGGCTGGTATACGCCGGGTCAGCGGATCTTGGCGCGCACCGCGGCCGCTTCGCCCGCGAGGTGGCGCGCCGCCTCCTCGTCGCCCGCCGCCGCCCGCAGCCGGGCGAGCTGGTCCAGCACGCCCGCGAGCAGGTACGGGTAGTCGATGCCGCGAGCCACCGCGACCGCGTGTTCCCCCTCGCCGATCGCGGCGGGCAACTCGTGGTCGGCGTACAGGCGCGGATCCAGCAGATCGGTGAACACCCGGGTCTCGAACATGGGGTCGTGCAGGGCCTGCGCGGCCGCTACGGCTTCGCGCAGGCGTGAGCGCGCCTCGCCGTACTCGCCCCTGGCCAGATGGAGACATCCCCAGGCGTGCGCCGTGTAGACCCCGCCCGACGACCCGATGTCCCCGGCGAACTCGATCAGCTCGGTGAACGCCTCCTCGGCCTCCGCCTGCCTCCCGCACGCGAGGTGCGCCTGGCCGAGCCAGTAGGTGTCCCGCGCGATCAGCGTCCGGATCCCCAGTTTCCGCGCCCCGGCGACGATCTCGGTGAGCACCTCCACCGCGGCTTCCGGTTGCCCCGCCTGCAGGTGAGCGAGGCCGACCTGGGAGTACGCGTGCAGCGCCGCCGCGGCCTGCCCGGCGGCGTCGAGTCGTTCGAAGGCCTCGCGGCCCGCCACGACCGCCTCGGTCAACCGCCCGCCGGGCACCAGGAAGAACGGCGCGTTGGTCAGCGCCTCCAGGTACCCGCGCTGGTCACCGGCCTGCTCGAACAGGCGCATCGCCTCGGTGTTGGCCTCCTCGGACGGACCGTACCGGCGCCGGGTGTACCGCAGGCCGGCCATCGAAATGAGCAACCTGGCCCGGCCGCGCACGTTGCCCGCCGCCGTCGCCAGCGCCATCGCGATGTCGTAGCACTCCTGCCAGTCGTCGAAGTACCGCTCGGTCTCGAACAACGCCTGCCCGCCGACGGCCAGCTCCCAGCACAGCTCGTTCCAGCCCAGGTCCGCGGCCTGCCGCACCCCCGCCACCAGCGGGACGCGCTCCGCGTCGAGCAGCTTCACCGGCGGGACCGCGGGCGGCAGGCTCGCCGCCACCCGCTCGGGCCGCCACCGGGCCGCCTCCCGCTCGAAGATGTTCTCCCCCATGTGATCGCGGTCGGCGATGTCGGTGAAGACGAGCAGGGCGGCCAGGACACGGCCCACGGCCTCGTGCCGGTCCCGGACCGGGTCCTCCGCCTCCGCGCGTTCCCTCGCGTAGGCGCGCACCAGGTCGTGGAAGCCGTACCGCGCCTGGCCCTGCGGTGTGCCGGTGACGTCGAGCAGGTGGACGTCGACCAGTTCGTCGAGCAGTTCCCGCGCGGTGCGCAGTTCGGCGTCGAGCGCGGCGGCCGCCGCCCAGAGCGGGAAATCGGGTGCCTCCAGGAGCCCGAGCAGCCGGAACAGCCGCCGCGCCTCGGGCCGCAGGCCCTGGTAGCTCAGCCCGAAACTGGCCCGCACCTCGAGATCGCGGTACCGCAGCGCGTCCAGCCGGTGCTGCTCGTCCGCCAGCCGCGACACGAGGTCCGCGAGCCGCCAGTGCGGTCGCGACACCAGCAGCGAACCGGCGATCCGCAGCGCGAGCGGCAGCCGCGCGCACAACCGCACCAGCTCGGCCAGTTCCGCCTGGCTCGCCGAGGTCAGCCGGTCGCTGTGGCGCAGCATCGCCACACTGTCCACTTCGGACATCTCGCGGAGCTCGATCCGGTGCGCGCCACCGAGACCGCCCAGCCGCACGCGGGCGGTGACGAGCACCCCGCAGGTCCCGCTCGCGGGCATCAGGGGTGCCAGCTGCTCCTCGTCGAGCGCGTCGTCGAGCACCACCAGGATCCGGCGTTCCGCCAGCAAGCCCCGGTAGAGCGCGACACGCTCCTCCTGGTCGTCGGGCACCGCGGTGGCGGGCACGCCCAGCGCGCGGAGGAACCGCCCGAGCACCGCGGCCGGATCGACCGGCTGGGCACGGGCCCCGGCCAGCGCCGCGAACAACTGCCCGTCGGGATAGACGGGGCGGAGGCGGTGCGCGGCCTGCACCACGAGCGCGGTCTTGCCGATCCCGCCGGTGCCCGAGATGGTCACCACCGCGGCCGGTTCCTCGGCGGCGCGCCCGGTGCGGAGCACCTCCTCGATCCGGGCCAGTTCCGCCCGTTGGCCGGTGAAGTCGCCGAGGGCGGGCGGCAGCATCCGGACGATGCCGGTCTCCGGCGCCGCTGTGTCTACTGTGGACTCGTCGCCGAGCACGACCCGGTGCAGTTCCCGCAGTTGCTGCCCCGGTTCCACGCCGGTTTCCTCGGCCAGCACGGTACGGACCTGGAGATAGGCCTGCAGCGCGTCCGCCCGCCTGCCGTCGCGGTAGAGCGCGAGCATGAGCTGGGCCCACATCCGTTCGCGCAGCGGATGCTGCATCGTCAGCGCCGTCAGCTCACCGAGCAGTTCGCCGTGGCGGCCGAGCCGGAGGTCGACGTCGATCCGCTCTTCGAGCACGCCGAGCCGCAGTTCGTCGAGGCGGGCGGCCTCCGCGGTCAGCGCGGGCACGTCGGCGAAGCCGTCGAACGCGGGTCCACGCCAGAGCACCAGCGCCTCCCCGAAGAGCCTGCGGGCTTCCGCGGGATCCTCGGCCGCCCGGGCGCGCCCCGCGAGATCCTCGAAACGGGCCGAGTCCAGCTCGTCGCGGGCGGCCCGCACCAGGTAACCGGCGCCCTCCCGGACGATGCGGTCCGGATCGCCCAGCCGCTGCCGGAGCCGGTGGACGTAGGTCTGCACGTTCTTGGCGGCGCTCTTCGGCGGGTCCTCGCCCCAGAGCGCGTCGGCCAGCGCGTCCTCGGCGACCAGCCGCCCGGGACGGCTCAACAGGACCGCCAGGAGCAACCGTCCCTTCGGCGTGCCGAGCTCCAGCGCCAGCCCCGCCCGCGACGCGGTCAGCGGGCCCAGCACTCCGAAGTCCACAACCGCCCTCCCGCCTTCGGCGGCCACTGTAACGGCCGCGCGGTGTGCGCCCGGGTCAGCCCGGTTCGCGGAGGAAGCGGTCGACGGTGCCGGTGAAGTCGGCCGCGTCGTTGGACCTGGGGAACGGTTCCGCCGGGACCGGGACGCCGAGGAACGCGCACAGCGGCTCCCAACCCTCAGTGACCCGGTAGACGAGCAGCCTGTCCGCCGGGACCGCGGCCTGGACCTCCTCGTTGTGCCGGAGGAACCAGGCGATCGTCTCCTCCTCGCCGAAGTGGCCGAAGCCGCGTTCGGCGAGGGCCGCCATCATCTCGTCGGTCCCGCCGCCGAGTTTCGCGGTGACCTCGCGCATCACCGGGTTGAAGATCGTTTCGACCGCGCTGCGGTACCAGCTCCCCGGCTCGCGGACGCTGAGCAGCACCTTGGCGTCCGGGAAGAGTTCCCTCAGCTCGCGCCACAGCAGGCACCCCGGGAAGTCCAAAGTGGCCCGATAACCCGCGACCGCCGTGCGCAGCGCGTCGCGGTCCCCGCGCAGTGCCGCCGTCCACGCCGCGGTGGCCGCCGGATCGCCGAGCACCTCCCGCATGTGGTGACACGGCGCGTACCCCAGCGCCTCCAGCGCGGCGTGCAACGACGTGGTGCCGGTCCGGCCGAACCCCGCCCCGATCACTTCCACCATGGCTCGCACCCTACTCGTGCACGCATGCTCATTTGCTAGCATGTGAGCATGACCAAGGTCGCCAAACGGCAGTTCAGCGTCTACCTGCCGCCTGACCTCGTCCGGCGGGTGAAGCACGCGTCCGTCGAGGCCGACGAGTCGCTGTCGGCGTTCGTCGAGCGGGTGCTGGAGGAGTACCTGCGGCAGCGCGGTTCGACCAGTGAGGAGCGAGCGTGATGCGGGTGATGCCGATCCGCTACAGCGAGGACGTCGCGGCGTTGACGCGGTTCTACGAGGTGCTGGGCCTGCGAATCGGGCCGGTCTCCCGCCCCGGCGGCTGGGTCGAACTGCCCGCCGACGGTGGCATGCTGGCCCTCCACCGCGGCGCCGCCGAGGACGCGGGCCGGTGCGAGGTGGCCTTCGAGGCGAACGAACCGCTCGAAGACGTCGCGGCGCGCCTGCGGGCGGCCGGGTTCGAACCGGGGCCGGTGATCGACGAGAACTTCGGGCACTCCCTGCGCGTCCGCGACCCGGACGGGGTGCCGGTCCAGATCAACCTGTATGACCGCGAGCTCTACACCTGAGCGCGGGCACCGGCCGCTGGTCCTGGCGGTCGGCATCGTCGCGCTCGAGTTCGCGGCGGCGGTCACCGGCTTCGTCGCGTCCACGCTGCTGCCGGTGGTCGCGGCCGACCTGGACGCGGAGAACGAGCTCGGCCTGCTGATCGCGGGCTCGACGCTGGGCCTGTTCGTCGCGCTCCCCCTGGCTTCCCGGGTGCTGCGGCGGCTGGGCACGCGCGGCACCCTGGCCGCCGGCATGCTCGCCTACCTCGGCGGGCTCGCGCTGGCCGCCTCCGCCCAGGCGGCGTGGATGTTCGCGCTGGGGCAGTTCACCGGCGGGCTCGCCAGCGGGCTGCTCGCGGTGTTCGGCATCAGCTCCGCGATCCGGCACCTCGACGACCGCCTGCGCATCCGGGTGGTGGCGGCGTCGTCGGCGATGTGGATCCTGCCCGCGCTGGTCGGCCCGGCCGCCACGCTGGGGCTGGAGCACCTCGCCGGGTGGCGCTGGACGCTGCTGATCCCGGTGCCGTTCGTCCTTTTCGGACGGTTGCTGGTGGTGCGCGCCGTCCGCGACGACCGGACCGGCGACGAAGCCCCGCGGCCGCTGGGGCGGACGCTGCTGGTCCCGCTCGGCGCGGCCGGGGTGGTGCTGAGCTCGGGCTGGTGGCCGCCGGCCGTCCTCGGCACGGTGGTCACGGTGGCCGGGATGATCTCGATCCTGCCCGCGGGCACCGCGCGCCTGCGACGGGGAACTCCCGCCGCGCTCGGCGCGATGGTGTTGTTCGCGGTCGGTTACTTCGGCGCGGACAGCCTCATCACGGTGTTGCTGACCAGCGGGTTCCAGCTGGGCCTCGGGCAGGCGGCGATCGTGCTGAGCGCCGCCCCGCTGGGCTGGGCGATCACCAGCTTGGTGGCCGCCCGGTTCACCTCGGCGGGTGCCAAGCAGCGGCTGCCCGCCATCGGGTTGGCGTTGACCGCGCTGGGCACGGCGGTGGTGGCGACCGGGGGTTCCTTCACCGTCGCGCTGGTCGCTTGGGCGGTCGGCGGTATCGGGGTTGGGCTCGCGTATCCGGGGCTGTACATCAGGGCGACCACCGCGGGTTCGAGCGGTTTCAGCGCCGCCGAGCTGGCCACCGCGGTGATCACGGCCGAATGTGTGGGGCAGCTGCTGGGCCGCGCCATCGGCGGCACGCTCAGCTCGGCGGGTGGCTTGGTCCCGTCGTACCTGCTGTTCGCGGCCGCCCTACTGGCTGCGGCGGCCGCGAGCCGCCGGTAGGTCAGGTGACAGCTCTGACCTCGGCCGCCGGGGGGCCGCGAGCGCCAGCAGGCCGCGTGGCGGCCGCCGCCTCCGGCCGCCCGGAGGTCAGGGCCGCCGGTTGTCAGCGCTGCCGGTTGGTCAGGGCCACCGGTTGGCCAGGACCACCGGTTGGCCAGGACCACCGGTTGGCCAGGACCACCGGTTGGTCAAGGCCGCCGGTTGGCCCAGGGCCACCGGTTGGTCAGGACCAGCCTTCCTGGTGCTCGGCTGCTTCCCGGTCGGTTTCCGCGGCGGCGCGTTGCGAAAGCGTGGCCACCGCTTCCTCCAGCGCCCGCTGGATCTCCTCCCCGCCCGCGCGCTCGGTGTGCAGCCGGATCGTCACCTCGCTCGTGCCCGGCTCGGTCTCGGTCACGCGCAGGTCACCGTGGTAATCGCCGTCGCCGGGGGCGCCCCAGCTCAGCGTCCGGGTGGCCTCGTCCACCTTCAGCCACGCCTCCCCCTCGACGTGCTCGCCGCGCACCTCGGCCTCGACGTGCACCTGTCCACCGCCTTCGCGGTGCGCCTCGGTCATCGCGGGCAGGAAGTCCGGCAGGTTGCCCGGCTCCGCCAGGTACCCGAACAGGTCCGCGGCCGGTACGTCGACCGTGCCGGTGTGGTCGTAAGTAGGCATGACCAGCGGGTACCCAGTCGTCACCAAGTCATGTTCACCTCTTGCTCTCGAGCTTCCCCAGCTCGCTGGACGACAGCGCCTCCCGCGCCGCCGCCCAGCTCTCGCCCTCGATCCCGAGCGCGTGCCGGAGGTAGGCCGTGGTGACGCGCTGGATCATGGCCACGCGCGCGGGGTGCTCGTCCGTCGTCTCCCTGACCTCGTAACCGGCGATGCCGCCGAGCGAATGTTCCCCGCCGAACACGGTGAGCAGGCTCTTCTCCCCGGGGCTCAGGAAATACGGGTCGGTCAGCCACTCCGGGCCGCGAACCGAAAGCGGCGAATCGTCCAGATCCCCGGCGACGATCAGCGCCGGCGTGCTCATCTGCGTGAAATCCGGGTTCATGAACGGGAACCTCTCGGCCGCCAACGGGCTCAGATCCGCCCCGCCGGTACCCGCCGTGGCGAGCAGCACGCCCGCCTTCACCCGCGGATCGGACAGGTCCGCGCCGACCGGATCGAGCACCCGCAGGCCCAGCAGGTTGCCCGCGCTCTGACCCCCGAACGAGTGCCCGGCCGCGGCGATGCGGTCCCGGTCGAGCCTGCCGCCGAGCCCCGGGACGGCGGCTTCCAGCGCATCGAGGTGGTCGAGGACGTGCTTGAGGTCTTCGACGCGGAACCGCCACAGCCGCGAGGAGCGGGGATCGTCCGGCGTCAGGCCGACCGTCCGGGAGTCGAGGTGGGTGGGCTGGACGACCGCGAAACCGTGAGCCGCCCAGTGGTCGACCAGCGGGCCGTAGCCGTGCAACGAAGACCCGTAACCGTGGGAGAAGACGATGATCGGCAGGTCGTTCCCGGTGACCGGCGCGGAGACGCGGACCCGGAGGTCTTCCCCGCGACCCGGCGCTTCCAGCACCAGTGGCCCGACTGAGACAACAGGGGTGGTGTTCATGGCAGCGAATATATGGGACACTGTCCCGGTTAGTCGAGGAGGTGTGGTGCACGACCGACCAGGCACCCGGCCGAAGCGGGCCGACGCGCGGCGCAACGCGGCGAACCTGCTCGACGCGGCCACCGCGGTTTTTGTCGAATCCGGCGTGGCGGCGCCGATCCGGGACATCGCGGCCAGGGCCGGGATCGGCACGGCCACGATCTACCGCCACTTCCCCACCCGGGCGGACCTCATCGTCGCCGTCTACCGGCACCAGGTGGAGACGCTCGCCGAGGCCGGGCCGTCGCTGCTGGCGAGCAGCGCCACCCCGTACGCCGCGCTCGCCAGCTGGCTCGACCTCTTCGTCGATTTCGTTGTCACCAAACAAGGTCTGGCCAAGGTGCTGCAGTCCGACGATCCCTGTTACGACCCATTGCACGCCTACTTCCTCGAGCGGCTCGTGCCCGTGTGCGGGGCGTTGCTCGACGCCGGCGCGGCCGAGATCCGGTCCGATGTGGACCCCTACGAGCTGATGCGCGGCATCGGCGGGCTGTGCGCGGCGGCGGGTGGCACGCTCCCCTACGACGAACGACGGCTGGTCGCGATCCTCGTCGCCGGGTTGCGCTCAGGCGAGTCCCAGTAGGCCGGGCCGGGTGGCGTGCTCGCGCCAGAACCCGGCGGGATCGGGCACCAGCCGCCGTTCGGTGAGGTCGAGCAGCCCGCACACGCTGCTGACCTCGGCGACCGCCACCCCGTCCTGCCGGTGCAGCCGCTGCACGATGCGCGAGGTCTTCCCGGTCCCCCATTCGTAGGTCGAGGTGATCGTGACCCGGTCGCCCGCCCGCAGTTCCGCCAGGTGCCGGATGGTGGTCTCCAGGTTCACCGGGCCCACGCCCCTGGCGTTCAGCAGGGCCTGCCCCGCGCCCGCGGCCTCGGCGGTCACCCATCGGGCGTGATCGGCGTAGACCAGGTAAGCGGGCCCGCGGACGTGCCCGTTGGTGTCCAGGTCGTCGAGGCGGACGGACAGCGTGATCGGCTCCATGCGCCGACCCTGCCCCCTCAGGCCGGGCGAGTCTGGTGGATTTCGGCCACGCCGTCGTGACGTGCGTAGGCGGCCACCAGCCGGGCCGGTGACGAGCCCGAGAGCCGGACGCACTCGTGGCCGAGGTGGGACTGATCGGCGAAACCGAGGCCCGCCGCCACCGACGAGAGCGTCGCGCGGCCCGACGCCAGATCGCCGAGGCCGCGCACGAACGCGGCGAAGCGCAGCACCCGGTGGACCTCCTTCGGCCCGCATCCGGCCGCGGCGCCGAGCCGTCGTCGCAGGGTCCGCTCGCTCAGGCCGATCCGGTCGGCCACCCGGTCGACCCGCGCGTCCGGTTCCGCCAGCGCACGCACCACCGCGGGCAGTGCGGGATCGGGGCGGAACCCGGCACGCAGCCGCCCGGCGACAAAACGTTCCAACAGCAGGCGCTGTTCGGCGGCGGTCTCGGCCGCCTGAAGTTCATCGGCCAGTTTCGCGCTCGACGGCACAAGATCGGCCAGCTCCCCGCTCGCCACACTGCGCAGCACTCCGCCCGCCGCCCCACAGCGCAACCGAAGGCCGACCGTGGTCCCGTGTGCGGCCAGTGGCACCCGCATCAGCGTGAAGCCGGTGGTCACGAACAGGCGTTCCCCGTTCCAGACGAGGTCGGCGCACCCGTCCGGCAGCACGCGGATGACCCGCGACCAGCCCGGCACCCCCTCCCAGGTGCAGTGGACGACGTCCGTCACCGCCTCGAACTCCCGGTAGACGGATCCGGCCGCGTCGGCTCGCAGGGGCACGCCCACGGCTAGGGCTCCACCCGGAAGACACGTAGTTGCAGGGCGAGCGTGGCGTAGTAGCCGACCAGGGTGGTCAGCTCGACGACCGTCCGTTCACCGAGGGTCGCAACGGTGGCGGCATAGGTCTCGTCGTCGGCATCGCCGTCGCGGAGCAGGGCGGTGACGAACCGCAGCGCGGCCCGTTCGGTGTCGTCGAGACCGTCCGGCAGGGTTCCCGCGCGGACCGCCGCCAGTTGTTGCTCGGTCAGCCCGGCCGCGAGCGCGACGGGTTCGTGGGCGTGGCGTTCGAAGGCGGAGTCCCAATGCGACGCGACGGCGAGAATGGACAGTTCCCGCGTGCGCGCGCTCAGCGAGGTCTCGTACCGGATGGCCGCGCCCAGCCGCTGCAACGCCGAACCGGCCGCCGGCGCGACGAGCATCGCGTTGAACGGCCCGGCGAGACGGCCGTCGGTGTCGGTCAGCGCGACCGGGCCGCCCGCGCGCGGGCCGCCGGTGATGGCGTCGTACAGCGCGCGCTGGTCGTCGTCGAGGTCGTCGGGCCGGAGGTGGGGCAGCCTGGTCATGCCCGCCATCCCACCCTACTGAGTAAAAGGGCCGCCACCCGGTGATCGAATTCAGTAGGTAGCGAAACCCCCTTCCTCGGTAGGGATCCGCGCCGCCACCCGACCTTCGTCGGTACCTGGCGCCGCGCCCGCCTGCCTACTTTCCGGCCCATCGCCGGAATCCCGGCGGTTCCCCCGGTATCCGAAAGGACCTCGACCGTGAGCCGAGTCCGTACCCTTGGCACCCTCGCCGCCGCCACCGCCACGCTCGCCATGACCCTGCTCGCCGGCACCGCGAGCGCGGGCGGGGTGCAGCCGAACATCGTCGGCGGCGGCACCGCCCCCTCGGTGCCGTGGGGCGCGCAGGTCTACGTCAACGGCAACTTCAACTGCTCGGGCACGATCATCGCCCCGCAGTGGGTGCTCACCGCCGAGCACTGCCTCGGCAGCTCGATGAGCGTGCGCGTGGGCAGCAACACCCTCGGGGCCGGCACGCAGATCGGCGTCGACCAGCAGAGAGTGTCACCGGTCGGTGACGTGGCGCTGCTGCACCTGACGCGCTCGTTCAGCACCACCTACATCACCCTCGGCAACGCCAACCCGCCCGTCGGCTCCACCAACCAGATCTACGGCTGGGGCCGCACCACCCCGACCGGCCCGGCCTCGCCGGTGCTCAAGACGGCCAACGTGCAGGTCACCGGCACCTCGACGGACGCGTACGGCGGCCCGGCGATCCAGAGCCGCGGCATCAACGGCGCCGCGTGGAAGGGCGACTCGGGCGGCCCGCAGATCTCCGGCGGCCGTCAGGTCGGGGTCGCCTCGACCGTGCAGAACCAGGGCGGCAGCAACCCCACCGGGACCAACAACTACGCCAGCGTGGCCAGCAGCCGCTCGTGGATCAGCCAGACCGCGGGCGTCTGAGCTGAGCTGACCGGTCAGGGCAGGGGGTCGGTGCTGTCGAGCCATTCGGTGCTCATCTCACCGGCGGCGTGGATGCAGACCAGTTCCACGCGCTCGGTGCCGTTGTTGCGGAAGGTGTGCGGGGTGTGCGCGCCGACCACGACGACGTCACCGGGCCCCGCCTCGGTCTCGTCGCCCTCGGCGTAGAAGGTGGCGCGCCCGGACCGGACGATCCAGGTCTCCGGGTACGGGTGCCGGTGCGGGCGCGGCCCCTGGCCCGGTTCGGCGTCGACCAGGAAGAAGGAGATGTCGGCGCCGTAGGGCTCGCCGATGAACTGGGCGTTGCGCGGTCCCTGCGGCGGGTGGAGTTCACGGATCACGTGGTGCACGGCAGCTCCTTGTCGGTTCGTCGTTGCCGGTACGTCGAACGAGCATGGCCCGGCTCGACCGGGCAGCGCGCCTCTTTCCCGGCTTTCCGGCGGAAAAGAGGTTGAAGCGGACGCGGCGGGGTACTTCGATCGAGGGATGTCGGAGTTCGGGGGTCGTGGTGGTGAGTAGCCGGGAGTCGAAGCGGGGGTTGCTCGCGCGGTGGCGGCGGAACGGCAGTTCGCTGGCGATGATGTGGACGCTGATCTCCCTGGGCGTGGCGGCGATGCTGTGGATTTCGGGGTTCCACGACTGGCCGGTCTACCTGCTGGTGGCGCCGAGCACGGTGGTCTCGGCCCTGCTGTGGATCGGCGTCTGGCGACGGCGGGGCCGGTCGCGCTAGCGAACTCCGATAACGGCAGGTTACAGCCGGATTCCCGCTGTAACGCCCTAGAGTGATCACGTGGAGGATCCCCGTTCGGACCGGCTCGCCCGTGTCGCCACCGCGCTGAACGACCGTGCCTCGGAAGTGACCGCCGAACTGGTCAGCCTCTACGAACGCGAACTCCCCCACCTGGTCCACGACGACGAGGGCATGGTCAGCCTGCTCTCGGCGAGCGTCTACCAGAACATCGACACCGCCCTGCGCATCTTCCAGCACGGCATCGACCCCACCCGGGTCGAGGCGCCGGCCGCCGCGATCGAGTACGCGCGGCGGCTCGCGCAGCGCGGCACCTCGGTGATCGACCTGATCCGCGCCTACTACCTCGGCCAGATGGCGGTGCTCGACCTGGCCATCCAGGAGGGCACCCGCCAGATCCCCGACGCCGCCGAACTCGGCGCGCTGACCCGCGAGGCGCTCTCCGGCGCGCTGATCTTCATCGACCGCGTCACCCAGCAGGTCGTGGCCGCCTACGAGGAGGAACGCGACACCTGGCTGCTCAACCGCAGCGCCGTGCGCGCGGCGCGGGTGCGCTCGCTGCTCGACGGCGCGGTGGTCGACATCGACGCCAGTGAGACCGCGCTCGCCTACCGCGTGCGCGGCCACCACGTCGGCCTGGTCGCCTGGTACAGCGAGACCGCGCGACCGGCGGACGCGCTCGCCGGACTGGAAGCGCTCGCCGGCCGGTTCACCGCGAAACGGCCCGGCGCCCCGCGACCACTGTTCGTGCCCCACGACGAGCTGTGCGCCTGGGTTTGGCTGCCCGTCGACGAACTCGCCGGGCCGACCGACGAGGAGATCGAGGCCGCCCTCGCCGCCGACGCGCAGGTGCGGGTCGCCGTCGGTGAACCCGGCAGCGGGGTCGAGGGCTTCCGGCGGACCCACCGGCAGGCGGCCCGCGTGCACGGCCTGGCCGTCGCGGCCGGGGACGACTGCGACCGCGCGATGACCTTCCGCGACGTCGGCGCGATGGCGCTGATGGCCTCGGACCTCACCGCCACCCGCATGTGGGTCGAGGAAACCCTGGGCGAGCTGGCGCTCGACGACGAGCAGCACGAACGCCTGCGCGAGACCCTGCGCGTGTTCCTCACCGTCGGCAGCAGCTACACCGCCGCGGCGGAGCGCCTGCTCATGCACAAGAACTCCGTGCAGTACCGCGTGCGCCGGGCGCAGGAACTGCTCGGCAAGCCGGTCGCGGACAACCGGCTCGACGTGGAGCTGGCGCTGAACCTCTGCCACCGGCTGGGCGGCGCCGTGGTCGTCCGCCGTTAGCGGTTTTCGGTTCTTCGAACCAGTCGGGGTGTGATTCCTTGGTCCGTTGGCACGAAGCCAACTGGGCCGGGCGGGCCCTACCTTGATCAGTATGGATGGCGTGGCACGGGAGCCTGGTCCCGCGATGATGATCGTTCGCCTGCGGCGGGGCATCGTCGGCGAGACCAGACGCGTCTGCCACCTCGTCCCGGCGTCGGCGGGCTCGACCGAGCTGAGCGCCCTGTGCGGTGAGGTGATCCAGCCCGGGCAGGCGGATCTGCTGGACGGGCTGCGCGGCATGCCGTGCGACCGGTGCCTGGCCCAGTCCGCCCGCGCCCTGCGGCTGGAGCGCGCCTCCTGACGAACGCCGCTCAGCCGGGGCTCGCCCGGCCGTACCGCCAGTAGCCGTAGAAGGCGATGTCCTGCTTCGGCCACCCGCGTTCGTTCACCAGGTGGCGCCGCACCCCGGTGGGCAGCTTCGCCTCCCCGGCCAGCCACGCGTAGCACCGGCCCGAGGGCAACTCCGCCTTCGTGACGGTTTCCAGCGCCAGGCCGCCGGGCCGGGCCGTGCGGTCGTTCCTGGGCAGCCAGTGCACCCGCACGCCTTCCGGTTTGACCACGTCGTGGCGGATGTCCGCGGTCTCGGGCACCTCCAGGAACACCTCGGCGGCCAGCGAATCCGGCGCGTTCTCCAGAATCGCCAGGATGGCGGGCAACGCGCTTTCGTCGCCCGCCAGCAACTGCCCGCCGACCCCGTCCGGTGGCAGGTAGGACACGCCCATGTCGAAGATGCCCGCCGGATCGCCGGGCCGGGCTTGCGTCGCCCATGACGAAGCCGGGGAACCGGCGTGCAGCGCGAATTCGATGTCCACCTCCCCCGCTTCGGGCCGGGACCGCCGGATGGTGAAGTTGCGGACCCATGGCCGCCGGGATTTGGGCAGCAGCAGGACTTCGGCCATCCACGCCTCGTTGTTCAGCGTCGGCATGCGCAGGCCGTCCTGACCCTCGCGCGGGAAGAACAGTCGGACGGTCTGGTCGTCGCCGGTGGGCCGGAAGTGCTCCAGCTCGGGGCCGCCGAGGGTGACGGTGGTGAAGTTCGCGGTCGTCCTGGTGGTTCCCAGCACCTCCAGCGTGATCATTCTGCGGGTATGGGGCAGTCGTACCTTGGGCAGCATCCAAGCTCCGGTTCAGCGAGTGTTTGCGCAGGTGATGGCATAATTATGAGCAATCATTCGGTTTGCCGGAAACTCGCTTTTCCCGGCTTTGGAGGAGGTAGCGGTGACATCCGAGCGGCAGCGGCTCCACCCGCGCAAACAGCCCCGGCAGGTCCGCGCCGAGCTGACCCGGCAGCGCATCCTGCTCGCGGCTGCTCACGTTTTCGGCGAGCACGGGTACGCCGCGGGCACCACCAACCGGATCGCCGAGCGGGCCCGGGTCTCGATCGGTTCGCTGTACCAGTACTACCCGAACAAGGACGCGATCCTGCTGGAGTTGGTGACCCGGCACCTCGACGCCGGGCGGGAGGCCGTCGAGCGCCACCAGAACGGTGAGCTGCCCGGGTCGATCGAGCAGATCTTCCGGCTGTTCGTCCGGGCGGTGATCGACAACCACCTCGACGACCCGCAACTGCTGCGGGTGATGCTCGAACAGGCACCGCGGTCGGCCGAACTGCTGGAGAAGATCGGTGCGTACGAACGGGAACGGGTCGCGTTCGTGCACGACCTCCTCGAGCGGCATCCCGAGGTCAAGGTGGCCGACAAGGAGACCGCCGCGCGGCTGGTGGTGTCCACCGTGGAACTCGTCGTGCACCAGCTCATCGCCGCGCCCGCGTCCATCGACACCACGCGGCTGGAGAACGAACTGGTGGCCATGTTCACCCGGTACCTCACTTAAACAGTTCAGTGGAACTTGAGCGGTTAAGTCCGTTCAGTCGAATCTCCACGAGCGCTTTACCAGGGTAGATGCGTCATACAGCTCGATGTTCGGCGCGCTGCGGAGATGATTGCTTGACCGCTTAACTTCGCCGCGCGTAGCGTTTTCGCCACTCATCACCAGCTCGCCGAGGAGCGAAAACGATGAAGCTGAGAAGTAGGACCCTGGTTCTCGCCACCGCCGGCCTCATCGCGTTCAGCGGCTGCTCGGCCTCCGGCGACGCGGGCGCGGACGGCCGGATCGACGGCGAGATCACCGTGCTCACCCAGCGCACCGACCTGGTGGACACCGTGTTCGAGCAGTACAAGCGGGAGTTCGCCAAGGTCCACCCCGAGGTGAAGGTGACCTTCCAGGGCATCACCGACTACGAGGGTGAGGTCAAGATCCGGATGAGCAGCCAGGACTACGGCGACGTCCTGCTGATCCCGGAGTCGATCACCCGCGAACAGCTGCCGTCGTACTTCGAACCGCTCGGTGATGCCGGGGAACTGGCGAAGAAGTACCGGTTCATCCCGGAACAAACCCACGAGGGCAAGGCGTACGGGCTCGCCATCACCGGCAACGCCTTCGGCTTCGTCTACAACAAGAGGATCTGGCAGCAGGCCGGGATCACCGCGCCGCCCAGGACGCCCGCCCAGTTCCTCGACGCGTTGCGCGCCATCAAGGACAAGACCGACGCGATCCCGCTCTACACCAACTACCGCAACGGCTGGCCGCTCGCGCAGTGGGAGGACCTGCGGGCCTCGGTGGCCGGGCAGCCCGACGTGATCACCACGATGGCCGCGGCCGACGCGCCGTGGACGCCCGGCACGCCCCAGGAAACCATCGACACGCTGCTTTTCGACGCGGTGGCGGGAAAACTGACCGAGGAGGACCCGACCACCACCGACTGGGAGACCTCCAAGAAGGCGATCGGCGAGGGAAAGATCGCCACGATGATGCTCGGTTCGTGGGCGCTGACCCAGGTCCGCGAACTCGCCGCCACCCCGGACGACCTCGGTTACCTGCCCTTCCCCAGCCAGGTGGGCGGGCGGTTCCACTCGGCCATCGCCGGTGACTACAAGAACGCGGTCAGCGTGCACTCCCGGAACAAGGACGCGGCCAGGGCGTGGGTCGACTGGTTCGCCGACCAGTCCGGATACGCCGCCAGTCAGGGCGGGTTCACACCCCTGCTCGGCGGCCCGGACCCGGCCATCCTCGACGAATTCACCAGCCACGGCGTGACCTACTTCGAACTGGACCGCAGCCGGGAACCGGTGGCCAAGATGATCGACAAGACCGCCGAGATCGGGCTCTACCAGCCCACCTACCGCCAGACGCTGATCGACGCCGCCCGCGGCGCGAACGGGCAGTCCAAACAGGACGTCTTCGACGACCTCAACCGGCGCTGGGCCGAGGCCAGGTCGCAGGTGACCTCCTGAGCACCACACGGACGCGGCGCGGCCGGGCCACCCCGTGGCTGTTCCTGCTCGCGCCGCTGGTCCTGCTCGCATTGTTCACCTACGTGCCCGTGGTGAGCATGTTCTTCTACAGCGTCACCGACTGGGACGGGCTGAGCCCGAACCCGGAGTTCGTCGGCGCGGACAACTACTCGGAGATCGCCGGGCGCGGCGAACTGGCCGACGTGCTGCTGGTCAGCCTGTACTACTTCGGCGCGGCCTTCGTGCAGCTGGTGCTCGCGCTGTACTTCGCCACCGTGCTGAGCTTCCGGATCCGGTTCGCGAACCTGTTCAAGGGCGTGCTCTTCTTCCCGTACCTGATCAACGGCGTGGCGATCGGCTTCGTCTTCCTCTACTTCTTCCGTCCGGAAGGGACACTCGACTCGCTGCTGTCGCTGGCGGGCCTGGACGGGCACCCGTGGCTCGGCGACCCGGACACGGTGAACTACTCGCTCGCCGGGGTCTCGGTGTGGCGGTACCTCGGCCTGAACTTCGTGCTGTTCCTCGGCGCCATCCAGTCGATCCCGCCGAGCCTGTTCGAGGCGGCGGAACTGGACGGGGCGGGCCGGTGGCAGCGGTTCCGGCACATCATCCTGCCCAGCATCCGCAACATCGTCGGGCTGACCGCGATCCTGGCCATCGCGGGCTCGCTGTCGGTGTTCGAGATCCCGTACATCATGACCGGCGGCGCCAACGGCAGCCGGACCTTCGTCATCCAGACCATCGACCTGGCGTTCAAGTTCGGCAAGGTGGGGCTGGCCTCGGCGATGGCGGTGGTGCTGCTGGTGCTGATCCTGCTGATCACCTGGGTGCAGCGGCGGCTGGTGCCGGAGAACGAGGTCCGGGCATGAGGCGGCGGGACGGTGGCGTGGTGTCGTACGCCTCGCTGGTGCTGGCGTGCCTGGTGATGCTGGTGCCGCTGGTGGTGATCTTCCTCGGTTCGCTCAAGCAGGACGCGGAGTTCCGCGGCACCGGCCCGTTCACCCCGCCGCAGGACTGGCTCAACTTCAGCAACTACGCCACCGCGCTGGTCGACGGCGGCATGGTGGGTGCCTTCGCCAACACCGTGCTCATCCTGGTGGTCTCGGTCGCGGGCACGGTGCTCATCGGCTCGATGGCCGCCTACGCGGTCGACCGGTTCCGCTTCCGGTTCCGCCGGGCGGTGTTGTTCCTGTTCCTGCTGGCGACGCTGGTGCCGAGCGTGACCACGCAGGTGGCGACCTTCCAGGTGGTCAACCGGCTGGGCCTGTTCGACACGCGTGCCGCCGCGATCGCCCTGTTCATGGGCACCGACATCGTCTCGATCTACATCTTCCTGCAGTTCATGCGCTCGATCCCGCGGGAGCTGGACGAGGCGGCCGCGCTCGACGGCGCCTCCCGGCTCGGCGTCTACTGGCGGATCATCCTGCCGCTGCTCAAGCCCGCGATCGCCACCGTGGTGATCATCAAGGGCATCGCCATCTACAACGAGTTCTACATCCCCTTCCTGTACATGCCCTCGCGCGAGCTCGGGGTCATCTCCACCTCGCTGTTCCGGTTCAAGGGGCCGTTCAGCGCGCAGTGGGAGGTCATCTCCGCGGGCGTGATCATCGTGGTGCTGCCCACGCTCGTCGTTTTCCTGTTGCTGCAGCGGTGGATCTACCGTGGTTTCGCCACCGGCGCGACCAAATGACCTTCGAGGAGAACGGAGACGCGGATGGACGGCTGGCGCGTGCGGTCGGCGGCGGTGGGGCCGATCCCGGCCGCGGTACCCGGCACGGTGCACACCGACCTGCTGGCCGCCGGGTTGATCCCGGACCCGCTGATCGGGGACCGGGAGGCGGAACTCGCCTGGATCGGCGAGACGGACTGGCACTACTCCTGCACCTTCCTCGTCACCGAGCCGGACGAGCGGATGGACCTGGTGTGCGAAGGGCTGGACACCGTCGCCGACCTCGCGCTCAACGGGATTTCCGTCGGCTCGGCGGCGAACATGCACCGGACCCACCGGTTCGACCTGCGTCCCGCGCTGCGTGCGGGCGCCAACGAGCTCACGGTGACCTTCCACCCGGCCCTGGCCCACGCCCAGCGGATGCGGGACGAACTGGGTGACCGGCCCGGCGCGTACCCGATGCCGTACCAGTTCATCCGCAAGGCCGCGTGCAACTTCGGCTGGGACTGGGGCCCGGCGTTCACCACCTGCGGCATCTGGCGCCCGATCCGGGTCCACCGGTGGCACACCGCCCGGCTGGCCGAAGTCCGCCCGGAGGTCACCGTCGGGCCGGACGGCACCGGCCGGGTGAAGCTGCACGTCGGCGTCGAACGCACCGGCGACCAAGAACTCCTTGCCACCGCGCGGATCGGGGAAGCACACCAGACCGTGACCATCCCTTCAGGACAGTCCGGAGTGGTCGTCGAGCTGGCCGTGGCGCACGCCGAACTGTGGTGGCCGCGCGGACACGGCGCACAACCGCGCTACGACCTCCGCCTCGAACTGCTGGCGGGCACCGAAGTCCTGGAAACCTGGGACAAGCGGATCGGCTTCCGGACCGTCGAACTCGACACCACCCCCGACGAGCACGGCACCCCGTTCACCTTCCGCGTCAACGGCGAACCGATCCTGGTGCGTGGCGTGAACTGGATCCCCGACGACGTGTTCTTCCCCAGGATCACCCCCGAGCGCTACGCGGCCCGCCTCGACCAGGCGTGCGCGGCCGGGGTCAACCTGGTGCGTGTGTGGGGCGGCGGGATCTACGAGAGCGAGGCCTTCTACGACGCGGCCGACGAGCGCGGACTGCTGGTGTGGCAGGACTTCCTCTTCGCCTGCGCCGCCTACCCCGAGGAGGAACCGCTCGGCGGTGAGGTGCGCGCGGAAGCCGAGGAAGCCGTCCGGCGGCTGGCCTGGCACCCGAGCCTGGTGCTGTGGAACGGGAACAACGAGAACATCTGGGGCCACCGGGACTGGGGCTGGCGGGACAGCCTCGGCGACCGCAGCTGGGGAGCCGGGTACTACTTCGGCACGCTGCCGGAGGTGGTCGCGCGCCTCGACCCGACCCGCCCGTACTGGCCGGGCAGCCCGTATTCCGGTGATCCGGCGCGGCATCCGAACGATCCCGACCACGGGCCCATCCACATCTGGGACGTCTGGAACGACCGCGACTACGGCGACTACCGCGCCTACCGGCCCCGGTTCGTGGCGGAGTTCGGCTACCAGGGCCCGCCCGCGCACCGCACCGCCGTCGACGGTTTCGGCGCGCTGGCCCCGGACTCCCCCGCCGTGCGCGCGCACCAGAAGGCGATCGACGGCGGGGACAAGCTCGCGCGCGGCCTGGCCGAGCACTTCGGCGAGGTCACCGATGACGACGACTGGCACTACCTCGCCCAGCTCAACCAGGCTCGCGCGCTCCGGCTCGGCGTCGAGCACTTCCGCTCGCTGTGGCCGCGGTGCACGGGCACGGTGGTGTGGCAGCTCAACGACTGCTGGCCGTCGATGAGCTGGTCGGCGATCGACAGCGCGGGCCGCCGCAAGCTCCTGTGGTACGCGCTGCGGGAGGCCCATCGGGATCGAGGCTTGACGATCCAACCGGACGAGAACGGACTGATCGTCGCCGTGCTCAACGACACGGACGCGGCTTGGGACGGCCAGGTCCAGATCGAGCGGATGTCCTTCACCGGTGAGGTGCTGGCCCGGTCGGACTCGGCGTTCGGCGTCGCCGCGCGCTCGGTCGGCCGGGTTCCCTTGCCCACCAACGTTTCGCAGGCGGACGACCCCGCGCGGGAGCTGGTCGTGGTGACCGCGGGAGGCGAACGGGCGCTGTGGTTCTTCGCCAACGACCGCGCGCTGGCCTACCCCGAACCCGACTTCACCGCGTCGGCGCGGGCGGGCGCGCACGGCACGGTGGTCACCGTACGGACCCGCTCGCTGCTGCGGGACCTGTGCCTGTTCGCCGATCGCGTGGAGCCGGATGCCCTGGTGGACAACGCTTTGCTCACCCTGCTGCCCGGCGAGTCGGCGGAGTTCGAGATCCGCCACGGCGCCGGGGCCGAGCCCGCGGCGTTCACCACCCGGCCCGTGCTGAGATGCGTCAACGACGTGCTCGCGAGCCGAAGCCAGCCGGCCCGGTCGTGACGCGGCGCCCGACGATGGCGGACATCGCCCGCGAGGCGGGGGTGTCCAAGGGCGCGGTGTCCTACGCGCTCAACGGCCGCACCGGCGTTTCGGCGTCGACGCGGCGCCGGATCGTGCGCATCGCCGGCGAACTCGGCTGGCGGCCGTACGGCATCACCCGCGGGGGCCGGGTCACCCGCGCGGACGCGGTCGGGCTGGTGCTGGCCCGGCCGGCGCGGTTCCTCGCGCTCGAACCGTTCATGATGGCGCTGGTGTCCGGGGTGGAGGCCGAGCTGGGCCGCCGGAAGGTGGCGCTGCGGCTGCAGGTGGTCCGCGATCACCGCGAGGAGATCAGCACCTACCGCCGCTGGTGGACCGGGGCGCACGTGGACGGGGTGCTCGTGCTCGACCTGGCCGCGCCCGACGAGCGGGTGACCGAACTGGCCCGCTGCGGGCTGCCCGCACTGGTGCTCGGCGGCCCCGACGGGCTCGGCCCGCTGCCGGGGTTGTGGAGCGACGACACGACCACCATGCACACCGTGGTCGACCACCTGGTCACCCTCGGGCACCGGCGGATCGCCAGGATCGCCGGACCGGCGCGGCTGCGGCACACCGCCACGCGCACCGCCGCGATGACCCACGCGCTGCAGCGGCACCGCCTGCCACCCGGCGTGGTGATCAACACCGACTACGGCGGGGACGAGGGCGCCGCGGCCGCCCGGCGGCTGCTCGACCGGCGTCCCCGGCCGACCGCGATCATCTGCGACAGCGACGTGCTGGCCGTCGTCGCGCTGGGCGTGGCCACGCGAAGCGGGCTGGCCGTGCCCGGCGGCCTGTCGCTGGTCGCCTGGGATGACTCCGCGCTGTGCGAACTGGCGCGGCCCGCGCTCACCGCCGTCTCCCGGGACGTCGCCGCCTATGGGGCGCACGCCGCGCGACTGCTGCTCCAGCACGTCGGCGGGCAGCCGGTCGCCACCCGGCCGGAAAGCCTGCCGCGCCTGGTGGTCCGCCACAGCACCGCCCGGCCCGACCCGTGAGGAGCACACCGGTGCCGACCAAACGCCCGACCATCGCCGACATCGCCAGGGCCGCCGGGGTGTCCACCGGCGCGGTGTCCTACGCGCTGAACAACCGGCGCGGGGTTTCCGAGGCCACCCGCCGCCGCGTGCACGAGGTCGCCGCCTCGCTCGGCTGGCTGCCCCACACCGCCGCGCGCGTGCTCTCCGGCGGCCCGGCCGGGGCGATCGGGCTGGTGGTGGACCGCCCGGCCCGGGTGCTCGGCATCGAGCCGTACTTCATGCAGCTGATCTCCGGTATCCAGGCCGCGCTGGCCGGCGGGCCGACCTCCCTGCTGCTCCAGGTCACCGACCAGGCCGAGGCCCAGCTGGCCATCTACCGGCGGTGGTGGGCCGAGCGGCGGGTGGACGGCATCCTGCTGGTCGACCTGCTCGTCGACGATCCCCGGGTGGCGCTGGTCAAGGAGCTCGGCCTGCCCGCGGTGGTGCTCGGCGAGCCGCAGGCCGAGCTGGGGCTGTCGTCGGTGTGGACCGACGACGAGAAGGCGATGGCCTTCGTCGTCGACTACCTCGCGGCGCTGGGGCACCGGGAGATCGCCAGGGTCGCGGGCCCGCCCGAGTTCGTGCACACGCGGCGGCGGTCGGCGGCGTTCCGGGCCGCCACCGCCGAGTTGCCCGATGCCCGGGTGATCACCGCGGCGGACTACTCCGGCGACGCCGCCGCCCGCATCACCCGGCGGCTGCTCACCGGGCGGGGCGCGCCGACGGCGCTGGTGTTCGACAACGACGTGATGGCGGTGGCCGCCCTCGGGGTGGCCCGCGAACTGGACTTGGACGTGCCGGGGCGGTTGTCCGTGGTGGCCTGGGACGACTCGGCCCTGTGCCGCCTGGTGCGGCCCGCGCTGACCGCGGTCCGCCGCCCGACCGCCGAGCGCGGGGCCGCCGCGGTGGACCTGCTGCTCCGCTCCCCCGGCGACGCCCCTACGCAGCTCAAAACCGCCGACCCCGAGCTGCTGGTGCGATCGAGCACCGGTCCGGTGGGCGGGCGTTAGAGGATCTCGCGCAGGGAGTCCTCGTCACGGCCGACGACGGCGGTGTCGCCGTCGATCAGGATGGGGCGCTGGATCAGCACCGGGTGCTCGGCCAGCAGTTCGATCCACCGGCCGCGGTTCGCCGCGTCGCGCGGCAGGTCGCCGAGGCCGAGGTCCTTGGCCACCGGTTCCTTGGTGCGGGTGATCTCCCAGGGTTCCTGGCCCAGCTTGGTGAGCACCTCGGTCAGCTCCGCGGCCGTCGGCGGGCTGTCCAGGTAGCGGCGCTCGGTGTAGCCGGTGCCCGCCTCGTCCAGCGCCTTCTTCGCCGCCCTCGACTTGGTGCACCGCGGGTTGTGCCAGATCTCCATGCGGCCATTGTGCCGCCGCCCGCGCAATCCCCAGGTTTCGGGATACACCCGGCGCGCCGCGGCGGCGAAGCTGATCAGGCATCAACCGAGGACAGGGGGAACGAAGTGAACAGAGCGGCGAAGATCGGGGCGGCAGTGGCGGCGGCGGTGCTGGTGGGCGGTGGGGCCGCGGTGACGGCGTCGGCGTCGGCCGGTCCGGCCGAGGAGCTGGTCGGGTTCATGATCGCGTCGAACATGAACAACCGGTGCCTCAACGTCGCCGACGCCAACCCGAACAAGGGTGCGATGGTGCACATGTGGGACTGCGGCGGCTGGGCGCAGCAGCGCTGGTCGTGGCGCGGGGAGAACCTGGTCAGCGACCTGAACCCGGGGCAGTGCCTGGACGTCCGGGGGTCGAACGGCACCGCGGGCGCCGCGGTCGGGCTGTACGACTGCCTCAGTGCGCCGCAGCAGCGGTGGTTCTGGGACGGCAGCCAGCTGCGGAACCGGATCAGCAACCAGTGCCTGAGCATCCCGAACAAGAACCGGTGGAACGGGGCTTCGGTGGTGATGTGGGACTGCGTCGGGGCGGCCGACCAGCAGTGGCACACCACCTGAGCCGGTGACCGCGCTCGTGTGATGATCACCGGCATGGACTACGGGCAGGCGCTTTCCGCACTGGTTTCCTGGGCCGAGGGACGCCGGGAGGTGCGGACGCTGGTCCTGACCGGGTCGGCCGCGGCGGGTTCGGCCCACCCGCTGTCCGACCGGGACGTCCAGGTGTTCACCACCGATCCCGCGGCACTGCTGGACGACGAGTCGTGGTGGGCGGGACTCGGCGAAGTCCTCGTGGTCGAACGTCTCGAGGACGGCGACGGCAACCCCACCCGGCTCGTCTACTACGCCGGCGGCAAGATCGACTTCACCCTGCTGCCCGCCGGTGCGCTGGAGAACAAAACGTACGACCGGTCGTATACTGTGTTGCTCGACAAGGACGGCAGCGCCGCCACCACCTCGCTGGTGCCCGAGGAGGTGGCGGCGCCGTCGCGTGAGGAGTTCGACGAGTCGGTCCACTGGGCGTGGGCGGCGGCCCTGATGACGGCCAAGGCGATCGTGCGCGACGAGCCGTGGTCGGCGAAACTGCGTGACCAGGACCTGAAGGAAGAGCTCCTGCGCATGATCGAGTGGGACCACCGCGCCCGCTACGGTCCCGCCTTCGACACCCGCTACCTCGGCACGCGCCTGCGCGCGTGGATGGACGAGGACGTGCAGGCCGAACTGGAGCAGTGCTGGTCCGGCTTCGGCGCGCCGGAGACCGAGCGGGCCCTGCTGGCCACGGTGACCCTCTACCGGCGGCTCGCCGAGCGCACCGCCGGGCGGCTCGGCTTCCCGGTGTTCGGGCACGAGCGCGTCGCCGCGGAACTGCACACCATTCTCCGTTCCGGTCCGAAATAGACAGACCGTGGCCACATCCGGACATTGACACCCGCGCCAGGGCGGGTGTACCAATTTCGCGAGTGCTTTGTGAGCGCTCCCAGTACCTGGCTCTGTTTCCGGCGGCGGAGCCGAACCCGATTCCTGCCCCCTTGCGATTCGGAGTTCAGCCCATGCCACGAACCCCTCGCGCCGCCACCCTGGGTGCGGCGCTCAGCCTGTTCGGTGCCCTGTTCAGCGCACCGGCCCAAGCCGCACCGCTCCAAGCCGCACCGGATCAGGCCGCTCCGGCCCAAGCCGCACCAAACCAAGCCGCACCGGACGAGGCCGCACCAGCCGCCGGGTCCGTCGCCGAGAAGCTCGGCCGCGGGCTGATCAGCGTCCGCACCGAGCAGGGCAACTTCGTCAGCTGGCGCCTGCTCGCCGGCGATCCGGCGGGCACCGCCTTCAACCTCTACCGCGGTGGCGAACTCGTCGCCCAGGTCACCGGCGCGACGAGCTTCCTCGACGCGGGCGCCCCGGCATCGGCCGCCTACACCGTGCACCCGGTGGTGCACGGCGCCGAGCAGCGCACCGCCGCGGCCGAGGAGTCACTCGCCTTCCCGATGGCGTCGAGCATGGACGTGCCGCTGCAGATCCCGCCCGGCGGCACCACGCCGTCCGGCGAGAACTACACCTACTCCGCCAACGACGCGAGCGTCGGCGACCTCGACGGCGACGGCCAGTACGAGTTCGTGCTGAAGTGGGATCCCAGCAACGCCAAGGACAACTCGCAGTCCGGATACACCGGCAACACCTATCTGGACGCCTACAAGCTCAACGGCACCCGATTGTGGCGCATCGACCTCGGCCGCAACATCCGGGCGGGCGCGCACTACACGCAGTTCCAGGTGTTCGACTACGACGGCGACGGCCGCGCCGAGGTGGCGGTGAAAACCGCCGACGGCACGCGGTCCGGTACCGGCCAGGTGATCGGCAACGCGAGCGCCGACCACCGCAACTCCGGCGGGTACATCCTCACCGGACCCGAGTTCCTCTCGGTCTTCCGCGGCACGGACGGCGCCGTGCTGGCCACCGCGGACTACGTGCCCCCGCGCGGGAACGTGGCGTCCTGGGGCGACGACTACGGCAACCGGGTCGACCGGTTCCTGGCCGGCACCGCCTACGTGGACGGGTCCCGGCCGAGCATCATCATGGCCCGCGGTTACTACACCCGGTCGGTGGTCGTCGCCTGGGACTTCCGCAACGGGCAGCTGACCCGGCGGTGGACCTTCGACTCCAACTCGTCGACCAACGGCGCGGCGTGGACCGGCAAGGGCAACCACCAGCTCTCCGTCGCCGACGTGGACGCCGACGGCCGCGACGAGATCCTGTACGGCTCGATGGCGATCGACGACAACGGCTGGGGGCTGTGGCAGAACAACACCCACCACGGCGACGCCTACCACGTCGGCGACTTCATCCCGTCCCGCTCCGGGCTGGAGGTGTTCAAGCCTTCGGAGTGGACCAGCGAACCCACGCACTGGATGGGTAACGCGCGCACCGGGCAGATCATCTGGAGCGCGCCCTCCTGCGGCTGCGACAACGGCCGCGCGGTGGCCGCGGACATCTGGGCGGGCAACCCCGGCGCCGAGGCGTGGTCGTCCTCGGTCGCCGGACTTCGCAGCGGTACCAACGGGAACCAGGTCTCGGCCCGCAAACCCGGGTCCACCAACTTCGTCATCTGGTGGGACGGCGACGCGCAGCGCGAACTGCTCGACGGCACGCACATCGACAAGTACGGCACCGGCGGGGACACCCGGCTGCTGACCGGTTCCGGGGTCGCGTCGAACAACGGGTCCAAGGCCACGCCCGCGCTGTCCGCCGACATCCTCGGCGACTGGCGCGAGGAGGTCGTCTGGCGCACGTCGGACAACCGCGCCCTGCGGGTCTACTCCACCACCGACAGCACCAGCATCAGCCGCCCGTCGCTGATGCAGGACCGGCAGTACCGGGTGGCGGTCGCGTGGCAGAACACCGCGTACAACCAGCCACCGCATCCGAGTTTCGCCATCGGCTGAGAGGATCCGACATGTTCCGGCTCGCGCTCGTGGTGTTGACGGTGCTCGCCGCGGTCGGGGTGTCCCCCGCCACCGCGCAGACCGCCGCGGTCGTCGACGGTGCCCGGCGGCACCAGCCGATCGACGGGTTCGGCTTCTCCGAGGCGTTCGGCCGGGCCGAGATCATGCGCGGGTCGGAGGGGTTGTCCGAGCAGCGGCAGCGGGAGATCCTCGACCTGCTGCTCTCGGGCGACGGCGCGGCGCTGTCCATCCTGCGCCTGCACATCGTGTCCACGCCCGCCGGGTCGATCCAGCCGGTCGACCCCGGCGGGCCGGGCGCGCCCCCGGAGTACGTCTGGGACGGCAGCGACGAAAGCCAGGTGTGGCTGGCGCGTGAGGCCAAGGCGTACGGCGTGGATCGCTTCTACGCCAACGCCTGGAGCGCGCCCGGGTACATGAAGACCAACGGCGACGAGGCCAACGGCGGCACGCTGTGCGGCCTGTCCGGCACCGCCTGCGGCGACTGGCGCACGGCGTACGCGAACTACCTGGTCAAGTACGCGGAGTTCTACGCGGGGGAAGGCATCCGGATCACCGATCTCGGGTTCACCAACGAACCGGACTACACCGCCACGTATTCGTCCATGCGGTTCACCCCGGCCCAGGCGGTCGAGTTCACCAAGGTCGCCGGTCCGATCGCGGCGAAGGCCGGGCTCAAGCTCGCCTGCTGCGACTCGTTCGGCTGGACCCACCAGCGCGACTACACCGCCGCGATCGAGGCCGATCCGGTGGCGCGCGGGCTCGTGTCGACGCACACCGGGCACACCTACGCGAGCCAGGTCACCGGCCCGCTGCCGACCTCCCGGCGGACGTGGATGTCGGAGTGGTCGCCCAACGGGACGACGTGGAACGAGAACTGGGACGACGGCAGCGGGTACGACGGGTTCACCGTCGCCAAGGCCGTGCACACCGCGCTCACCACCGGCAACACGGCGGGGTACGTGTACTGGTACGGCGCCTCGGTGGGGACCACGCGGGGCCTGATCCAGATGAACGGCGACGGCTACCGGGTGTCGAAACGGCTGTGGGCGCTGGCGAACTACAGCCGGTTCATCCGCCCGGGCGCCACGCGGATCGGGGCCACGACGGGTGAGCAGAACCTCGCGCTGTCCGCCTTCCGCAACCCGGACGGCTCGCTGGCGGTGGTCGCGCTGAACTCGGCGGCCAGTCCGGTCCCGATGACCTACGCGCTGCCGAACACCGGGATCGTCAGCGGCACCGCCGTCCCGTACGTCACCGGCGCCACCAGCGACACCGCGGCTCAGCCCCCGATCCAGGTGGACGGCGGGAAGTTCACGGCCACCGTGCCGCCCCGATCGCTGGTGACCTACCGCGTCACCGGGTGAGCCTCGCCCGCACCTCCCCGAGGGCGAAGCCGAGCAGGTTCGACCCCGGCCAGCGCGCCGGTTCCGCCGCGTCCGGGTGGTCGTGGGCCAGGCCGATCCCCCACACGTCGTCGAGGGGACTGGCTTCCACGAGCACCCGCTCGCCGGTGCCGAGCAGGAACTCGCGCAGGTCCTCGTGCTGCCCGAACTTGGCGAGGTTCCCGTCGACGCACCCAGGGATGCCGTGAATGTGGCTTTCACTGCGGAATCGGCCGTGAAAGCCACATTCACGGCACTAGCTCGCCCCCTGCTGCACCCCGGGCCGGTGAACCAGGTGCGTCACCAAAAGACGCGTCCGGCGGCTGTGCCGTCTGGCAGGTACCCGACATCGTCCCGCCTCAACGCCCGCCGACGTCGGCGGGATTCGTTCGCATCGGGTCAGTGTTCTCGATGACCGGCGGCAGTTCGAGTGGTTTTTCGCGGGACTCAGCCCGGTTGTTCGGCTCCGTGCGCGAAGGCCTGCTTGGCTGCGCCGATCCCGCCCGTGCGGGTCAGGTCCGCCGTGGCCTGTCGCAGGGAGTCGAAGAACAGGTCCGCCAGGTCGTGGCTGAACCCGTTCCGGACCACCACCCGGAGCACCGAAAGGTCCTCCCGGTCCGGCGGGAAGGTGTACGCGGGCACCAGCCACCCCTGCTCGCGCAGCGCCGCCGACAGGTCGAACACCGAGAACCCCGCGTCCTCGCGCACGGTGAAGGTGAACACCGGCAGCTCACCGCCGTCGGTGATCAGTTCGTACTGGGCGAGCGCGCCGATCCGTGCCGCGAGTTCCGTGGCGACCTCCCGGCAGTAACCCTGCACCCGCGCGTACCCGGACCGGCCGAGGCGGAGGAAGTTGTAGTACTGCGCCACGATCTGCGCCCCCGGCCGGGAGAAGTTCAGCGCGAACGTCGGCATCTCACCGCCGAGGTAGTTCACCTTGAACACCAGGTCCTCCGGCAGCGCCTCCGCGTCACGCCAGACGACCCAGCCCACGCCCGGGTACACCAGCCCGTACTTGTGCCCCGAGGTGTTGATCGACGCGACCCGCGGCAGGCGGAAGTCCCAGACGAGGTCCTCGTCGCAGAAGGGCGCGACCATCGCCCCCGACGCGCCGTCGACGTGCACCGGCACGTCCCAGCCACGGTCTTCCTGGAGCCGGTCGAGCGCGGCGCAGATCTCCGCCACCGGCTCGTAGCTACCGTCGAAAGTGGACCCCAGGATGGCGACCACGCCGATGGTGTTCTCGTCGCACCGCTCGGCCGCGGTAGCGGCGTCGAGGTGGAAGCGGTCCCCGGACATCGGCACCACGCGGGCCTCGACGTCCCAGTAGTTCGCGAACTTGTGCCAGCACACCTGCACGTTCGCGCCCATCACCAGGTTCGGCCGCGCACCACCCGGGTTCCGGTGCCGCCAGCGGCGTTTGAGCGCGAGCCCGGCGAGCATGCACGCCTCGCTGGAGCCCGTCGTCGAACACCCCGGCGCGTCCCCGGTGGTGTGCCACAGGTCGGCCAGCATGCGCACGCAGCGCCGCTCCAGCTCGGCCGTGCGCGGGTACTCGTCCTTGTCGATCATGTTCTTGCTGAACGACTCGGTCATCAGCCGGGTGGCCTGGTCGTCCATCCAGGTGCCGACGAAGGTGGCCAGGTTGAGCCGGGCGTTGCCGTCGAGCATCAGCTCGTCGTGCACCAGCTGGTAAGCCACGTCCGCGTCGAGCTCGCCGTCCGGGAGCCGGTCGCGCGGCACGCGCACCGGTTCGCGGGCGAACACCGGGTTGACCGAGACCTCGTCCCGGCCGGTGCCTTCCTCGTCACGCGGGTGGATCAGCGGCACGGCTCGTGTCCTTCCTCGGCGGCGGGCTCCCCCGCGATGCTCTCCGCCGATCGGGACCACGGCCAGCGCAGTCACCCGGCCGGGGGCTCCGGGCGCGCGTCCACGCGGATCAGCGTCTGCTGGCCGGCCGCCACCAGCTTCGATCGCCCGTCCCGCACGGCGAACACCTCCAGCCGGCAGATGGTCAGCGTGCGGCCGGGCTTGAGCACCGTGCCCACCGCCTCCAGGTGGTCCCCGATCGCCGGGGCCAGCAGGTTCATCTTGTACTCCACGGTGAGCACCGTGGTGTCCTCGGGGAAGACGGTGAACCCGGCGAACCCGCCCGCGGTGTCGGCGATCGCGCTGGTGGCCCCGGCGTGGAAGTAGCCGTGCTGCTGGGTGACCTCGGGCCGCGCGGGCAGCGTGATGTGCACGACGCCCTCCTCGATCCGGGTCAGGCGCGCGCCGAGGTGGGCCATCAGCCCCTGCCGGTCGAAACTGGCCTGCACCCGTGCCCGCACTTCGGGACTGACCTCTGCCACTCGCACTCCTCGTTCCCGGGGGGGGGTCGCTGCTCCCCCACTATGCAAGATCGGTATCCTGGGGGTGCAGCACGGCGGTGGGACTCGCCGGAACCGCGGCTCCGGCCGCCAACGGTCCCTATCTGATCCGGTAGTCGTTCAGGTAGGAGCCCGCTCGTGCTTTCCCGTGAAATCCAGCTCATCGCCGTGATCGCCGCCGGTGGTGTGCTCGGCGCCTGCGCGCGGTTCGGCGCCTCCCAGCTCTGGCCCGGCATATGGACCACGGTGTGGATCAACGTCACCGGCTGCGCCGCGATGGGCGTGCTCCTGGTGTTCACCGGCGAGCACGGACTGGCCCGGCCGTTCCTCGGCACCGGCGTGCTCGGCGGGTACACCACCTTCTCCACCTACGTGGTCGACGCCCAGCGCTTCCTGCACGACGGCCGTCCCGCGCTGGCCCTGCTGTACCTCACCGCCACGCTGGCCGCCGCCCTGTTCGCGACCTGGGCGGCGGCCGCGCTGACCCGGCTGGTGGTGCGCCGGTGAACTGGCTCATGGTGATCCTCGGCGCGCTGGCGGGCGCTCCGCTGCGCTACCTGATCGACCGGGCCGTGCGGACGCGGCACGGCGGCACGCTGCCGTGGGGCACCTTCGTGGTGAACCTGCTCGCGTGCGCGGGCCTCGGCTTCCTCACCGGGGCCACCGCCGCCGTACCGGTCGCGGTGCAGCACCTGCTCGGCCCCGGCCTGTGCGCCACGCTGAGCACGTACTCCACCTTCTCCGCCGAAACGCTGCGCCTGGCCCGCACTGGCGGCACGCTGATCGCCGCGGGCAAGGCGATCGCGAGTGTCCTCATCGGACTCACCGCGGCCGGGCTCAGCAGCGCGCTGGGTCAGGCCCTGCTCACCTGAGCACACCCGACTCCGGCGCCCGGCCCAGTCCGGCGACCACCGCCGCGGCGATCGCCAGTGCGCCGCCCAACCACAGCACCGCGGTCACGCCCAGAGCGTCGGCAATCCGCCCGCCCGCCAGTGCCCCCGCCGCGATGGCCGCGTTGAACACCCCGACGAACAACGCCGAGCCCGCCTCCCTCGCCCGCGGCACCGACGCCAGCAGCCACGTCTGGGTGCTCACCGACACCCCGCCGTACGCCAGGCCCCACACCAGCAGCAACCCCACCGCCGCGGCACCGAGCAACGGGATCAGCAGCACCGTCCCCGCCAGCACCCCGCCGAGCACCACCAGCGTCCAGCGCGGGGACCGCGCGACCGCCCACCCGGCCACGAAGTTGCCCACCACCCCGGCGAGCCCGTACCCCAGCAGCAGCGTGCCGAGCAGCGCCGGGCTCACCCCGGACACCTGTTCCAGCACCGGCCGCACGTAGGTGTAGGCGGCGAAGTGCCCGGTGACCAGCAGCGCCACCACGGCCAGCCCGGTGGCGACCCGCCGCTCGGCCGCCAGCCGCAGCACGCCGCCCAGCCGCGGGCCCGGTTCGCCGGGCAACCGCGGCAGCAGCACCGCCAGCGCGAGCGCCACCACCACCGCCAGCCCGCCCGCGACCGCGAACGCGGCCCGCCACCCGGCCAGCTCGCCCAGGTAGGTGCCCAGCGGCACGCCCAGCACCGAGGCCACCGCGATCCCGCTGAAGATCACCGCCGTGGCCGCCGGGCGCCCGGGCACCAGCCGCGCGCCCAGTCCGGCGGCGATCGCCCACACCCCGCCCATGCCGACGCCGACCAGCGCCCGCGCCACCACCAGCACACCGAACCCCGGCGCCCACGCCGAGGCGAGGTTGCCCACCGCCAGCAGCAGCACCAGCGCGACCAGCGCGAGCCGCCGGTCCAGCCGGCCGAGCACCGGGGTCAGCAGCGGGGCCGACACCGCCGCCACCAGTCCGGTGACGGTCAGCGTCAACCCGGCCACGCCCTCGCTCACCGCCAGCGCCGCGCCGACCGGGGTGAGCAGCCCGACCGGCAGCATTTCCGAGGTGACCACGGTGAACGTCGCGGCGGCCGTGGCCGCCACGCCGAACCAGCCCGACCGCATGCGGTGCGGGTCCATCAGTTCTGCCATGCGCCCAGCCAATCCGCCGGGCGGGGGCCGAACAACGACCGAACCCTCATCGGCCGATTAGGCTGGCTCATGGATCGGGAGGTGGCCGTGCGCGGGCTGGAGGTCAGGGAGCTGGAGTGCTTCCTCGTGCTGGCCGAGGAACTGCACTTCGGCCGCACCGGCGAACGGCTGTTCCTCTCGCAGAGCCGGGTCAGCCAGCTGCTGCGCGCGCTGGAGAGCCGGATCGGCGCCCGCCTGGTCGAACGCACCAGCCGCCGCGTGCGGCTGACCCCGCTGGGCGAGCAGTTCCTGGCCAGGGCACGGCCCGCCTACGACGAGCTGAGCGCGGCCGTGGCCGACACCACCGCCGCCGCGCGCGGGGTGCGGGGTCTCCTGCGGCTGGGGTTCCAGGGCAGCGCCAACGACCAGCTGATGGCCGCGATCGACCGGTTCGCCGACCGGTGGCCCGGGTGCGACACCGAGGTGGTGGAGGTGCCGCTGGCCGATCCGTTCGGGCCGCTGCACCGGAACGAGGTCGACGCCGCGGTGGTGCTGCTGCCGGTGGAGGAACCCGAACTGGTGCTGGGGCCGGTGTTCTCGCGGCGGCAGCAGACGCTCGCGGTGTCCGTGCGCCACCCGTTCGCCGCGCACCCGTCGGTGACGGCCAAGGAGCTGGCAGACTGCGCCCTGATCGGCATCAAGGATCCGGCACCTCCGTACTGGCGGGAGTTCCAGGCACCGGCACGCACCCCGGCCGGGCGGCCCGTGCCGCCCGGTCCCCAGGTGAGCACGCTGCAGGAGGGGCTGGCGCTGGCGGCGGCCAGGCGCGGCACCATGCTGCTGTGCCAGCCCACCGCCGAGCACCACCGCCGGGCCGCGCTGGCCTACCTGCCGGTCACCGGCCTGCCCGACTCGGCGCTCGGCCTGGTCTGGCACCGGGACCACGCCACGGCGACCATCCACGCCTTCGCCGAAGCACTGGCCGACACCACCGGAGTCCACTGAGGACATTCCGTCGGCGGAACCGGGTGGCGGCCGCCAGGCACACACCGTGCTTTCGCCCGCCGCGCCCCGCCACCTGATCGGCGCGCTGCCTCGGCGGGAGCGAGGTGCTGGCCTGCTTCGGCCACGACCACACCAACGCCGGGATCGCGCGGCGCCCGCTCGCCCAGCACGCGGGCCTCTAGTCCGCCGTCTTCGGCACCAGCAGGCCGCGGTTGAAGGCCTCGTTCACCGCCGCCGCGCGGTCGCTGACGTCGAGCTTGCCGTAGATGTTGAGCAGGTGGGACTTCACCGTGGCCTCGGTGATGAACAGCTTCGCCGCCGCCTCGCGGTTGGTGGAGCCCGCCGCGACCAGCCTCAGCACCTCCAGTTCGCGCGCGGACAACGGGCTCGTGCTCGCCGAGCGCACCTTGTTCATCAGCAGCGCCACCGCCGACGGCGCGAGCACCGGCTCACCCCGCGCGGTCGCCCGCACCGCCCGCAGCAGTTCGTCGCGCGGCGCGTCCTTGAGCAGGTAACCGGTCGCGCCCGCCTCGATCGCGGGCAGCACGTGGCTGTCGGTGTCGTACGTGGTCAGCACCAGCACGCGCGCGCCGGCGGCGGCCAGTTCCCTGGTCGCGCTCACCCCGTCCACGCCCGGCATGCGCAGGTCCATCAGGATCACGTCCGGCCGCAGCACCCCGGCCAGCCGGACCGCCTCGGCCCCGTCCGCGGCCTCCCCCACCACCTCGAACTCGGGGTCCCGCCCGAACAGGCTGCTCAGCCCGTCCCGGACCACCGGGTGGTCGTCCACGATCAGCAGCCGGATCATCCGATCGGCACCCTGGCCGAGATCCCGGCGCCCGCGCCGGGTTCCGATTCGATCTGCAGCGTGCCGGACAGCCCCTCGATCCGCTGCCGCATGGCGATCAGCCCGAACCCGCTCCCCCGCCGCGCCGGGTCGAACCCGCCGCCGTCGTCGCGCACGTCCAGCGCCACCTCGGTGTCCAAATAGGACAACGTGACGCCGACACGGCCCGCCCGCGCGTGCTTGGCCACGTTGGCCAGCGCCTCCTGCGCGGCCCGCAGCAGCGCGTCCTCGGCCCCCGGTCCCACCGGCCGCACGGTACCGGTGGTGGTGACCTGGACCGGCACCCCGTGCCGCGCCGACCACCGTTCGGCCACGTCCGCCAGCGCCTCGCCCAGCCGGGCCACCCGCAGCGGCGCCGGGCGCAGCGCGTCCACCGAACGCCGCGCCTCGGTCAGGCTCTCCCTGGCCAGCCCGGTCGCCGTGCCCAGGTGCCGCCGCAGTACCTCGGGCTCGTCGACGGCCTGCTCGGCCGCGCGGAGCTGGCTGATGATGCCGGTCAGCCCCTGCGCCAGGGTGTCGTGGATCTCGCGTGCCATCCGCTGCCGTTCCTCGTGCACACCCGCCTCCTTCGCCCGCGCCACCAGCCGTTCGTGCAGGGCGGCGTTCTCCGCGAGCATCCGCAGCCGTTCGGCGGTGCGCTCGTCGTCGCGCCAGGCGTACCACGCGAACAGGCACAGCGGTACCACGTTCGCGGTCACCACGGCGGCGTAGACGAGCCACCCGAGCGCCGTGCTCTTGTCCACGCCGTACGCCTGGGCGGTGCCCGCGACCACCGACACCGCCGCGACCCCCGCCAGCCGCCACGGCCACCGCAGCACCCGGAACGCGAAGAGGTACCCGGCCGGGCTGAAGAACCCGAACCACGGCGCCCGGAGCACCAGCACGGCCATGAGCGCCACCAGCACGGTGAAGAACACCGCCATCACCCGCGGGCGTTCCCGCCAGCCGGGGCGCAGCGTGTGGACGCACAGGATCCACAACGCCACCAGCGCGCACAGCACCAGGTCCGCCACCACCGGCTCGCCGTCCGGGACCCGGAACGCCACCGTCATCCCGGCCAGCGCGGCCAGCAGGGCGTACGGCACCACCCCGGTCACCCAGTCCATCAGCGCTCCTCCCGGCCGCCCCGATCACGTGGGCGGTTCGACGCCCAGAGCGTGCCCGAACACCCCGCGCGGGTCCCAGCTTGCCTTGATCCGCCGCAACCGCGGGTAGTTGTCCTTGTAGTACAGCGTGTGCCCCGGCACGCCGGAGGTGTTCCACGCCGGATCGAGAAGGTCCACGTCCGGGTAGTTGATGTAGGAGCCGTCGTCGACCTCGCCGGGCACCGGCACCCCGCCGGTTCCGGCGTACACGTCGCGGTAGAACTCGCGGACCCAGGTCAGGTTCGCCGCGTCGTCCGCCTCGTCGGCCCACGAGGTGAAGTAGACCGCCTTCATCACCACGTCCCGCTGGGCGATCGCGGTGTCCTCCGGCGCCACCGCGCGGACCTGGCCGCCGTACCCGATCAGCAGCATGCCGGACTCCGGCCGGCCGGTGGGATTGGTCAGGTGGCGGTGGATCGCGGCGAGCTGCGGGGCGGTCGGCGTCCGGCGGAAGTAGGCGGCCTTGTTCTTGTACCGGCGGGCTTCGGCGCTCCCGGACTCGCCGGTGCCCGGCCAGGTCAGCTTGTGCAGCCAGGAGAACCGGCGCCGGAGGTCGGCGATCGGGGTGACACCGGTGCCCGCGGTCAGCGCGGCCACGAACTCGGTGACCAGCTCGTCCGCGCCGGGCAGCCCGCCGTCGATCTGCACGGCCAGCGAGAAGTACCCGCTGCTGCGGTGGGTCAGCAGCAGGATCGCGTAAATGCCGTTGGCCCGCGCGCCCGGTTCGCTGTGGTGCTCGTGCCAAGTGCCGAAGTTGCGCAGGAGCGTGGTGAACGCCTGCTCGCTCATGCCCTCCCACGACCAGGCGAGCACGCACTCGAGCATCTCGCCCGGCGACGCGGGCAGCAGCCGGGAGGGGTCCCCGCTGGTGCCGGGGGTCCGCAGCCAGTACCGGGTGACCACCCCGAAGTTGCCGCCGCCACCCCCGGTGTGCGCCCACCACAGGTCGGGGTTCGGGTCGTCCGGTTCGCGGGTGGCCACCACCACGCGGGCGCCGTCGCGATCGGCCACCACCACCTCGACGGCGTACAGGTGGTCGACCACCGAGCCGTAACGCCGCGAGAGGGCCCCGTACCCGCCGCCCGCGAAGTGCCCGCCCGCGCCGACCGCGGGACAGCTGCCGCCCGGGATGGTCACGCCCCAGCCCTTGAACAGGGTCCGGTACACCTGGCCCAACGTGGCGCCCGGTTGCACGGAGAACGCGCGCATCGCGGGGTCGTAGGCGACCTCGTCCATCGGGGAGAGGTCGAGCAGCAGTTTCACCGCCGGGTCGGCGGTGAAGTTCTCGAAGCAGTGGCCACCGCTGCGTGGTGCGACCCGCCGCCCGGACCGCACGGCGTCGGTCACCGCGCGCACCACCTGCTCGGCCGAACCCGCGACGCGGATCTCGTCCGGTCGTCCGGCGAAGCGGAAGTTGTTGCCGCGCAACAAGCTTTCGTACCGCGGATCACCGGGCCGGATCCGCACCGGCCCGAACCCGCCCGCCCCCGCGGCCGATGCCGGGTCCGCCCCCGCCGCCTCCGCTGCCAGACCGGGCCCCGCCCCCGCTGCAAGACCAGGACCCGCCGCCGAACCCGGCCCCGTCGCGGGGGCCGCCACCGCCGCGGCCGCCCGCCCGGCCAACCCGGCTCCCGCCACCGCCCCCGCTCCGGCGATCAGCACCCGCCTGCTCACCCCGTGCCCCTGACCCATCGCCCACTCCCTCCGCCTGGTGTGCCCCCACCCTTCCGCGCCCAGCCCGCGCGCACATCGGCCGATCTCCGGACCGGGACGGCTGAGATCCGCCTCCACCGATCGGCTGAGCCGCCTGAGCTCCGGTCATGCGCGTGCTGATCGTGGAGGACGAGCCCTACCTGGCCGAGGCGGTCCTCGACCGCGACATCCCCGGCCCTCCGGCGACGACCATCCCGGCACCGCGGTAGCAGCCCCGCGATTTTCACCTACGTGCGCCAACCGTAATACGGCGTATTACGCAGCGCTCGTGATCAGTTCGTCGGCGACCCAGCGCGCCACCCCGGCGGGATAGGGAGCCGCCAGGCCCAGCACGATGTGCTCGAACCCGGCCCCGGTCGCCTCGGCGATCGCGGCCCGGGTCTCGCCGGGGCGCTCGTAGGAGACCGGCAGGAAGATCGAGCGCGTGATCTCGGCCGGGTCGCGGCCGATCTCGGCGCAGTAGCGGTCCAGCAGCGCGCTGCGCTGACGCGCGTCCTCGATGTCGCCACCGGGGATGTTCCACAGATCGGCGTGCTCGGCGACCACGCGCAGCGTCGACGCCGCCCGGCCGCCGATCATGATCGGCGGGTGCGGGCGCTGCACCGGTTTCGGGTTGCCGAACGCCCCGGCCAGCTTGACGTGCTCGCCGTCGAAGTCGAACGGCTCCTGCTCCGTCCACAAGCGACGGATCACCGTCCACGCCTCGGCCAAAGCCGCCACCGCGTGCGCGGCGTCGTGGTAGGGCAGGCCGTGCCCGTCGTACTCGCGCCGGGCCAGCGGGTGGCTCGGGCGCGAACCGGCGCCGATGCCGAAGTCGAGCCGTCCGCCCGAAACGTGGTCGACCGTGGTGGCCATCTTCGCCAGCATCGCCGGTGGGCGGAACCGGTTGCTGGTGACCAGCACGCCGAGGCGCAGGCGCCGGGTGCTCGCGGCCAGCGCGGAGAGCAGGGTCCAGCCTTCGAGCACCGGCCCGGCCGGGTCGCCGCCGATCGGCATCAGGTGGTCGAAGACCCAGGCGTGCCCGATCTCGGGGATCGTGTCGGCCTCGGCCCAGACCCGCAGCACGTCCGCGTAGGCAACCTGCTGCGGAGCGGTCATGATTCCGAAGTGGACGGTCATCGGCGCCGCCGCAGCGCCGGGTCGAGCAGGGCGGGCGGGGTGTCGTGCTTCTCGTCCGGGGCGAGGTCGGTCCCCGGCGCGACGATCTCGTCGATGGCGTCCAGCACGTCGGCGGACAGCACGGTGTCCGCGGCGGCGAGCTGCGAGCGCAGGTGGTCCAGCGTGCGCGGGCCGATGATCGCGCTGGTCACCGCGGGGTGCGCGGTGGTGAAGCCGAGCGCGAGCTGGATCAGCGTCAGGCCGGCCGCCTCGGCGACCTTGGCCAGGCGCTCCACGGCGTCGAGCCGGGCCCGGTTGGACGGCCTGCCGAGGTCGAAGCGCTCGGGCAGCACCGACGAGCGGTTGGTGGTGATCTCCTGGCCCTCGCGGACCGCGCCGGAGAGCCAGCCCGAGGCCAGCGGGCTCCACACCAGCACGCCCATGCCGTACTCCTCGGTCACCGGCAGCACGTGGGCCTCCACCCCGCGCTGCAGGATCGAGTACGGCGGCTGCTCGGTGACGTACCGGCCGAGGTGCCGCTCCCGCGCGGTCCACTGCGCCTGCACGATCCGGTACGCGGGAAAGGTCGACGAGCCGAAGTAGCGGATCTTCCCGGCCTGCCGCAGGTCGGTCAGCGCCGACAGCGTCTCCTCGTCGCTGGTCGCCGGGTCCCAGCGGTGCATCTGGTAGAGGTCGACGTGGTCGACGCCGAGCCGGCGCAGGCTGTTCTCCAGCGCGGTGACCAGCCAGCGGCGCGAGGTGCCGCGGTGGTTGCGCTCCTCGCCCATCGGCATGTGCGCCTTCGTGGCCAGCACGAGGTCGTCGCGGCGGCCCGCGATGGCCCGGCCGAGGATCTCCTCGGACTCGCCCTGGCCGTACATGTCGGCCGTGTCGACGAAGTTGATCCCGGCTTCGAGCGCGGTGTCGACGATGGCGGTGGCCTCGTCCTGGCCGGTGCGGCCGATGGCACCGAAGTTCATCGCGCCGAGCGCGAGGGTGCTGACCTGCACACCGGTGCGCCCCAAGGTGCGGTACTGCATGAGGGTGCCCTCCATGGCATCATGAGCAAACGGAACGTTGCTCCACTAACCATACGGAGCACTGTTCCGCTTCGCAACCCCCCGGCAGTGGAGGCACGGTGAACGACGGACCCCGGTCCAAGCGCGCGGACGCGCGGCGCAACGAGAAGACCCTGCTGGACGCGGCGGCCGCGGTTTTCGTCGAGTCCGGTGTGGACGCTCCGGTGCGGGAGATCGCGGCCAGGGCGGGCGTCGGCATGGGCACCATCTACCGCCACTTCCCGACCAGGGCGGACCTGGTGATCGCGGTCTACCGGCACCAGGTCGACGCCTGCGCCGAAGCCGGGCCCACCCTGCTGGCGGCGAACGACTCGCCGTACGCCGCGCTGACGCGGTGGATCGACCGGTTCGTCGACTTCCTGGTGACCAAGCACGGCCTGGCCGCCGCCATGCAGTCGGACGACAGCGGGTTCGAGGCGCTGCACGCCTACTTCCTCGACCGGCTGGTGCCGGTGTGCGCGCAGCTCCTCGAAGCGGCGACCGAGGCCGGGGAGATCCGCACCGAGCTGGCCGCGCTGGAACTCATGCGCGGCGTCGGCAACCTCTGCATCGGCGCGGGCCCCAGCTACGACGCCCGCAAGCTGGTCGCGGTGCTGATTTCGGGACTACGCCCCGATCACTCGTAGAACGCTGCCAGCAGCTTGGCGTTGTTGGTGGCGACCACGTTGCGCTTGACCTTCATCGACGGGGTCAGCTCCCCGGACTCGATGCTGAGGTCGTTGTCGAGGATCTCCCACTTCTTGACCGTTTCCCACCGGTTGAGCCCGGCGTTGAGCTGGTCGACGTACCCGGCGACCATCGCGCGCACCTCCTCGGAGCGCACGATCTCGTGGTAGCTCTTGCCCGCCATGCCGTGCTCCCCCGCCCACGAGGCGATCGCGTCCGGGTCCAGGGTGATCAGCGCGACCACGAAGTTCCGCTGGTCGCCGAACACCAGGAACTGGCTGGCGTACGGGCAGATCGCGGCGAACTTCGATTCGATCGCGGTGGGCGCCACGTACTTCCCGCCGGAGGTCTTGAACAGGTCCTTGAGCCTGCCGGTGATGGTGAGGAAACCGTCCTCGTCGAGGCTGCCCTTGTCCCCGGTGCGCAGCCAGCCGTCCTCGGTGAACGAGTTCGCCGTCTCCTCGGGCAGGTTGTGGTACCCCGCCATGATGTGCGGGCCGCGCAGCAGCACCTCGTCGTTCTCGCCGATCTTGACCTCGGCGCCGGGCAGCGCCCGCCCGACCGTGCCGAACCGGTTGGTGTCCGGGTGGTTCACCGCCGCGCCGGCGGTGTTCTCGGTCATGCCGTAGCCCTCGAGGATGAGGATGCCCGCGGCGTGGAACCACTGCGCGATGTCGCGGTTGAGCGCCGCCGAGCCGGAGATGAAGAACCGCACCCGGCCGCCGAAGCGCTCCCGCACCTTGCTGAACACCAGCTTGTCGAACAACCCGTGCCGCAGCTTCAGCAGCGGCGGCACCGGCTTGCCCTGGCGCCGGAGTTCGTCCACCCGCAGCCCGTCCGCGAACGCCTGGGTGAACAGCTTCTCCTTCACCCCGCCCTCGGCGGCCTGCATGGTCTGGATGCGCGCGTAGGCCTTCTCGAAGATGCGCGGGGCCGCGCCCATGAAGGTCGGCTTCACCGCCGCGCAGTTGTCCACGATCTTGTCCACGCGGCCGTCGATGGCGGTGGCGAAACCGCAGGCGAGCTGCGCCGAGAGCAGCACCTTGCCGAAGGCGTGCGCCATCGGCAGCCACAGCAGCTGCAGGTCGGTCTCGTCGAGGATCTCCTGCACCTTGATCGCCGCGCCCTCGTAGACCCAGCCGCGGTGCTTGAGCCGGACGCCCTTCGGCTTGCCGGTGGTGCCGGAGGTGTAGATCAGCGTGGCCAGCTGGTCCGGCTGGATCGCGGCGGCGGTCTCCTCGACGGCCTTCGGGTGCTCGGCGAGGTAGGCGTCCCCGAGTTCGGCCAGCGCGTCCAGGCCGAGCACGAAGTCGCCGTCGGCCTTGCCGTCGAAGGTGACCACCTTGGCCAGCTTCGGCAGGGACGCGCGGTTCGCGGTCACCTTGGCGATCTGCTCGTCGTCCTCGGCGAAGAGCACGCGGCATTCGGCGTCCCCGAGGATGTAGGCGGTGTCCTCGGCGTTCGTGGTCTGGTAGACGGTGGTGGTCGCGCCACCGGCGCACATGATCGCCAGATCGGCGAGGATCCACTCGTAGCGGGTGCCCGAGGCGATGCCGACGCGCTGCTCCGGTTCCAGGCCGAGCGAGAGCAGCCCGGCGGCCAGCCTGCGGACCTCGTCACTGGCCTGCCGCCAGGTCACCGACTTCCAGCCCTCGCCGGCCGGGTAGCGGAACGCCTCCCGATCCGGGGTCTCGGCGACCCGGTTCAGGAACTGGACGGCCACGCTGGGCTCGAGGTGGTCGACGAACTCGGCGCTCATGGGACTGGCTCCTTCGTGGCGGCGGAACGGGGGCGGCGGAACGGGTGGATCAGCGGCCGGACCAGACCGGGGCCCGGCGCTCGGCGAACGCCGCGATCCCTTCGCGTGCATCATCGGACAAAAGCACCGGACCGGCCAGCTCGCTCTGCCGGGCGAAACCTTCCTCGGGGGCCCAGCCGGGCGCGGCGTCGATCATCTCCTTGCCGACGCGAACCGACAACGGTGCGTTGGCCGCGATCGTGCCCGCGAGCTCCAGCGCCGCTTCGAGCGCGGTGCCCGGCGGCACCACCCGGTTGACCAGCCCGAGCCCGGCGAGGCGTCCGGCGGACAGCGGTTCGGCGACCAGCGCGAGTTCGAGCGCGACCGCGCGGGGCAGCCGCGTGGCCGTCCGCCAGAGCCCGCCCGCGGCCGCCAGCAGGCCGCGTTTCGCTTCCGGCAGCCCGAAAACCGCGTCCTCGGCGGCCACGATGAAGTCGGCGCAGAGCGCCAGTTCGAAGCCACCGGCGAGCGCGGCGCCCTCGACCGCGGCGATGGCCGGCTTGACCGGCGGTTCGGCGGTCAGCCCCAGCGGGCCCCGGCGATCGGTGACCGGCACCGCGCCCCGGTTCGCCTCGGCCAGGTCCATGCCGGCGCAGAAGGTGCCCCCGGCGCCGGTCAGCACCAGGACGCGCACGGACGGGTCGGCTTCGGCGTCGTCGACGGCCTGCTCCAGCGCCAGCGCCAGGCGCCGGTTCACCGCGTTGCGCACCGGCGGGCGGTCGAGCGTGATGACCGCGATCTGGCCGTCCGGGCCCCGGCGCTCGGTGCGCACGGGCGCGTCGGGCGGGGGCGGCAGTTCCTGGCGTTCGCGGTCGACGACCTCGATCCGGCCGTCGGCGACGCGGACGCGGCAGCGCAGGAGGTCGCGTGTTTCCTCCCGTCGCAACAACACCCGGGCGCCGTCGTCGGTGAGCACGCTGAGCAGCATCGCCTCGGGCTCGCCGTCCGGCCGGTAGACCAGGGTGGCCGCTTCGACCACGCCCTCACCGTCCAGTTCGGTCAGCGCGGGGCGGGTGGCCGGACGGGTGAACGCCGGGCGCAGGTGCGCGAACGCCTTCTTCGGCGGTGTCGCGGAGTAGACGCCGACGGAATGCTTCGTCGCGTACCAGCCGAGCGAGGTGGTGAGGCCGACCTCGGCGGGCGCGTCCCGCAGCAGCGGCACGATCGACGCCACGGCGTGCGTCCCGTAGTTGTTGCCCGGCCCGCCCGCGGAGGTGAGCCCGCCGGTGACGCTCAGCGGCCGGTCCGGGTCGTCCCACGGCAGGCCGAGCGCGTTCGCCGCCAGCTGGACCGCGGCCGGGAAGCACGAGTAGAGGTCCACCGGGCCGAGTTCGGCCGCGGTGATCCCGGCGTGGCCGAGCGCGGCGGCTCCGGCAGCCGCGATGGCCGGGGATTCGGCCAGGTCGGCCCGTTCGGAGACGAACCACTCCTCGGTGGCCGACGCCCCGGCATGCACGAAAACCCAGCGGTCCTGCGGCACGCCCGCCGCGTGTGCCGCGCCCGCGCTGGTCACCACCACCGCCGCGGCGAGGTCGACCTGGAGGTTGGCGCAGAGGAGTTTGGTGTACGGGTCGCTGACCCAGCGGTTGCGCTCGGTCGGGGTGGCGATCTCCTCGGGGGTGCGCGCGGTCGGGTCCCACGCGTACGGGTTCAACGCGGCCACCTGCGAAAAGCGCGACCAGAGTCCGGCGATCCGGTCGCGGTGCTCGTCGGGCGCGGTTCCGGCGCGGCCCCGCAGGGCCGACTCCAGCAGCGGGTAGACGAAGATCGGCGCGCCGAGGCCCACGGCCGTCTCGGCTTCGTTGTTGGCGGGCCGGTCCTGGCCGATCTTCCGGTCGGGGGCGGCGTTCTCCGGTTGCCGGGTCCAGCCGGGATCCTGCTTGAGCGCGGCCATCGTGGCCCCGGCCTCCGCACCCGAGATGAGCGCGATCTCCGCCCGGCCGTCGATGATCTCCTGGGCGGCGTCGTTGATCGCGAGCTGCCCGCCGTCACCGCCCTGGGCGCTGGTCTGCACGGTCATCGCCCGGGTGGCGCCGACGAGTTCGGCGACCGCGCCCGCTTGGTCGGCGTAGCTCCAGGACGCGCTCGGCACCGCGTAGACCAGATCCGCCTGGGCCAGCAGGTCGGCACCCGCGTCGGCGGCGGCCGCGCGCAACGCCTCGGCGGCGAGCGCGACCGGCTCGCGGGGTGCGTCGAGGTCCGGGCGCCGGTTCACCACCTGCCCGACGCCCACCACGACCGGCGTGCGCGGGTCGATCAACGTGCCGCTGCGCTCGTGGCGGATCGGTTCGGACGACACGGAAAGCCGCCGCCCCTTCGTGCCCTGGACCAGTTCGGCGAGCGCGGAGATGGATTCGTGGAGTGCCCGTTCGACGCTGTGCACGGCGGTCGACCCGACCGGGCCGCGCACGGGTGCCCCGTCCAGCGCGCCGTCCAGGCGGAGGACCGCGCCGTCCGGGGCCGGTCGCACGGAGCACCACAGGCCGAGCGTGATGCCCATCGGCCCGGTCCCGCGCAGGGCGAACCCGTGCTCGTCGGCCCGTTCGACCACCCACCTGGCCTGGGCGGGGATGTCCATCAGCCGGATCTGCTGCACGAACTCCGCGCCGGGCTCGATCCGCTCCGGCCGTTCACCGCGCCAGGCCGCGTGCAGGGTCAGCCATTCGTGGGTGCGGCCGAGGTCGCGGGCGAGGTCGACCACCGCGGCCGGCTCGGCCGCGACCGCGCCGCTGGCGGTGACGTGGCGGGCGTAGCCGTCGATCCCGTCCGGCGCGGGCACCTCCGGCAGGTCCGCCGTGGTCGCGCTTTTCGCACGCGTGAACGCGGTGCGCACCAGTGCGGTCGCGACCGTCCGGGCTGTGCGCCACCTGTTCATCGCTCACCCTCCGGCAAAAGCAGTCCGATCAGACCGTTTCGGGATCGTGCCAGTAGAGTGGCCCGGTGTCCACACCCCGCCAGGACCGCGCCACGGCGACGCGGGCGCGACTGATCGAGGCGGCTTACGCCTGTTTGCTGGACGGCGGCTACGCGGCCACCACGGTCGGCGCGGTGCAGCAGCGCGCCGGTGTGGCACGCGGCACACTGTTGCACCACTTCCCCACCCGCGCGACGCTGATGGCCGCGGTGGTCGACGACATCGCCGAGCGCCGGATGCGGGTCCTCGGTTCCGGCACCGAACCGGCGGCCGGTGGCTGGGACGGCGTGGTCGACCTCGTCTGGCGGGACCTGCAGAGCCCGGCGTTCTCCGCGGCGCTGGAACTGTGGGTCGCCTCGCGCACCGATCCCGACCTCCGAGCCGCGCTCGCGCCGGTGCAGCAGCGCGTGATCACCGCCGCGCGCCGGGCGATCATCGAGCGCGTGGGCGACGGCGACCCGCGGGTGCCGACGCTGGCCCAGTTCACCATCGACCTGCTGACCGGGACCGCGCTGAGCCGCGTGGTCGACCCGGACGCCGAGGTCACCGTGGTTGTCCAGCGGTGGAAGCAGACGCTGGCGCTGCTCAGCGGGGGTGTCCGGGACAGTCCCGCACACCCGGAACCGTTGCCGGGGCACCCGGCTCCCCGCTTGCCTTGACCCGGAACCGAGGCAACCGAAGGGGGAGTCCAGGAAATGGCGGAACCGAAAACGGGCACCACGCCCAAGCGCTGAGGCGGAACCGAGGGGACGAAGGTGGCTTCGGGGGGTCCCGCCCCCGAAGCCACCTTCGGGTCAGAGCACGAAGCCGGTGGGGAACGGGTCGCGCGGATCGAGCAGGTAGTTCGCCGTGCCGGTGATCCACGCGCGGCCGGAGAACTCGGGCACCACCGCGGGCAGCCCGCCGACCTCCGTGGTGCCGAGCAGCTGCCCGGTGAACCTGGTCCCGATGAACGACTCGTTGACGAACTCGGTGTGCAGCGGCAGTTCGCCCCGCGCGTGCAGCTGCGCCATCCTCGCCGAGGTGCCGGTGCCGCACGGCGACCGGTCGAACCAGCCGGGGTGGATGGCCATCGCGTTGCGGGAGAGCTTCGCGTCCGAGCCGGGCGCGAGGAACTGAACGTGCTTGCAGCCGCCGATGTGCTCGTCCACCGGGTGCTGCGGCCGATTGTGCTCGTTCACCGCGGCCATGATGCGCAGCCCGGCGTCGAGGATGTCGTGCTTGCGCGCCCGGTCGAACGGCAGGCCGACGCTCTCCAGGTCCACCACGGCGTAGAAGTTGCCGCCGTAGGCCATGTCGTAGCGGACCTCGCCGAGGCCGGGCACGGGCACCGTGGCGTCGAGTTCGACGGCGAAGGCGTCGACGTTGCGCAGGGTCACCCGCTCGGCCACGCCGTCGCGCACCTCGACCCTGGCGTGCACCAGCCCGGCCGGGGTGTCCAGGCGGACCAGCGTCTCCGGCTCGGTCACCGGCACCATGCCGGTCTCCACCAGCACGGTGGCCACCCCGATGGTGCCGTGCCCGCACATCGGCAGCACGCCGCTGACCTCGACGTAGAGCACGCCCCAGTCGGCGTCGGGCCGGGTCGGCGGCTGGAGGATCGCCCCGCTCATCGCCGGGTGGCCGCGCGGTTCGTCGACCAGGAACCGGCGCAGGTCGTCGAGGTGGTCGATGAAGTGGCGGCGGCGGGCGGCCATGGTGTCACCGGGGATCGGCGCCACTCCCCCGGTGATCACCCGGGTCGGCATGCCCTCGGTGTGCGAGTCGACCGCGCTCAGCGTCCGGATCGAGCGCATCAGGACCGCCCCGCCAGCGCGTCGATCGCCCGCGCCAGGTCCGCGCGCACCTGGTCGTCGTGTGCCGGGATCAGCGGCCCGCGGGGTGGGCGACACGGTCCGCCGTACCGTCCGACGAGGTCCATGCCCAGCTTGATCGCCTGGACGAACTCGGTGCGCGAGTCCCAGCGGAACGCGGCCACCAGCGGTTCATACAGCGCGCGGGCCCGGGTCAGGTCGCCGTTGAGGGCCAGTTCGTACAGTTCGACGGACTCGGCCGGGACGACGTTGGGGAATCCGGCGAACCAGCCGGTGGAGCCCATCAGCAACATCTCCAGCGCGACGTCGTCGGCGCCGCTGATCACGGCCAGGTCCGGCGCGTGCTCCTTGATCTCCAGCACCCGCCGCACATCGCCGGAGAACTCCTTGACCGCGACGACGTTCTCGATCCGCGCGATCTCGCCGAGCAGTTCGGGGGTCAGGTCGACCTTGGTGTCGTGCGGGTTGTTGTAGACCATCACCGGCAGGCCCGCCGAGGCCACCGCCTCGAAGTGCGCCAGCACCTCGCCGCGGTTGGCGCGGTACATCGTCGGCGGCAGGCAGAGGACCCCGTGCGCGCCGTCCTCGGCGGCGAGTTCGGCCCAGTGCTTCGCCTGGTGCGAACCGACCCCGTGCACGCCGACCACGACGATCCCGTCGTCGCCGACGGCTTCGATGGCGGTGCGCGCGACGCGGCGGCGTTCCTCGTCGGTGAGCGAGGAGTACTCGCCGAGCGAGCCGTTCGGGCCGATGCCGTGGCAGCCGTTGTCGATCAGCCAGCGGCAGTGCTCGGCGTAGCGGTCGTAGTCCACCGCGAGCCCGGCGGGCGCGGAACTGTCCTCTTTGTACGGAAGGGCGGTCGCCACGACGACGCCACCGAGGTTCTCCCTGGTGCTCAACGGTTCTCCTCTGTTCGCAGGTTCGCCAGCTCGCCGAGCCGGATGGGCTGGGCGATCGGCCGGTGGTGCGATCGGCCCACTTCGGCACCGGCCGCGGCGCTGAGTGCGGCGACGGCGGGGCCGCAGATCCGGCCTTGGCAGGGCCCGAGCCCGGCCCGGGTGGCGAGCTTGACCGAGCGGGCGCCGGCGGTGACGGGGGTGGTCAGCGCGCGGGTCAGGCAGGCGTGGTCGACGGCTTCGCAGCGGCAGACCACCGTGTCCGGGCGCAGCCAGCTCGTCCAGCCGGGGCCGATCGGGTGGGCTTCGGCGAGCCGGCGGCCGAAGGCGCGGCCGCGGTCCCGGCGGCGCAGCGCCCCGGTGATCCGCCCGGGATCGCCGCCGGCGGCCAGCCAGCCCGCCACCGTTCCACTGTCCACAGCGGACGGTGCACCGGCGATCCCGGTGATCTCCCCGGCGGCGAACACGCCGGGGCGGCTGGTGCGCTGGCCCGCGTCCACCAGCACCGAGTCGCCCCCGAGTTCGCAGCCGGCGGCGGCGGGGAGTTCGAGCTGCGCGGTGAACCCGTGGCCGACGCACACGGCGTCGGTGGTGAGGGTGCGCTCGGTGCCCGGGATGATCGTCCAGTCGGGGCGCAACCGGGCCACCACCACCTCTTCGACCCGGCCGTCACCGCGGGCCTCGATGACCGCGCGGCCCATCCGGTAGGGCACGCGGTGGCGGAGCTGACCGGCCGCGTATCCGGCGAGTTCGGCGGTTTTCCCGAGGTGTGGCAGCAGTTCTTTCGGGTTGCGGGTCCAGCCGCGCAGCACGGTCCGAGGCTGGTTGGCTTCGAAGACGGCTTGGACGCGGGTGTCCACTTGCACCAGCGAGGCGGCGACGGGGAGCAGGAAGGGGCCGGTGCCGGACACCACGACGTTCTCGCCGACGGCCAGCCGCTCGCCCTTCGCCAGCGCCTGTGCCGCGCCGGCGGTGAACACCCCGGGCAACGTCCAGCCGGGGAAGGGCACCACCCGATCGTGCGCGCCGGTGGCCAGCACGAGCGCGTCCGGGTGGAGCGTGATGCTTTCCCGATCGGCGCCGTCCGCGATGCCGCGCAACGCTCGCACTCGCGGGGGCTGGTCGTCGCGGGGTTCCAGCGACCACACGGCGGTCTCGTTCAGCCAGGTGCAGCGGGGGTGCCCCAACACCCAACCCCGGCGGCGGTCGAAGGCACGCCAGCCGTGGTGGATGGTCTGGGGCCGCTCAGCCCGGAAGGCGGTGGGGAGCATCCGGTGGTACTGACCGCCGGGCTGTTCGGCCGCGTCGAGCAGGCTCACCTGAGCTCCGGCGCGCAACGCCGCTTCAGCCGCCGCCATCCCCGCCGGCCCCGCCCCGACGATCACCACGTGAGTCATCGCCTCTCCCCTCCTGCTCGGTCGCCCACCTCGCCACTCATCAGGTCACCACCCGCGCCCGACCAGCGGCCATCACCACACGAGCCGTCACGCCTCCACTCCCCGTTCGATCGCCCACCCCGCCCGACCAGCGGCCATCACCACGCGAGTCATCGTCGCCGTCGAGTCATCGGTCCTCCAGGCGGGATTGGGTGCGGATCTCGTCACCATCGTGGGCGCGGCGGCGGCAGGCTCGGACATCCCGCTCGTCCCCCACGGTGACCACGCAGTCGAAGCAGGCGCCGATCCCGCAGAACACCCCGCGCGGCTCGCCCGCCGGATCGGTGCGCCAGGCCGTCTTCCCCGCGGCCAGCAGCACCCCGGCGATCGTCTGACCGTCCACACCGGACACCTCCACCCCGTCGACGGTCACCCGGATCGGCCGGTCCCGCCGCCCCACCCGGTCCGCGCCGCCGGGCACCAGCCTCGGGCTCATCGGCCACCTCCCAGCACCGCCGGGCGATCGACCCGGAACGGCGAAGCGTCGATCTCCGGCCGCCGCCCGGCGACCAGGTCCCGCAGCACCCGCCCGGTCCCGACGGACAACCCGATCCCCGCACCTTCGTGCCCGCTCGCGTGCCACAACCCCGGCAACCGCGGATCGGCGCCGATCACCGGCAGGTGGTCGGGCACGAACGGCCGGAAACCCCCGTAAGCCCGCATCACCGGCACCCCCGCCAAACCGGGGAACAACCGCAGCGCCTTCGCGGCGATCGCCGACAACGCCCCGACGTGCAGCCGGTCGTCGAACCCGACCTGACGACGGGAGGACCCCAGCAGGATCGTCCCCGCCTTCGTCGACTCGACCACCGCCGACGTCTGCAGTTCCGCCGAACCGCTGCCGACCGCACCGACGTAGTCCGCGTCGTAGACCTTGTGGAACACCGTCGGCGGCATCGGCGTGGTCACCAGCACCTCGCCCCGGCGCGGCCGGACGTCGATCGGCGCGCCGAGCACCGCCGACAACTCCCCCGCCCACGGACCGGCCGCGTTCACCACCACGTCGGCGGGCAGTTCTCCGCTGGTGGTGCGGATTCCCGTGACACCACCGGATCCGGTGAGCACGCCGATGACTTCGCAGCGCGTGTACAACGTGACCTCCGCGGCGGCGAGCAGCGCGGTCGCCGCCGCGACCGGCTGCACCTGCGCGTCCTCCGGGTAGTGGATCGCGGCGGTCACGTCCCGGGTCAGGTGCGGTTCGGCGGCGGCGAGCGCGCCGGCGTCCATCGGCTCGGCGACGATCCCGGCGGCACGCTGCCCCTCGGCGAACTCGGTGAGCGCACGCGCCCCGGCTTCCGTGGTGGCCACGACGATCCCGCCCTTGGCGTCCCATTCGACCCCGTCGGCGGCGGGCAGTCCGGCGAGCACCTCGGGCCACAGGCGCCGCGAAAGGCGGGCCAGTTCGAGTTCCGGACCGGGGCCCTTGTCGGAGACCAGGACGTTGCCCTCCCCGTGGGCGGTGGTCGCACCACCGGGACGACCGCGGTCGACCACGGTCACCTCGAACCCCTCGGCGGACAGTTCGCGAGCGCACGCGGCCCCGACGATCCCGGCGCCGATCACCACCGCTCGCGTTCCGTACATCGAACCTCCGCCGTTCGTTAAACCGAACGTGGCCGAGGCTAGGCCGGGCCCGGGGTGACTGTCAACACACCCCTCGGCTCAGGCGTGCGGGCTGCTGCCGCCCCGGTACTGGAGCAGCAGCACCGACCGCACCTCGCCGCCGATCGCCTGGTAGCTGTGCGGGAGCGAGGCGTCGAAGGCGACCGAATCGCTCGGCCCCAGTTCGGCGGTGCTCCCGCCGACCTCGACGCGCAGCCTGCCCGCCTGCACGATGGTGCGCTCGGTGCCGACGTGCCCGAGCGAGCGCTGGCTGGCCGCCCCGCGCACGCGCTGGTCGTAGACCTCGAAGATGACCCCGTCGGACTCGATGCGCCGCAGCATCCGCAGTTCCACCGCCTCGCCGGCGAGCACCTCCTGCTCCTGCCCGCGCACCACCGTCATGCCGCCGTGGTGGCTGCTCTCGAGCAGATCGGAGATCGGCAGCTCCAGCGCCCTGGACAGGCTGAACACCGTCTCGATGGTCGGGTTGCCCGCGCCGGATTCGAGCTGGGACAAGGTGGCCTTGCCGATCGACGAGCGGCGCGACAGCTCGGACAGCGACAGCCCGCGGTCCGCCCTGGCGCGCTTGATGTTCGCCGCCAGCAGGTCCCGCACCGAGGGGTCGGAGGTCTCCACGGCCCGGCCTTCCGTTCTGTAAACCGTACGTTTTGCGGTAGGGCGTTCACTATAGCGTCCAGTGCGCCGATCACCCGTGCAGCAAGTCCGCCAGGATCTCCGTGCCGCGCACCACGCGCGGGCCGGGCCGGTTGAAGTAGGCGGGCCCGTCGAGCAGGTGGACCCGGCCCGACCGGACCGCGGGCAGGTCCGCCCAGCCCGGCAGCCCGGTCAGCAGGTGCAGTTCCGCCCGGGTGCGCTCCGGCGGGAACCCGCACGGCAGCAGGAGGAGGACGTCCGGCCGCGCGGCGGTCACCGCTTCCCAGGTCACCGGCCGCGTGTGCTCCCCCGCCCGCGCCAGCAACGGAAGCCCGCCCGCCGCCTCGATCTGCTCCGGCACCCAATGCCCGGCGGGCCACAGCGGGTCCAGCCACTCCAGCGCCACCACCCGGGGCCGCGGCCGTCCGGCGACGCGGGCCCGCACGGCATCGAGCCGGGCCCGCAGCTTCTCCTCCTCGACCGCGGCGGCGTGCTCGGCGTCGAGTGCTTCGCCCACTCGGCGCAGGCAGTCGAGCACGTCGTCGAGCGTGCGTGGTTCGAGGCTGAGTACCCGCGAACCGGCGTCCAGTTCCCGCACCGCCTCCGAGACGCGGCGGTAGGAGATCGCGCAGACCTCGCACAGGTCCTGCGTCAGCACCACGTCCGCGGCGGCCTCGGCGAGCCGGTCGAGATCGAGGGAGTACAGCGACGAACCCCGGTGCGCACCGCCCACCGCGGCCGAGATCTCGCGGCTGGTCATCCGATCGTGGTCGATCTCGCTGCGCGTGACCACCGGGACCCCGGCCACCTCGGCCGGCCAGTCGCATTCGTGGGTGCGGCCGGCCAGCCACGGCAACCGGCCGAGCACGGCGACGAAGTCCGTGGCGGCGGGCAGCAGCGAAACGATGCGCACGGCCCCACCGTACGGCCGATGAGTTCCCGCCGCGGCGGCGGTCAACACCGGTATGGACCTGTACTGCTGCATCCCGGTGACCGACCGCTCCGCCGCGCTCGACTGGTTCGCGGTGTTCTTCGGCCGCCCCGCCGACGAGATCATCGGCACCGAAGCGCTGTGGCAACTCAGCGAACACGCGTGGATCGTGGTCGACGCGCACCCCGAACGGGCCGGCGGCGCCCTGCTCACCCTGGGCGTCACCGGCCTCGACGACATCCTGGCCCGCCTGTCCGCGCACGGCATCGGCCACGAACCGGTCGAGACCTACGACAACGGTGTGCGCCACGTCGTCGTGCTCGATCCCGACGGCAACAGCCTCTCGCTCGCCGAAGCCGGGTAATTGTCATTCCGGCACACCGGCGGCAGGCGGAATTCGCACTCTTCGACAAGATCCACGAGCGGCCTTGTCCCCCGGTCCCGGCCGCCAGTAGCTTCCGGGCAACCGAGACTGGGGAGTCGCGATGTTCGCACGCATGGCCACCGTCGCCGCCGTTTTCGCGGTGGGGGTACTGGGCACGACCGCACCGGCGTCCGCCGCCACGATCACCTACCGCACCGGCACGGCCGCGCCGGTGACCTACCGCTGTTCGCCGCCCAGCCTGCCGCCGCAGTACGCCACCGTCGAAGCCCGGTTCGACGCGCCGGATTCGGTGCCATCGGGCAGCACCTTCACCCCGACGGGCGTGGGTGGCTCGGTCACCTTCTCCCCGGAAACGCACGAGCAGTTCGCGAAGGCGGGCTGGGACGGCATCCGCGGTGACGCGTTCCTCTTCTTCCGGACCACCGGCGCCACCCTGTCCCCCACGGCCGCCAACTACCTCAATGTGCCGGACACGCTGTTCCCCGCCGGTGGCCCGATGGTGATCCCGTTCGCCCAATCGGGGGCCACGACGGTGCCCGCCATCACCGCCGGTGCGCCCGGCAGCGCCACGGTCGCGACCGCCGAGCTGCTGTTCGACGCCGAGTTCCACCGGCAGGCCACGAATCAGTGGGTCTCCATCACCATGGCGTGCTACCTCCACCCGACGGTGCCGCAGAACCCGGTCTTCAGCCCCTCCATTACCGTTTCCTGAACGGGGGGATCGGAGGGGCGGCCGTGCGCTTGTCGGTGCTGGACACCTCGCCGATCGTGCAGGGGTCGACACCGGGGCAGGCGCTGCGCAACACGGTCGACCTCGCACAGCTCGCCGACGCGCTGGGGTTCCACCGGTACTGGGTGCCGGAGCACCACGGGATGCGCGGGGTCGCCAGTTCCGCGCCCGCGGTGGTCGTCGGCCACCTCGCGAACCTCACGCGGCACCTGCGCGTCGGCGCCGGCGGCGTGTTGCTGCCGAATCACGCGCCGATCGTGGTGGCCGAGCAGTTCGGCACGCTCGCCGCGTTCCACCCGGGGCGCATCGACCTCGGCATCGGCCGGGCGCCCGGCGGGGCACCGCACGCGGTGGCGGTGGTCCGGCCCGAACGCGAGCGGACGGCGAAACCCTTCGCACAGCAACTCGACGAGCTGCGGTCCTTCCTCCACCCCGCGGAAGACGCGCCGGTCAAGGCGATTCCCGTGCTCGGCGGGAACGTGCCGGACCTGTGGCTGCTCGGCTCGTCGGCCACCAGCGCCGAACTGGCGGGCGAGCTCGGGCTGTCCTACGCCTTCGCGCACCACCTCAATCCCGCCGAGGCCGGGCGCGCGCTGCGTGCCTACCGGGCGAACTTCCGCCCTTCCGGGTACGCCACCGAGCCGACGAGCTTGGTCAGCGTGTCCGTCATCGCCGCCGACACCGACGAGCGCGCCGAATGGCTCGCCGGTTCGACGCGGTTGAAGGTGCTCAGCCGCTTGCGCGGCAAGCGGATCCAGCTGCCCAGCCCCGAAGACGCGGCGGCCTACCCCTACACCGACGACGACCGCGCCACCATCGCCACCCGCTCGGACCGCGTGCTCACCGGCGGCCCGGGAAAGGTGGCGAAACTGCTGCGAGAACTCGTCGAGGAAACCGGTACCGGCGAAGTGATGGTGACCACCCCGGTCCACCACCACGCCGACCGCCGCCACTCCTACGAAATCATCGCCGCCTTAGTACAACAATGAGAAGAAGTGCTCGCAGTACCGGCATTTCCTGGCCGCCGCGAGCACCCGGTTAGCACATTCCGGGCACAGTTTCGTTTCCGGTACTTTCTCGGCGCGGTGCCCACGGGTGGCGAGCACGAGAACCAGCACCCCGCAGGCCACGGTCGCCACCCCGGAAGCAGCCAGCGGGCCGAATCCGCGCTCGCCGGGGTCCAGCCCGTCACCGAGCAGGAACAGCACCACCGCGACGACAGCAGCGATCGAGGACACCAGCACCGTGCCGCGCACCCGCTCGGCCCGGTCCGCACCGCGGGTCGCATAGAAACCGCCGCCGACGATCAGCGTGGCGATTCCGGCAATGCCGAGTACATTCAATCCGTCGACCACACTGGATTCCGCCAGCCCGACCAGTGACGAAACAATCCCGACCGAGGCAGCCATTCCGTGGAGCGCGCCCAACCAGGAAATTGGCGATTCCCCCGACATCGCACACCACCTTTTTTCCGAAGGTTTTGCTCCTAGGTCGCCCTCGCGAACTCGCCTGTTACGCGGGAACAGTCACAATTCGGCCCACTACACCCCGACGGCGGTACCGCGACGCGGAGCGCGGACACCGGACGCCCGGGGGTGACCGGACTCACCCGGGCAAACTGTACCGGATGGAAGGTATAGTTTGAGCCATGGTGCTGAGTGGAGCGCGGCGGTGGAGCCTGCTGGTCACGGTCGCGGCCGGACTGCTGCTGATCACGCTGGACAATTCGATCCTGTACACGGCCCTCCCGACGCTGACCCGTGAACTCGGCGCGGACGACACCGAGGGCCTGTGGATCATCAACGCCTACCCGCTGGTGATGGCCGGGCTGCTGCTCGGCGCGGGCACACTGGGCGACCGCGTCGGCCACCGCCGGATGTTCCTGGTCGGGCTGGGGATCTTCGGCGCCGCGTCCGTGGTGGCGGCGTTCGCGCCGGACCCCGCGCTGCTCATCGCCGGGCGGGCGCTGCTCGCGGTCGGCGCGGCCGCGATGATGCCCGCCACGCTCGCGCTCATCCGCATCGCCTTCACCGACGAACGCGAGCGCAACCTGGCGATCGCGGTGTGGGGCAGCATTTCCGTGGTCGGCGCCGCGCTCGGCCCGATCGTCGGCGGGGTGCTGCTCCGGCACTTCTGGTGGGGTTCGGTGTTCCTGGTCAACGTCCCGGTGGTCGTGCTGGCCTTCGTCGCGACGCTGCTCGTCGCACCCCGGGGCACGCCCGACCCGTCGAAGCGGTGGGACCTGCTGTCCTCGCTGCAGGCGATGGCCGGGCTGGCCGGACTGGTGTTCGCGATCAAGGAACTGGCGAAGGCGCCGGCGTCGTGGCCCGTGCTGGCCGCCGCGCTGCTGGTGGCCGTCACCGGGTTCGTGCTGTTCACCCGGCGGCAACGGCGCCTGCCCTACCCGCTGCTCGACTTCGCGATCTTCCGCAACCCCGCGTTCAGCTCGGGCGTGGTCGCCGCGGGCGTGGCCATGTTCGCGCTGGCAGGCATCCAGCTGGCGACCACCCAGCGCTTCCAGCTCGTCGCCGGGTTCAGCCCGCTGGAGGCCGGGCTGCTGGTCGCCGCGGCGGCGCTCGGCTCACTGCCCACCGCGCTGGCCGGTGGCGCGATCCTGCACCGCACGGGACTGCGGCCGCTCATCGCCGGCGGGCTGCTGATCGGCGCCGCCGGGGTGCTGGTGACCGTGGCGGGCCTGGGCGCCGGGCTCGGCTGGGTGGTGGCGGGCATGGTGCTCACCGGCGCCGGGCTCGGCCTGCCGATGGCGGTCGCCTCCAGCGCGATCATCGGCAACGCGCCCGCGCACCGGGCGGGCATGGCCTCCTCGGTGGAGGAGGTGTCCTACGAGTTCGGCAGCCTCACCGCGGTCGCGCTGCTCGGCAGCCTGCTCACCGGCATCACCGCGTCGAGCGGCTTCGACACCGGGTACGTGGTGGTGATGCTGGTGGCCGCCGGGGTGCTCGCGCTCGCCGCCGGGTTCACCCACGTGCTCCTGCGCCGCCCGGCGTTGGCTACCGTCACGCACTGACCGAGGGGAGTCGATCATGCGCGAGAGCAAGCGCTCCAAGATCCTGGCCGCGGCGGTCGAGGTGGTCCAGCGCGAGGGCGTCACCGCGGTCACCTTCGAATCGGTGGCGGCCGAGTCGGGACTGACCAAGGGCGGCCTGCTCTACCACTTCCCCACCCGCGTCGCGCTCCTGCTCGGCGTGCACCAGCACGTCGCGCGGGAATGGGACCGGGCGATGACCGAGGCCGCGGGCAAGAGCGCCGCCGAAGCCACCGCCGAGGAACGGCTCGCCGCCTACGCGCGCGTCGCTTCCCGGAGCGGGACGCGTGCGGACCTGCTGCTGTCGCTCGAAGCGTCGATCAACCCGGTCTACGCCGAGCCGTGGATCGAAGTGATGTCGCAGTGGGCGCCGTCGGCGAAGGAGGCCGAAACCGATCCGGCCGCGTTCGACCGGTTCATCGCGCGCCTCGCCGCCGACGGCCTGTGGATGTACGAAGCGCTCACCGGGGAGGAGCTCGCCCCGGGGTTGCGGCAGCGCGTCTCCGACCGCCTCGCGGGTCCCTGACAAAAATGTCGGTACTTCCGCGTTCGCCGGTACCGGCCGCACGATGTGCGCATGATCGAGAACGTGACGGTGCTCGGCCTCGGCCCGATGGGGCGGGCGATGGCGCGGGCCTACCTCGGCGCGGGTTACCGGGTCACCGTGTGGAACCGCACCGCGAGCAAGGCCGACGCCCTGGCCGCCCAGGGCGCCCGCCGGGCCGGGACGGTGCGAGAGGCGCTGGCCGCCGCTGAACTGGTGGTGCTCAGCCTGACCGACTACGACGCCATGTACGCCCTCCTCGATCCGGTCGCCGACGCCCTGTCCGGCCGGGTGCTGGTCAACCTCAGCTCGGACACCCCGGAACGGGCCCGCGCGGCCGCGAAGTGGGCGGCGGACCACGGTGCGGCGCACCTGACCGGCGGGGTCCAGGCCGCTCCCCCGCAGATCGGCCGGCCCGAGGCATACACCTTCTACAGTGGACCCCGCGACGTCTTCGACACCCACCGCGAGGCACTGGCCGTGCTCACCCGCCCCGACTACCGCGGCGAGGACCCCGGCCTGGCCGCCGCCTACTACCAGCTGACCATGGACCTGTTCTGGACCACGACGCTCGGCTGGCTGCACAGCCTGGCCGTGGCCCGCGCGCACGGCATCTCCGCCGCGGATTTCCTGCCCCACGCCTCGTCGCTGCTCGCGGGCCTGCCGGACTTCCTCGCCTTCTACTCACCGCGGATCGACGCCGGCGACCACCCCGGTGACGCGGAACGCCTGACCATGGGCGCGGCCAGCGTCGACCACGTCGTCCGGACCACCGCGGACGCCGGGGTCGACACCGCCCTGCCCGACGCCGTGCACGCCGCGTTCCGCCGGGGCGTCGCGGCCGGGTTCGGCGAGGACAGCATGACCAAACTGGTCGAGGTCCTCGGGAACTCAGAGATCCCAGGCGCAGCGGAATCCGACGGTCGCGCTGCGCGCCTGGCCCAGCCCCGGTAGCAGGAGTTTCACGCTGTAGTCCGGCGCGTGCCGTCCGCCTTCGAGGTACCAGTCGGCACCTTCCGCCCGGTAGTCGCTGCCGCCCTTGAGCATGACGAACCGGGTGCGGCCGTCCGAATGCTCGCTCTCGGTCCAGTTCCACAAGGTGCGCTCCAGGGATTCCCCCGCGAGCTGCCATTCGTCCTCGGTCGGCAGCCTGCCACCCCGCCACGCGCAGTACGCCCGGGCGTCGTCGAGATCGACGTGGGTGACCGGTTCCTCGGGCCGCGCGTCGTCCCAGTGCGCGAGGAACCGGCTTGGCTGAGCGGGCCGGTAGTTCGTCGCCTCCAGGAAGGCGGCGAACTGCGCGTTGGTCACCTCGGCGGCCGCGACGGCCACGTCGTTGGCGAGGACGCCGTCCCGCTGCAGCGTCCGCGCGTCGTGCAGCCGGGGCGGCAGCGGCTTCCATTCGTCCACATAGGGCGCACCCTGGTACATCCCGGTTTCCCTGGCCCGGTACCGCACGGTGAGCACGTACGGGCCCGCCGGGACCACCACGGCATCCGGCTCGGCGGTTCCGGTGGTCCTTTGTGGAACAACACGGGTGGCGAGCCGGTGCGGGAAGCGGGCATCGGGGTCGTGCGGCAGGTCGCGCAGCGCCTCGGCCAGCTCCGGCAGCCACGACGGTTCCGGTGTGCCCGGTTCGACCCGCACCAGCGCGCCGATCCCGCGCGCCGGTACCGGCCCGGGCATCAGCTCGCGGGCCGAATCCACCACCGGCCCGGAATAGTCCCGCTCACCCCGGTTGACGACCGTCCACAGTGTCACGCCGTCGAGTTCCCAGCGGGACGCGTAGACCCCGGCCGCCTCCGCCTCCGGCGCCAGTTCCGCGAGCGGGGTCCATTCGCCGTCGAGCAACAACGAGCCCGCCGCCCGCTGGACGGTGGTCATGCGACGCACGGTGGCGGCGTCGCGGGCGGACCAGCCGACCCACACGCCGAACACCACCTCCCACACCATCACGCCGACACCGTTGAGCCACGCCGACTGCAGTTCCTCGGAATGGTCGCGGTGCCAGCGCCGGATGTGGTGCTGCATGTGCCGCCGCTCGTACCAGTGCGCCCGCAGCACCCCGGGCACCGGCGAGTCGGCGAAGAACTGCGCCCACGAACAGGCGTGGTCCTCGATGCGCTCGACGGCCAGCTTCGACTCGCCTTCCAGCACGATGCCGGGCTTGGCCTGTTCCAGCCGTTCGACGAACTCGGGTTCCGCTTTCTTGAGCGTGTCGAGGAAAACGCCGTCGGCGCCGAGATCCGCGACGAGCGAGGCCAGCTCGGTCACGTCGTCGCCCCCGCGTCGCGTGCCGACGTCCCACGGGTTGTAGTCGACGAACACGTGCAGTCCGGCGACGTGCAGCGCGCCGATCAGTTCGGTCAGCCCCGGGACTTCCCGGTAGAAGTCCCACTGGTTGCGGTCGTCGAGGCCGATCACCGGATAGGCGTGCCACAGCACCACGGCGTCCAGGCCTCCGAAGCGTTCCCGTGCGTCGGAGAGGAAGCGCGCGGGCGTGAAGCGCCCTTCCTCGAACGAAAAGAGCAGTTCGTCCCACAACCACACCTGCGCGACGGTGTAGCAGCGCGCCGCCCACGCCGCGCCGGGGCGTTCGTAGGCCGCGCCCGAGTACCCGTGGCGTGCGCGCGCGTCCTCTCGCCACTGCCGAAGGCGCTCACGCCAGGCCGGCCGGTCGGCCGGGTCCTCCGGCCCGCTGAAGATCTTCGCCTCGTCCAGGTCGGCCAGCGGTCCGTCCACAGTGGTCGGACGGTCGATCGGCCGCGGTACCAGCGGGTCGAACGCGTAGGTCATGGTGTCTTTCCTCCGGCGACTTCGGCAGCCGTCGGGACGGCCGCCTGAGCGCCCCGTCGGGTGACCGAGAGCGCGGCGGCCACGCAGGCCAGCCGCGCGGCCTCGGCGAGTTCCGAGCGGCGGGACAGCGCCGCCGCGAGCACTCCGCAGAACGTGTCCCCGGCACCCGTGGTGTCCACCGCCTCCACCCGGATTCCGGGGATGCGCAAGGATTCCCGGCCGCGTTCGGCCACCAGGCAGCCCTCGCCGCCGAGTGTGACGACCACCGCGGGCACGCGGTCCAGCAGGGCCTCCGGTGAGCCCGCCAGGTCGGCGGCCTCGTGCTCGTTGACGATCAGCAGATCCAGCGCGGCCCAGATGTCGTCAGGCAGCTCCCGCGCGGGTGCCGCGTTGAGCGCCATCACCGCACCCTGCCGCCGGGCGGCCGCGGCGGCGTGGACCACGTCCAGCGGGATCTCCAGCTGCGCGAGCACCACGTCCGCGGCGGCAATGCGGTCCGCCTGCGCGGCGTTGAGCGAGAGCCGCGAATTGGCGCCCGGGGCGACCACGATCGTGTTCTCCCCATCGGAGGTCACGGTGATCAGCGCGGTCCCGGTCGCCGCGTCCACCCGCTCGACGAGGTCGGTCCGGACCCCGGCTTCCCGCATCGACGCGAGCAGCAGGTCCGCCGAATCGTCCCGGCCCAGCGCACCGACGAAGGTGGTCTCCGCGCCGCCCGCCCTGGCCGCGGCCACCGCCTGGTTCGCGCCCTTGCCACCGGCGCTGCGGCGCAGGTCGCCGCCGAGCACCGTCTCCCCCGCGGCCGGGATGTGCGGCACGTCCACGAAGAAGTCGGCGTTCGCCGAGCCGACCACCACCACTCCGCTCATCGGGCCACCAGGGCCTTCGTGCGGGCGGCCAGCTCCGCGATGCGCTGCTCCCCGCCGGGCAGGGAGGTGGCGATCCGGCCGTCGAGCGGTTTCGCCCACTGCTCGGGCACGCCGTGCACCGCGCCGACCACCCCGCCGACCGTGGCTCCCACTGAATCGGTGTCCCACCCGGCGGTGACCGCGATCGACACGCTGGCGCCGAAGTCGCCGTCACCCTTGGCGAGCGCGTACGCGATGACCGCCGCGTTGTTGAGCACGTGGACCCAGTGCAGGTCGCCGAATTCGGCGTGCAGGCGGTCGAGCCCGGCACGCACGTCACCGGTACCGGCGGCCTCGCGGCCGATCCGCACCGCGCGATCCAGTGCACTGCCTGACGGGATCACGGTTTCCGCGGCGTCCAGGACACTGTGGACGGTGTCGCAGACCATCGCCGCCGAGCACAGCGCGGCGGCCCACATCGCGCCGTACACGCCGTTGCGCGTGTGGCTCAACCGGGCGTCGGTGTAGGCCAGCCGAGCAGCCTCGCGCACGTCACCCGGGGAAACCCAGCCGAACACGTCGGCCCGGATCAGCGCGCCGATCCATTCGCGGAAGGGGTTGTGGTGCGTGGCCGTTTCCGGCACCGGGCGGGCGTCGAGCACGTTCCGGTACGCGGCGCGTTCGGCGGTGAACACCCGGCCCGCCGGGAGGTGGTCGAGCCACAGCTGCGCGACGTCGTCGGTGGTGAACCCGCGACCGCGCTGTTCGAGCAGGGTCAGCGCGAGGATCGGGTAGTTGAGGTCGTCGTCCTCGGGCATGCCGTCGATGTTCTCTTCCAGCGACGTCGGCGCCGAACGGCGGTTCCACGGCCACCGCGCCGCCACGTCCTCCGGCAAGCCCACCGCGGTGAACCACCGGTCCAGCGGCCACCGCCCGGTCGCGCGCAGGATCTCCTCGATGCCCTCGCGCGGGATCTTCTCCACCGGCTTGCCGAGCAGGCAACCCGCCGCCCGGCCGGTCCACGCCCCGAGCAGGCGATCATCCACAGTGGACGGTAGTTCCGGCGCCGGCGGCAGGGACGCGGCGAGCACGTCCCAGGATTCGTCCGGTGCCTTGCGCAGATCCAGTTCGTCGAGCAGGGTCCGCGCGAGCGCCCGCAACTCCGGCGACGCGGGCCGCGGGCCGGCCCCGCTCACCGCCGGATCCGGGTCGCCACCCGCGGCGGTCCAGCGCGCCCGCACGGCGGTGACGTCGATGCCCTCGGCGGCCGACTGGACCAGTTCGTGTGCCAGCAGATCCTCGGGCTGCGCCCAGGTGAGCCTCACGTCCCCGCCTCGACGGCGTCCAGTGCGGCGAGCCGGGCGAGCGCCCGTTCGCGGTCCGCGCGGAGGATGTCCGCCGCCGCCGACGCCATCAACCGGCCGGTCTCGGTGATGTCCATCCGGCTGGCCTCGCTCACCGCGTCGAGCCACTCCCCCGGTACGGCCGCCGAGCCGCCGAGCCCGGCGCACACCGCGCCAGCCATGGTGGCGATCGAGTCGGCGTCACGGCCGTAGTTCACCGACGCCAGCACCGCACCCCGGTAATCACCCCGGTGCGCCAGGACGAAGGCGAGCGCCGCCGGAAGCTCCTCAATGGACTTGGTGCGCGACGGGCGGCGGGCGTCCATCGACATCTGCCGGTAGCGCGGGCCCACGGAATCGAAGGGCGCCACGGTTTCCCGCACCAGCCGAGCGAGCGCGCGCTCCTCGTCGTCGGTGGCCGGCGCCTTCTCCCACGCGCCGAAGGTGTCCACGACCGCGCGCAACGCCTCCGCCGTGCCGTCGTGCGCCACGTCGAGCGCGGCCTCGGCCACGTCCCCGACACCCGCCCCGGGCGCGACCGAGGCGGCGACCATCGCGGCCACCACGCCCGCCGCCTCCCGGCCGTAGCTCGACTGGTGCGCGCCGGTCAGGTCGATCGCCTCGGCGTAGGCACCCCGCGGATCACCCGCGTTCGCCAGGCCCACCGGCGCCACGTACATCGCCGCGCCGCAGTTCACCACGTTGCCCACGCCCGCTTCGCGCGGGTCGACGTGTCCATAGTGGAGCCGCGCGACGATCCACTTCTCCGCCAGGAACACGCGTTGCAGCAGCAGCGCGGTGGACTCCAGCTCGGGTACCCACCGCGGTTCGCCGATCATCAGCGGTACCAGGTCCTCGGCCATGGCGTAGGCGTCGAGGTGGGCGCGGCGCTTCGCGTACACCTCGACCAGCGCCCGCGTCATCAGGGTGTCGTCGGTGATGTGCCCGTCGCCCTTGTGGTAGGGCGCGATCGGCCGCGCGTCCCGCCAGTTCGGGTACCAGGGCCCGACGATGCCGGTGACGCGGCCGCCGTGCCGTTCCTCGATCTGCTCGGGGGTCCACCCTTCGGTGGCCCCGCCGAGCGCGTCGCCCACGGCCGCGCCCGCGATCACCGCGACGGCCCGGTCTTCCAGCCAGGTCAACCGAATCTCCTTACCGTGCTGTCTGCTCGGGGGACGACCCCCGGCCCCCCGAACTACCGGGAGATGTTCTGCCAGCCGTCGCGAAGCTGGGCGGCCAGCCCGTTCGCGTCGATCTTCCGCGCCAGGAACTGCTGGTACGCCGGCGTCGCCACGGTGTCCTTCCACTGCGCGTACTTGTCCGCGAACACGTACGGCGCCGAGGTCAGGTGCTGCCCGGACGACAGGATGACGTCCCAGCCGTTCTTCGTGCCCACCTTCGCCGCGAGCGCCTCGCGCGCGGAGGTGGTCGGCGGGATCAGGCCGTCGGCCTCGTTGATCGCGGCCAGGTTCTCCGTGCTGGTGAAGAAGTCGATGAAGGCGGCGGCCTGCTCGACGTGCGCGGAGTCCTTGTTGACCGACAGCGTCTGCGCGCTGCTCGCCTGCGCCGGGCCCGCCGGACCGGCCAGCGGCGGCAGCACCGCCCAGTCGAACCCGGCCGGCGCGTCCTTGGCGATGTTCGCCGCCTGGTAGGAACCCTGGATGGTCATCGCCACCTGGCCGCCGTAGAACGGCGCGAGCGCCTTGGTGCCGGACTGGGTCAGGGTCACCGGCATGATCGACTTGTCCTCGTAGGCCATCGCGTCGACCAGCTTCGGCAGTGCCATCTCGCCCTCGCCGATGCTGACGTTCATCGCGTCGCCGGTGCCCTCGAAGTACTTGCCGCCGAAGCCGGGCGCCATCGCCACGAACGAGGCCGTCGGGCTGGACAACCCCCAGCCGAGGCCGAACTTGCCGTCCTTCGTGGTCGCCTTGGCGATCTCGCGCAGCTGGTCCCAGGTCATCGTCGGACCGGTCGGCGGGCTCACCCCGGCCTCGGCCAGCAGCGCCTTGTTCGCGAAGACCACATAGGACTGGACCTCGGTCGGGAAGCCGACCACCTGCCCGTCCACCGTCACCGAGTCGAGCACGCCCTTGGTCACGTCGGCGCGCTTGGCCTCGGGCAGGTACGGGGTCAGGTCGGCCACGTACCCGTCCTTGGCGAACGGCACGATGCCCGCGGCCTCGTAGTGGATGATGTCCGGCGCGCTGCCCGCGTTGAACTGGGTGACCAGCTTGTCGTAGACGCCGTCCCAGCCGGCCGGCACGATCTCCACCTGCGCGTCGGGGTGGGTGCGGTTCCACTCGTCGACGGTCTTGCGCGTCTGCTCGATCGCGCCCGGCTGGTCCGAAAGGGACTGGAAGGTCAGCTTGACCGGGCCGGAGTCGCCGCTCTCCCCGCTCCCGCAGGCGGTGAGCACCAGGCTCAGCAGGCAGGCGGCGAGCGCCGCGCGTCGCATCTTCATTGACCGACCTTTCCTCGGGGTGGACGTGCTCATCCCTTCACCGCCCCGGCCATCAGCCCGCCGGTGAGGCGGCGGCGCAGCAGGGTGAAGAAGACGATGCTGGGGATGGCGGCGAGCACCGCGCCCGCGGCCAGCGGCCCGAGCGAGACCTTGCCCTCACCGCCGATGAACATGTTCAGCGTGATCGGCAGCGTGTAGTTCTCCGGCGACTGCAGCAGGACCAGCGCGAAGAAGAACTCGTTCCACGAGGAGACGAAGCTGAACATCGCCGTGGCCACCACGCCGGGGGCGAGCAGCGGGAAGACGATGGTGCGCAGGACCCGCAGCCTGCTCGCACCGTCCATCGCCCCGGCTTCCTCCAGTTCCACCGGGATCGCCGCGACGTAGCCCTGCAGCATCCAGAGCGCGAACGGCAGGGTGTAGGTGGTGTGCACCAGGGTGAGCCCGACCAGGCTGTCGGTCAGGCCCAGGGACCGGAGGATGAGGAACAGCGGCAGGATGATCAGCACCACCGGGAACACCTGGCTGACCAGGATCCAGCCGATGCCCGCCATCCGCACCTTGCCCTTGAGCCGGGCCAGCACGTACGACGCGGGCAGCGCGATCAGGATGACGAGAACGGTGGAAGCCAGCGCCACCACCAGGCTGTTGCCCGAGGAACGGATCAGCCCCTGCCGGTCCAGGGCTTCCGGGTAGTTCTGCCAGTGCCACTGCTCCGGCAGCAGGCTCACGGTCAGCGAGTTCAGCTCGCCCGAAGACTTCACCGAGGCCGAAATGAGCCACAGCAACGGGAAGCCGAGGAACAGGATGTAGCAGGCCAGCGCCAGGTACTGGGCGGGCCGGACGAGTGCGCGCATCACCGTCCCCCTTCCGCGCGGTCGTCACGGAACTGGGCACGCAGGTAGACGGCCAGGATGAGGACGATCAGCACCACCAGCACCACGCCCATCGCCGCGGCCTGGCCGATTTCGCGGTTCTTGAAGGCTTCGAGGTAGACGAAGAGCACCGGCACCATCGTCTTGCCGCCGGGGCCGCCCGCGGTGAGCACGTAGACCAGCGAGAACGAGTTGAAGTTCCAGATGAAGTTCAGCGAGGTGATCGAGGTGACGATCGGGCGCAGGCTCGGCCAGGTCACCGCGGTGAACCGGCGCCAGGCACTGGCCCCGTCCACGGCGGCGGCCTCGTGCAGTTCGGCGGGGATCTGCTGCAGCCCGGCCAGCAGCGTCACCGTGGTCTGGGGCATGCCCACCCAGACGCCGACCACGATCACCGCGGGCAGCGCGGTGGCGAAGTCGCCGAGCCAGTTGATGTCGTCGGGCAGGCCGACCTCGCCGAGGAAGGCGTTCAGCGGGCCGCCGTTGGCCGAGTAGATCATCTGCCACATGATCGCCACGACGACCGGCGGCATCGCCCACGGCACGAGGGCGAGCACGCGGGTCAGGCCTTCGAGCTTGAGGCCGGAGTTGAGCAGCAGCGCCAGTCCCATGGAGGCGGCCAGCTGGAGCACGGTGACCCCGACCGTCCAGATGAGACCGATGCGCAGGGAGTCCCAGAACAGGTCGTTGCCGACGAGCTTGCCGAAGTTGTCGAGCCCGGTGAAGGCGTAGTCGGGGTTGCGGACCAGCCGGGCGTCGGTGAACGCCAGCGCTATCCCGATCACCAGCGGGGCCACGCTGAGCACGAGGATCGGAATCAGCGACGGCATCACCAGGGCGGCCGCCTCCCGGCGGCGGGCGCGCACCATGGGGGTGGACGCCACAGCCTTGCGGCGACGGGGTCGCACCGTGGGGGTCGCCATCAGGCACCCCCTGCTTCGCGCCCGTCCCCGGACCGCTGCGCCCCCGGCGCGGCGCGGGTTGACGTCATCGTCACTCCACTTCGGGAAGATCTCCGGCTTGGAAACGTTTCCAAGCCCAGGTGCGGGCCGCTGGAAACGTTTCCAATGTGAGGTAGCGGGAATACTTCCACCCAGATGGCGGTAAGTCAACAAGCTCGCGCAGGCTAAACAGTGTTCTACCGCGACAGGCCGCCGCGGCGGCCCAGCCACCCCGGACACTTCAACGACCCCACTCTTCCAGACCGTTCGAAAGCCGCTCGTCAAGCTCGCGACCCGTCGCCCGAGGTCGATCTCGTCATGCCTGGTCAGAGCCCGCTTGGCTGCATCGCGCCCTGACCTTCGATGTCCCAGTAATGTCCGAGACGCGTCCTAAAAGGACGGTTCTGGACCACCTGGCGGCGGCTTCGGTTCGGCCAACCCTCCCGCAGGAGACCGAGACGGCGAACCGCAGCCGCGATCTTCGGCTCGAGTGGGTGCCGCCACCACCGGTCCGCGGCCCCTGTCGGGATCGATGAACGCCACGTCCGCCAGGATCGACTTCTCAACCTTCACCCCGAACCCCCTCGCCGGCCTCCCGCCCGCGGGCAGTGGCGGCGACAACGGCAGAACCAACCGCCGTCAACCGGGCCGCACCCTCGGCAGCCATCGATATCGTGTGCCGGTATCTTGTGACCCGCAGCCTGGACCCGACCAGGACAGGCCGCGCCCGATGGACGATGCGCTGGAAGCCAGTGCTCAACGCGTTCGCTATCACGTTCGGTGGCCGCTGGCCGGGATCCGAAACCTACTGATCAACAACGCCGAAACACCGGCCACGGGACAGCCCCAGGACAACCCGGCCCGGTTAGCGGAAAGGACCAGCGCCGCACGCAAGGCCGATCTCCCTCACGTGCACTCCTTTGCCCGAGGCATCGACCAGGACATCGACGCCACCACCGCCGCGATCACCCTCGCCCACCACAACGGACGCACCGAAGGCGTCAACACCAAGACGAAGCTGCTCAAGCGGCAGATGTACGGAAGAGCCGGCATCGCTCTCTCCTGCGCCACCGCATCCTCCTCGGTTGACCACCCCGGAAGTGCACCAGAGCCGATCACGGGATAGATCCCCGAGTTACGTGACATCCCTTGAGGCATCGATGAAGACGATCGCGGAGTTCGCTGTCTCAGTCGTGGGACCAGGACACCGCGTTCATCGCCACATCAGCGACCCGGCGCAGTTCCGCCTCGCTCTTGCCCGTCGCCGCTTGAACGGCGATGCCGTACGCGACCGTCGTGATGAAGGTCGCCAGCGTGCGCGGATCCTCGGTCTCCGGCAGATCACCCTCGGACCGCGCACGCAGAAATCGGGACTCAAGGCGCGCAGCGGCATCCTGGCGCCAGTCGACGAGGACCTTCTGGGCAGTGAGCCCGTTGTCGCCGGCGGACAGCGCGGCCTGGACGCCAAGGCATCCGTGGGGTGCCTCGCGACTCGTGCTGGCAGCGGCCGCGCCGCGAAGAATGGACTCGGCGACTTCGCGTGCGGTCGGCTCGGACAGTGCACGGGTTCCGTAGGAGGCTGGGCCTTCGGTGTACAGCTCGACCACTCGGCGGAACAGCTCGTCCTTGTTCCCGAACGCCGCATACATGCTGCTGCGGGTGATGCCCATCGCGTCGGTCAGGTCCGTCAGGCTCGCCCCTTCGTATCCTTTGGCCCAGAACACTCTCATGGCTTGTTCGAGGGCGTGGTCGGGGTCGAACCCGCGGGGCCGCCCCATCGTGGTCTGCGATACGGGCATGGCAGTCATTATGCCCCCTTACGGATCGGGCAGTCCAGATAGCGCGAAGGGGCAGGCGTTCAAGCCGCCGTCGATGGTGAGCACAGCTCCGGTGATGAGGCGGGCGGGGAGTTCGACGCCGCACAGGCTGCTCCGGCCGAGGCGATGAGCGCGCTGTACAACCCCGCGCAGCGCGATGTCATGACGCGGGCGATCGAGCTCGCGCGGGCCGAGGACGGCGCGAACACCCAGGCCTGACGCCCCGGGCCGTGACGCCCGCCCGCGCGGTTGAGAGCTTGCGAATAGATCTCCGCCTGTGTACGTTACTTATGTACTGATCAGTCCCGAAGTAACGCACTGGGCCTCCGGACGTGACCTCGCCGCAGCGGAGTGCCGCCGGCTCGATAGGAGAAGGATCATCATGAAAGCCGCCGTCATCACCTCGTTCGGCGAGCCCTCCGTGTTGCGGGTCACGGAGGCTCCGCGACCGGTGCCGGGTCCGGGTCAGGTACTGGCGCGGGTGCACGCCGCCGGGGTGAACCCGGCGGAGATCCAGGCACGCGCCGGAGCGTTCGGCCTGCGTGCTCCCGCCATCATCGGATTCGAGTTCGCCGGCGTCGTCGAGGCGGTTGGCCCGGGCGTCGACGAGGGCGTGGTCGGTGACCGCGTCGCCGGGTGGCCGGACTCCGCCACCCAGGGCTCCTACGCCGAGTACACGGTCAGCAGCAACTTCGCGACGATCCCCGACGGCGTTTCCTTCGAGGAGGCCGCGGCTACTGTCATCGGCGCCGACAACGCGGCGAGGGCGCTCGGGCTTCTGAACCTTCGCCCGGGTGACACGCTCGTGGTCGCCGGCGCGAGCGGCGCTCTGGGCGGCGCCGCCGTGCAGTTCGCGCGACAGCGCGGTGTGACGGTGATCGGCGTCGCCGGGACTGCCAACGCCGACTTCGTCAAGAGTCTCGGTGCGATCCCCGTCGCCCACGGCCCGGGCCTGGTCGACCGCATCCGCGCCGCCGCTCCCGACGGTATCGATGCCGCGCTCGACACCGTCGGCAAGGGACTCCTGCCCGGCCTCGTCGATCTTCTCGGCGGCCCGGACCGGATCGTGACGCTCGCCGACCGCGATGCCGCACGATACGGCGTCGCATTCAGCCCGGGAGGCAGCGGGAACCGCGACCGCGGCCCGGTCCAGGAAGCCCTGAACCTGATCGCCGCCGGTGCGTGGACCGCACGCATCGGCCGGAGCTTCCCGCTCGACGAGGCCGCGGACGCCCATCGCCTCGTCGCCACGGGCCACACCCACGGCAAAGTCATCCTTCTTCCCTGACTCGGCCGACCGGCCATTCCAGCACGACAACAATCAATTGGAGAATCCGAAATGCCTGCAGTCCTCGTCCATGGTGTGCCTGATACCCACCGGATCTGGGAAACTCTCCGCTCCCATCTTCAACGCGAAGATATTGTCACGATCGATCTCCCCGGATTTGGCGCACCCCTGCCGGCGGGATTCACGTCGACGAAAGAAGAGTATCTCGATTGGCTTATCAAGAAGATCGAAGAAATCGGCGAACCCGTCGACCTGGTCGGTCATGATTGGGGGTCTCTGCTGACGGGCCGCATCGCGTCCATCCGGCCAGATCTGGTGCGGACGTGGACAGGCATCAGCGGGCCGATCGATCCGGAGTATCCGTGGCACTACCTTGCCAAGATCTGGCAAACGCCAGGCGAGGGCGAGCAGTGGATGGCAGACCTCGATCTCGAGGAGTTCGCGGCAAGTCTCAACGAGGCGCAGATGCCGCTCGACGCGGCAAACGAATCGGTCCGGCATATCGATGCCACCATGAGGGCAAGCATTCTCACCCTTTACCGTTCGGCGATCGAGGTCGGGGCGGAGTGGAAGCCGGGTTTGAGCAACGTGACCGCGCCAGCGCTGGTGATCTGGGGCCTGGACGATCCGTTTCTCCCGCACCGCTTCGCCGACGAGCTCGGTAATGCCACCCGCGCACGTGCCGTCTTCAAGCTGCGCAGCTCGCACTGGCCGATGCTGGAGCGTCCGGCCGATGTCGCGCGCGAACTCGAGGCCCACTGGGCTCACAAGTAAAACCTGCGCATTTGTCCGGAAACGCATCATCGTGACCCGGCCCGGAGAGCGTTGCCGGGGCCGCACAGGGCAGGAGCATCCTGATGACGAATTCAGCAAATAGCCGGATCGGCGTCGGCCTTGTCGGGGCCAGTGCCGATCGGGGTTGGGGTGGAATTGCCCACGTCCCGGCGCTGCAGGCGCTCGACGCGTTCCAGATCCGCGCCGTCAGCACGACTCGTATGGAGAGCGCGAACGCGACCGCTCGTCGGCTGGGCGCCGATCTCGCCTTCGACACACATGAGGCTCTGGTCGTGCGGCCGGAGGTCGACCTGGTGGTGGTTGCGGTCAAGGTGCCGGAGCACAAGCGGATTGTTTCCGACGCGCTGGCCGCGGGCAAGATGGTTTATTGCGAATGGCCGCTCGCAAGAAACCTGCCGGAGGCCGAAGCGCTGGAGGGGTTTGCCCGCGAGCGGCGGCTGTGGACGGTTGTCGGGTTGCAGGGCGGCCTGCACCCGCCGATCCTCTTCCTTCGCGACCTCATCGCGCAAGGCGTGATCGGCAAGCCGCTCAGCACGAGCATCCGAGCGCATTTGGCCGACGAAATGTGGGTCGGCCGATATGACCCGCCGGTCGAGTACATGGCTCAGGCAAAGAATGGCGCCACGCTTCTGAGCATCATGCTCGGTCACGGGCTCGAACCGCTTGCGCGCGTGCTCGGCACGTTCGAGAGTCTGTCCGCCGTCGTCGCCAATCAGCGCGGTGACGGCGTCCGCCTCTCCGATGGCGCGTCGCTGCCGAAGGACGCGCCGGATGAGATCGTCGTCTCCGGCGTTCTCGAAGGCGGGATCGTCACTTCGCTGCACTACAGTGCCGGGCAGTCCGCCGGCCCGGCGACGGTGTGGGAGATCCAGGGCACCGAGGGTGGTGTGCGGGTGGAATCGGCGTCGGGCTACCTCCATTTCACCGATTTCACCATCACGCTGCGCCGCGGCAGCGAGCCTGTCCAAGTGCTACCGGTTCCCCCCGCCTATGCAGGTCCCGACCGGCAACTCGACGCACCCGCAGCGGGGGTCGCCCGCCTCTACGCCCAGTTCGCCGCCGACCTCCGCGACGGAACCGCCGATGCGCCGGATTTCACGGTCGCACTCGATCGCCACCGGGTGCTCGAGGCGATCACACGGGCCGCTGAAACAGGTCATCGGCAGCATCTGGCCCGCCCCGACCGAATGAACTCCACACTTTGAACCCGGCAGAGGCGGTGCCCGTCGACTACGGCGACGGGTTGCCCGACCGGCCGCGGACGGCCGCACCGTCCGGAGTGGACCGTGTGCCCGACGCCGCGGGCACGGACGAGACCATCGCGAACGTTTGCGGAGGAACCCAGCTTCCGGGACCTTCCGCGGTGACCTCAACAGCCGGAGGCTGATGCGGATCGAGGACGTCCGGGGTAATGGCGGACCGACTCCGGGGTCGACGTTTCGTCCGGGGAGGCCACCGTCGAGCCCCTGTCACGTTTGCGCGCGCTTGATGGCGGCATCGACCGCGGTGCCGATCCGGCGCAGTGCTGTCAGCTCGTGCGGCTCGAGTTCGTCGATCAGGTACTCCCGGACGGCCGCGACATGCCCTGGCGCCGCCGCCGCCACGACCTCGTAGCCCGCCTCTGTCAGTATGGCGTTGGTCCGCCTGCCCGGGCCGGGGATCCGGGCTCGGGTGAGCAGTTCACGCTTCTCCAGCCGCCCGACAACGTGCGACAGCCGTGACAGCGATGCCGCCGTCCGCGCGGCGAGTTCGCTCATCTGCAGCGTGTGCTCCGGCTGCTCGGACAGCACCGAAAGCACCATGTACTCGAAAAAGGTCAGCTGGGCCTCGCGCTGCATCCGCGCGTCCAGTGCGGCGGGCAGGCTGATCATGATCGCGGAGTTGGCCAGCCATGCCGCCCGCTCGTCGCCGTTCAGCCATCGCGTGCCGACCGGCACCTCGGGTGCCGCGTCCTTGCTCGGCACCCGGCGGCGTGGTCCGTCCGTGCCCGCTGCGGTGTTCGCCATGACGCCATCCTAACCGGGCTTGTTGACGGGTCAAGTTCGATCGGGTAGAACTTGAAGCGTCAAGTTCAAGGGCCGGCGTAGCCACTCAGGCGACCGACGCCGCACCTGCCCATCGATTCGTGAAAGGACCATCGGATGCACCGCACCTCGCTGGGAGGACTGGAGGTCTCGCGGATCGGCCTCGGGGCGATGGGGATGTCGGCGTTCTACACCGGCGCGGGCCGGGACGACGCCGAGTCGATCCGCACCATCCGGCGAGCCCTGGACCTCGGTGTCACCCATCTGGACACCGCCGAGGTGTACGGGCCCTACGTCAACGAGGAACTGGTGGGCCGGGCGATCCGGGGCCGCCGGGACGAGGTTGTCGTCGCCACCAAGTTCGGCCTCGTCTCCCACACCGGCCGGCCGGGTCCGGACAGCACGCCCACGAACGTGCGCGCGGCGGTCGACGGATCGCTGTCGCGGCTCGGAATCGACCACATCGACCTGTACTACCAGCATCGGGTGGACCCCGGCACGCCGATCGAGGAGACGGTGGGAGCGTTGAGCGAGCTGGTGTCCGCGGGCAAGATCGTCCACATCGGACTGTCCGAGGCGGCGGCGGCCACGATCCGCAGGGCGCACGCCGTTCATCCGGTGGCCGCGGTCCAGACCGAGTACTCACTGTGGACCCGCGACCCCGAGGCGGAGGTGCTGCCCACGCTGCGAGAGCTGGGCATCGGCCTGGTGCCCTACTCGCCGCTGGGGCACGGCTTCCTCACCGGCGACATCCGCACCCTGGACGGCTTGGACGCCACCGACTGGCGTCGCACCAATCCCCGGTTCACCGGCGACAACCTCGCTCGCAACCTGCGCATCGTCGACGAGGTCCGCGCGGTCGCCGCCGACGTCGATGCCACGCCCGCGCAGGTCGCGCTGGCCTGGCTGCTCGCGCAGGGGGACGGCATCGCGCCCATTCCGGGCACCAGGCGGGCCGACCGGCTCGAGGAGAACAGCGCCGCCGACCGGATCCGGCTCGGCACCGCACAGCTCTCCCGGCTGAACGAACTGCCACCGGCCTCCGGCGAACGTCATGCCGAGCCCGACCTGGCCGCCATCGACCAGTAACCAGCCCAAAAGGTACGGAATGGCCGTACCTCTCTCGAACATCGACGAAGGGAACCGGACATCATGTCAAGCAAGGCGATTCGGGTCGGCATCATCGGCGCGGACACGAAGGCGAGCTGGGCGGGGGCATCGCACATCCCCGCGCTGGCGGCACAGCCGGCGTTCCAGCTGGCGGGCGTGGCGACACGGAGAGAGGAGAGTGCCCGCGCCGCCGCCGAGGCGTTCGGGGCCGAGCGCTGGTTCGCCGATCCGTTCGAGCTCATCCGCGATCCGTCGATCGATCTTGTCACCGTGGCCGTCAAGGTCCCCGCGCACCGCGAGCTGGTGCTGGCGGCCCTGGCGGCGAACAAGGCCGTGTACTCGGAGTCTCCGCTGGGCGCGTCCGTTGAGGAGACCGAAGAGATGGCCGCCGCGGCCGGTTCGCTGCACACGGCGATCGGCCTGCAGGGACGGCTGAACCCGTCGGTCCGCCGCGCGGCGGAGATCATCGCGCAGGGCAGGCTCGGGCGGCTGCTCTCGGCCCGGGTCGTCGCGACCACGTTCGGCAACGGTCCCGAGTCGGTGAGCACGTACGAGTACTTCGACAAGGCGGCGTCGGGCGCGAGCTTCCTGACCATCGCGGCGGGCCACGTCCTGGACCTTGTCGAAGCGGTGCTCGGCGACATCACCGAGATCGACGCGCGCACGGAACTCCTCTGGCCCGAGGTGAAACTCGCCGACACCGGCGCGGTCTCCGTCCGGGAAGTCCCGGATCACCTCGACGCCATTGCCAAGACCTCGTCGGGCGCGCCGGTCGGAGTGCAGATCCTGGCAGGCGTTCCCGCACCCGAGGCTCGGTTCAGTCTCGAGGTTCGCGGTTCGGACGGCTGGCTGACGCTGACTGGCAATCACCCCGCGGGCGCGCAGGTCGGCGATCTCACGCTGGCCTCGAGTGTGGACTTCACCCCGCCGGACACCCCGGTCGCCACCGGTACCGGCCCGACCGCGGCCGAGATCTGGACCGGTGCGTCGATCAACGTGGGCGAGGTGTACGCCAGCCTGGCGCGTGACATCGCGAACGGGACGTACCACGCCCCGGGCTTCGACCGCGCCGTCCACAACAGCCGACTGATCGCCCGCGTCGAACAGGCCTCGCGCACCGGCCTGCGCCAGTAGGGAACCCGGCCACTGCCGATAGGGCGACCGATCCGCGAGCACCGGCCGCCGACGTAGGTTCGGACACGCTGGAGGGCCGTGGCGCCCACATCCCCGACCCGGGAGTCTCGACCGGGTCGGGGCCGCCGTCGTGAGGGCGGTGCAAGCCGTGCGCGTCCTCGCACGGGGCGTACTGCGACGTGGACGTGGCGGAGCAGGGCGGACTTGCCGATCCCCGGCTCACCCCACAGCACGAGCGCGCCGCCGGTCCCTGCCCGCGCAGATGGCGGCTCCCAGGTCTGACAGCGTCACGCCGTGCGTTCGGACTGGACGAGCTCGCGGGCTCGCGGCGCGACCTCGTGTCCGAAGAGATCGAGTTCGGCGGGCTCGTCCGAGGCGAGGATGAACCCGGACACGCCGTACCGCAGTGCGAGGTCGGCGAGCTGCTCGGCCCAGTCGGCGGTGGTGCCCTGCAACAGGCCGCCACCGCCGGTGGTGAATCGGCCGCTCAGGTTGAGCAGGCGGCGGACCGCCGCGGGTTCGCGGCCCGCGGCCGAGGCGGCTTCGTCGATCTGCTCGTTCATCGCGTCGAGTGATGCGGGACCCTCGGGCAGATAACCGAGTGACGGCAGCCAGCCGTCGGCGATCCGGCCGGTCAGCCGGAGCATGCGCGGCTTGTAGGCACCGAGGTGGATCGGGATCCGGTGGGCCGGCGCGGGCCCGCGCTTGGCGCCGGTCACGGCGTAGAACTCGCCGTCGACCTTGAGCGGACCCGCCTCGTCGGTGGCCCACAGCCCACGGATCACGGCGACCGCCTCCTCCAGGGCCTGCACGGCCTGGCCCGGAGTGAGCCTGCGGCCGCCCATCGCGGCGATGCCGTCCCAGAACGCGCCCGCGCCGAGGCCCAGTTCGACCCGCCCACCGGTGAGCCGGTCCAGGCTCGCGGCGGCGCGGGCCAGCACGGCGGGCGAGCGCAGCGGAAGGCTCAGCACGTTGCCGCTGACCCGGATCCGCTCGGTGCGCGCCGCGACGTACGACATCAGCGTCCAGGTGTCCTGGAACGCCGACTGGTACGGGTGGTCCTGGAAGCTGACGAGATCGAGCCCGGCCCGCTCCGAGGCCAGTGCCAGCTCGACCGGCGCCTGGGGCGGGCGGGCGGCGGGCGTGACGAAGCTGCCGAACCACAGGTCGTGGCCGTAGTCGGTCATTTCTCGCTTCCTCCGGGATCGTTCGTGGCGGGAGTGAGCGCGAAGTTGTCGTCGAACACTCCCTCCGGGTCGTACTGGGACTTGAGCTCACGCAGCCGCGAGAGAGTCGCCGGTGGCCACGCCTCGGCGAGGCGTTCGGGCCGGAGACCGGACTCGAAGCTGAGGTAGAGGCCGTCGAGGAAGGGACGCAGCAGCTCCCAGGCCGCGTCGACCACCTCGTCGTCACCGCCCATCACCACGAGCGAGAAGTTCGCGTCGCGGTGGGCGTAGGCGGTGGCGTCCGCGGCAACGTCGGCGACGGCCCCGCCGACCGCGCGGAGCTGGAACCAGCCGATCGCGCCGCTGCGCAGCACCCGGGCGGCGGCCGCGGCGAACTCCGGGGTCACGTGCCGGAGCAGGCCGCTGCGCGAAACCGGCTCACCCCGGGACACCGGCGCGTCGTCACTCGCGTTGTCCATCACCGCCGCGTAGGACGAGATGGTGACGTCCTGGGCGTACATCGGGGAAATCGCGGCCAGCGGTTCCAGCCGGGCGAGCACGGTCTCGCGGTCGGCGGAATGCACCATGGTGTGGCTCAGCGCCACCGCCGGTCGCCCGCCCCGCGGCGGCGGCAGGATCACGAAGCTGGTGAGGTCCCGCGGCGACTGCTCGACCACCTGGCCCCACTCGACGAGGTAGCGCTCGACGTCGCTCGCGTCCTGGGTGAGCTGGGCGAAGGCGACCGGACCGACCTCGTCGACCTCGAACTCGAACGCGGTGACGATCCCGAAGTTCGCGCCCGCGCCCCGCACCGCCCAGAACAGGTCCGCGTTCTCCGTGTCGTCGGCCCGCACAGCGGAGCCGTCCGCGAGCACCATCTCCACGGCCCGCAGGTGGTCGATCGTCAGGCCGTGCTCGCGCGCGAGATAACCGATGCCACCTGCGGTGGCGAGGCCGCCGACCCCGACGCCGCCGTAGTCGCCCGAACTCAACGCCCAGCCGTACGGTTCCAGCGCGGCCGCCACCTCGCCCCAGCGTGCGCCCGGACCGATGCGCACCCGGCGCGTCCGCTCATCGAGGACCTCGATCGCGTTCATCAGCGACACGTCGATGACGATCCCGCCGTCGTTCGTGGAGCGTCCCGAGACCCCGTGCCCGGCGCTGCGGCGGGACAGGGGAACGCCGGGATGCCGACGGGCGTACGCCAGCGCCCGCACCACCTGCTCGTTCGTCGCGGCCCGCAGGACGATCCCCGGCGCGCCTCCGCGCAGGTAACCGGAGCGCAGCCGCGCGTAAGCCAGGTCCCCCGGCTCGACGACCTCGGCCATCTCCGCCGGAACACCCTCGTAGTCGATCCCCGGACGGCGCCTGGCGAGTACGGCCGCACGGCGAATCCGCGCACTCGACCAACCGTGGGGCAGCGCCGCGTCCACGGCGTCCCGCAGCGCGGGGGCGACGTCGTTCGCGAACTGCGCCGCGACGTCCTCGGAGTCGGTGTCGAGCACGACCGTGCCCACTCCGTGGTCGAGCACGAGAGGCAACAGGTCGTTCACCCAGTCCGCGGCGGTTCCGGTGAACCTCTCCGTACGCTCGCCGAAGCCACCTCGGATCGTGACCCGCCTGCGGATCTCGCGCGGGTCGCGACCTGCTTCTCCCGCGGCCTCGTCGACCACGCGGTTGCCCTCCGCCAGCGCGGCGACGTCGGCGACCGTCGACCACTCGTCGCCCAGCTGACCCACCAGCCGCAGCACGTGCCGATCGCCGTGCACGGCGATCGGCACGTCGTGCGCGGGTGCGGCCTTCTGCGCGCCGGCGAGCCGGTGGACGCGGCCCGTGAACCGGCCGAGGCCGCGGTCGAGGACGTTCCACAGCTCGCGGACGACGGCGATCGTGTCGCCGAGTGCTTCCTCGGAATCCGCGTGGAGAGCCAGTTCGACCCGGCCCCCGGTGAGGTGGTCCAGACTCGCGACGGCCCTGGCGAGCACCGCCGGATGCGCGGGCGGCGGCGACTCCACCACCAGTCCGAGCGAGCCCGTCGACGCCGCGATCCACGACGACACGGTCCCCGGCTCGAGATCGGCGCCGGCGGTTCCCGCCGGGACGACGAGCAGGTCCAGTCCCCACCGCTCGGCCAGGGCCACCCTCTTGATCAGGTGACCGGGTTCGCGATCGGCGCCGGTGTCCAGGCGCAGCCCGAACCGCAGCCGGTGTCCGTAGTTCACCGCGCGTCGGGACCGGCGGTGCGTGCGTTCATGCCACCAGGCTGCCCGAAGCCGACCACGGGCGACAAACGGGGCATTACCAGGTCACCTAATACAACTCGGTCAGCTATGATGACCGAGTGACCAGCTCGCGATCCACCAGCGAATCCGCCGCCCCGGGCGAGAGCCGCGCGGAGGTCGCCTACGAGCACATCGACGACGACGTGTGCCGCCGCTTCCAGCGCTCGGTCGAGATCGTGGGCAGGAAATGGACCGCCGCCGTGCTCATGGCGGCGATGCGGGGCGCCCGCCGGTTCGTCGACTACCGGGCACGCGTCACCGGGATCTCGAACCAGCTGCTCTCCCAGCGTCTTCGTGAACTCGAGAGCCACGGCCTGATAGAGCGGGTCGTGGTGCCGACGACACCGGTCCAGATCACATACCGGCCCACCGAGCGGGGTGTGAGCCTGATGCGCGTCCTGCACCCGCTCGTCGAGTGGAGCGTCAAGAACGACTAGAGCCCACGAACGGTCCGGCATCGCGCCAGGGATCGCCCGTGCGCTGGAACGCCAGAAATTCGCGACGTTCCAGAGCACGGGCGTGAGAGCGAAGCGACCTCCGCATCGCCGGCGTTGCGGCCGGTGAACTCGCAGTCCGAAATGCCCGGTCGCTGTCCCGCGAACCTGCACCACCCTTCCGGCCGTGCGCCGACCCGGGACGCAGGTCACAAAGTGCGCCACCCGCGCGAGCGGGGGGATCGTTTCCAAGGCGGCACTTCCGGCGGTCCGCACTGTCCTCACGGGACGATCCGGTTCGCGTGATCGGCCAGGGGGACGAGGTTCTCGCTCGGCAGACAGGCCCTGTGGTTGCCTGCCACGCGAAGGTCACGTGCTCGCGAGCCATCCATCTCGAAGTGTCTGGATCACGGTCAAGCGCAGGACCGGCACCGAGTTCGAAAAGTGCGTCGCGCCCGGCGACCCCGGTCGAAGACTAGGGCGTGTCCTGCGGATCTTTCCATGATCGTGTGCAGATGATGGATGGTGGTTGGTCGTGGTGAGCTGACGGACAAGGCCTGGGCGGGGATCGCGCCGTTGCTGCCCGTGCAGAGTGGGCAGCGCGGTGGCCGGTGGCGCAGCCACCGGCAGGTGATCAACGCGATCCTGTGGAAGCAACGCACCGGCGCGCCCTGGCGTGACCTGCCCGAACGGTACGGGCCGTGGAAGACCGCGCATGAGCGGCTGCGCAAGTGGACCGCGGACGGGACAGGGGACCGGATCCTGGAGCACGTGATCGTCAAAGACGACTCGCTCGGGACGCTGGAGGACAACGTCGCGTTCGTGGTCAGCGTTGACTCCACGAGTGTGCGGGCGCACCAGCACGCGGCCGGTGCCCGGAAAAAGGGGGCTGCGCGGACTGGATCGAAGCGCTCGCCGTCGACGGTGAATGCCTCGGACGCTCCCGCGGAGGGCTGACCACCAAGCTCCACCTGGCCGTCAACACAGCGGGCCTGCCGCTGGCGGTGATCCTCACACCCGGCCAGGCTGGCGACAACCCGCAACTGCTGCCGCTGCTCGACGACATCCACGACATCGACGTCGACGGGCAGCGAGTGCGGGTCGGGCGGGTCATCGCAGACAAAGCCTACGCCCACCCAAGCACCCGCACCGCGTTACGGCAGCGGCGAATCAAGGCCACCATTCCCGAACGCATCGACCAGATCGACCGACGCAAAGCCTTGGGCTCGGCCGGTGGCAGGCCACCAGCCTTCGACCCCGACCTCTACAAGCTCCGTAACGTGGTCGAGCGCTGCTTCAACCGTCTCAAGCAGTTCCGCGGCCTGGCCACCAGATTCGCCAAACGAGCCGCCTACCACCGCGCCGAGATCATCCTGGCCTGCATCGTCCTCCACCTCCGATAAAGATCCGCAGGACACGCCCTAGTCGCTCGCTTGCTGCAGCCGGAAGGGGTTGTCCTCCAGTGCGGGGCGGTCCCAGTGGGCGAGGTCCGCGGCGGCGACGTAGGTGGCGTGGAGGAACTCGGCGACCGCGCGGTCCGGGTCGGGTGCGGCGCGGGCGACCTCGTAGGGCAGCAGGAATTGCTGGAACTCGGTGCTGTAGAACGCGCCGTCGGGGCCGGCGGGCTGCTCGGCGAACCCGTCGGGGGCGGGGTAGGCGTAGGCGTAGAAGGCGCCTTCCTCACCGCCGCCGGGCCAGAACCCGCAGCTGGACAGCTCGCGGGAGTAGCCCTCGACCATCACCCAGTCGCCGCAGTTGGGGGCGCCGCCGGGGTGGGGCGGGGCGGGTCGTCCGGAGAAGCGGGTGCAGGCGAGGTCCATCGCGCCCCAGAAGAAGTGGACCGGGCTGACCTTGCCGACGAAGTGCGAGCGGAACTCGCCGATCACCCGGTTCGCCTGCAGCAACTGCCGCCAGAACAGGGTGGCCGCCTCGCCGTCGTAGGAGGCGTGGACGTGGTCCTCAGCGAAGGGGATGGCCGGGTCCACCTCGTTGGGGTGGGGCCGGATGGGCGCCTCGATGCCGAGTTCGCCGAGCACGTGGAGGATCCGGCGGTAGAACTCGGCGACCGGCATCGGCTGGAGGGGGAAGCTGCGCACGCCGCCGTCGCTGCTGCGGACCTCGAGCCGGTGGCCGAGGAAGTCGAACTCGATCTCGAAGGCGCCGGCGCGGTACGGGATGGCCGAGGTGGTCAGCCCGCGCGGGCTGACGTACAGGGTGACCTGCCACCAGTGGTTGACCAGCGGGGTGTGGGCCATGCGGATCTTGCCCACGATCTGGGTCCACATGTGCAGCGTGTCGCGGGTGGGGGCCCAGTCCGAAACCCGGAGGCTCGGCCAGCTCGTCTTCGCGGGGCTGGTCATCGGTTCGTTCTCATTTCCTCGGTCCGCACAGTCGTCGAAAAACGACACTACGGCGGCCTCCCGCGGGCGTCCAAGACTTGTCCGGGACGCCGGCGGTAGGTTCCGTCTATCGATATCGGCCGCCTGGTGCGGGAGGATCAGAACGGCAGCGGCGCCCGGACGACCTCCTCCTCGGCCGGGTCGATCACCGGGGGCGGACCGGCGGTCTCGAACCCGACGTCGGCCCAGCGGCGCAGGATGTCGGTCGCCGCGAGGCGGTCACCGTCGGCCAGCAGGGAGATCTTCGCCCCGTGGTGGGCACCGGGCGCGGTGTAGAGGTGCGAGTCGTGCGGGCTCGGCGTGAACCGCTCGGCGCTCCAGGGGTCGTTCTCCCCGTAGATGAACATGATCCGCTGCGCTGAGGTGCGCACCCACCGGTCCACCTCGAGCATCGGAGCCGGGTCGTGCGGGCGATGCAGCTCCGGCGGGACGTTGGAGTGCACCGACGACGAGTCCGTGTACTTGAGGTACGGGCGCACGTGCGGGAACTCCGGCTGGGGCCAGCCGAGCTCGGTCATCGCGTGGAAGTAGTACGGCGTCATCTGCCCGAGGTCGTTGTCGCTGAACGAACCGAAGGCGACGGTGCCGTCGATGTACTCGAAGATCTGCTCGGTGGTGGCGGAGGCCGGCGGCACCGTCGCGCACTCCCCCTGGCCGCGGAACTGCCAGAACGCCCAGCCGAGCATCATCACCGACTTTTCGAACGCCTGGTCCAGGCTGCCGACGATCTTGTCATAGGTCCAGCCGGACTTGGCCGCGTGCTGCGTCAGCAGGGCGACCATCTCCGGCCTTCGCTGGAACGCCTCCACCTGGAGGTCGGCGAGCGCGGTGCGGCAGGCCTCGGAACCGACGGAGGCGAAGAACCGGTCGTAGGCGCTGTCCTCGTCGTTGTCGCGGTCGTTCGCCGCCACGTACGCGACGACACCGTCGACGTCAGCCGGGTAGAAACGGCTGTGGTAGACCGAGGTCATCCCGCCCTTGCTGGCCCCGCTGGAGAGCCACTTCCCGGCATAGAGCGGTTTGAGCGCGCTGACCAGCCGGTGGTGATCGGTCGCCGCCTGCCAGATGGTGAGCTGGTCCCAGTTCGCCGGCTCCGGCCGGGACGGCGGGAAGAACCGCTGCTCGGTCGAGATCTGGTTGCCGCCCACGAGCTGGGTGGTCTCGGTGCGGAACGCGGCCGGGTAGAGCCCGTACCCGGTGGTGTGCAGGATCATCGGCCGGTCGGCCGATTTGTGCACCAGGCTGAACCGCTGCTGGAAGGTGGCGCCGTCCGGCCGGCGGTGGTCGACGGGCTGCGTGTAGCCGAGCACGAAATAACGGTGCTCCGGGGCCGGTGGCGTGCCCTCGGAAAGCACCGTCAGACCCGGGATCCGCTTGAGCTGGTCGAGGATGTCCTCCGGTGGCGCGGCCCCCGCCGCACCCACCGGGCCGGACAGTCCCGCGACGAGCGCGACCGCGGCCCCGACGACCGCGGTTCTCCATGACTTGGTGAGCAAGATCGACTCATTTCTCGTGCGCACGTCGTCCCCCAGTAGTGACGACAACGAGAGCTTGGCCGAAATCGCCGCTCCCGTCCCTCGTTTAAGCGCTACGTGAAACCCCGGCCGTCACGCACCGGAACAGCGGTCGCGGGGCGGCGGGCCACCGGTGTTGTCGCTACAGTCCCCGGGGTCCGATCGAACTGGGGGTTCGAATGAGGAGATTCCTCGTCATCGGCCTGACCGCGCTGCTCACCTCGGGCACCGCGGCGGCCGTCAGCACACCGGCCAACGCCGTTCCACAGCTTGACTTCGGGGCCTGCCCGGCGGATGTCGCCCAGGTGTACCCGGCGCTGCAATGCGCGACGGTCAATGTCCCGCTCGACCACTCGCGGCCGTTCGGCGCGCGGATGGACGTGCTCGTCTCGAAGCACGCCAGCACCAACCCGGCGAAACGGCGCGGCGTGCTGTTCGTCAACCCCGGCGGCCCGTCGGGCTCAGCGGTGCTGCAGGCGGGCAAGCTGTCCCTGCCGGACGCGACCGGCTACACCCGGCTGCCCAAGGAAGTGCTCGAGGCCTACGACATCATCGGACTCGATTCCCGCGGCACCGGGCACAGCCAGCCGCTCAGCTGCGTCGGCGAGGACTACTGGCGCCAGCTGCAGCCCGATCCCGACCGGCCGGAAGAACGGGACAAGAGCTGGGAGCGCTGGAAGTCCTTCGCCCGCTCGTGTGCGGAGAAGAACGGTGAAAAGCTGAAGCACACCGGCAGCCGCAACGTGATCCAGGACATGGACCACGTGCGCACGCTGCTCGGCGAGGAGAAGATCAGCTACCTGGGGTACTCCTACGGCACCTATCTCGGCAGCGCGTACGCCGAGCGCTATCCGGACCGGGTGGACCGGATGGTTCTCGACAGCTCGATGCACCCGGTGGAGCCGGAAATGTGGTACCACAACTCGACCGGTCAGGTCAGCGCGGGAGTCGCCCGCGAACACGCCTACCTGAGTTGGATCGCCCGGTACGACCACGTGTTCCACCTCGGCAAGACCTACGACGAGGTGCACGCGGCCTGGAAGAAGCTGCTCGGCGACTTCCGGGAGGCGCCGCGCGGGCCGTCGAAGAACGTCGGCGCGGTGGAACTGATGGACGTCTACATCGCCAACCTGTCCCACGAGCTCTACTGGGAACCCCTCGCGAAGGCGATGGCCGACTACGTGCTGCGCGGTGACGATCGCGCCGTACTGGACTGGGCGACTCCGTCGGGTGGCGCGGCCGCCGAGCGCTCCATCGCCGGCATGATCTCGATCGCCTGCGTCGACGCCGACGCGCCGACGGACCGGGCCAAGATCGAGCGCGACTTCGGCGAGCTGGCCAAGACCAGCGATTTCGCCTGGTACAACGTGTCGATCCCGTCCGCCTGCGCGAACTGGCCGGTGCGTGACCAGCGCATCGTGCCCTCGGGGAAGAACCTGCCGCCGATCCTGCTCTTCGGTGTGGAGGGAGACTCCGCGACGCCGTATGCGAACACCGTCGCGATGCACCGGCAGCTGCCGAGCTCGGTGCTGGTGACCGAGCGCGGCGCGGGCACCCACTGCCTGTTCGGCAGCCACCCGGCGATGGCCAACCAGGAGGCCCAGCGGATCGGCCGGGACTACCTCGTCGACGGCCTGCTCCCGGGCGGCGACCTCGACATCGCGCCCCATCCCCTGCCGGTGCCGACGGCGGGAACCGCGGCGGCCGTGCGCCCGGCCGTCGTTTCGCCGCACCTGTGACACCCGCTGACCGGACAGCAACACGCCGGATTCGTCGTAGCGTGAAACCGTCCCTTGGCCCCGCCAGAGGTGCTCCCGCTCCGATACCCTCCCGCTGTCCCGTTTCAAGACCGTCGACTTAGGACTCTGGGGAGACCATGAAGAACACCCTGCGACGGCTCGCCGTCGCCGGCACGGCCGCCGTTGCCTTCGCCTCGGCCGGCGCGGTGAACGCCACCACGGCACAGGCCGCGGACTGGCAGTTCCACAGCATCCACTCGAGCCACAAAGACTGCTGGGACACCGGCTGGTGGGGTGCGGTCAAGGGGGAATGGGCGGACTGGGGCTGCGCTCTCAACGCGCCGATCATGGGCGCGTGGAACCTGGCCGTCAAACCCTTCGACGCCTGATCAGCCGGCCAAGAACCGACAAGACACTGGGGAGACCATGAAGAACACCCTGCGACGGCTCGCCGTCGCCGGCACGGCCGTCGCTGCCTTCGCCTCGGCCGGCGCGGTGAACGCCGCCACGGCACAGGCCGCGGACTACGAGTTCGTGAACTACTACAGCACCATCGACGACTGCGAGCTGACCGGCCGAACCGGCTTCGCCAACGGCGACTGGACCGAGTGGGTCTGCGTGTACCACACGCCGCTGTACTTCAACTGGGGTCTGTTCGCGAAGTTCTGATGCGACCTGGCGGCCCGGGTGGTAGCCGGTCGGCGGCTTCCACCCGGGCCGCGGTCATCCAGCTGGGCCGGGTTCGTCACCCAGCAGCGCGCGTCTCGATGAGCTCGATGGCGGGCTCATGCGCGAGTCCCTTCAGGTACACGAATCGAGTCCCATCGGCTACGGAGGCGTCGAACGTCACCTCGACCTGCTCCCCCAGCCCGCGCAGGTGGTCCAGGTAGGCATCGATCCGGTCGACGAAGTAAGCGAGGTGATGGACGCCGCCGACCGGCAACAGTTCGTCGTAGGGCGAAGGCCGGGAGGTCGGTTCGATGAGTTCGATCTGTGAGGCACCGGTGTCGATGAACCGATAGCGGGCGGACACGTCGGTGGGCACTCCGGCCAACAGGGCCCGGGAGAAGCTGAGATCGACGATCGGGCCCGCGTTGACGCCCCACCGGCGCTCGTGGTCGAGGGCCGCGGCCTCCACATCGGCCACCACGATGCCGATGTGGTGCAGGGCCGGAAGTGTGATTGACATGGTGCTCCTTCAGGTTCGGGCAGAGATCACGATTCCGCCGCGCAGGCGCGATCCCGTTCCGGAAACTCGCCGGTGGACAGGAAAGCCGTGACCGTGTTGTTGGCGCACATGTTCTCCGCGAACAGTCCGTAGGCACCGTGGCCACCCTGGTCTGCCGTGACCAGCCGGGCCCGGTCACCGAACGCCCGCCGCATTTCCAGCGCACCGGCCAGGGGCGTACCCGGGTCGCGCAGGTTCTGCACGAGCAGCACATTGGACGGTCCTCGGTCATGGATGCGGACCGGGGGCTCGACGGGCTTCTGCCAGAACGCGCAAGGGTTGACGTTGGCCGCGGCCGCACCGAACAGCGGATGCTCGGCCCGTTGCGCCTCGACCTCACGCTGGTAGGCCGGAACCGAGCGCGGCCAGTTCGAGTCACCGCAGAGTACATAGAAGTGCGAGGCGTAGAAGTTGTCCATGTCGCCGGCGGGCGGGGGCACCTGCACTGGCTGCCCCGCGTCGAGTGTCTTCATCTTCTCGGCGAGGCTGGGGAAGAGCGCGTCGGCGTAGAGCGCCTCATGCGTCAGATTGCGCAGCAGGGAGCCATCGACACCGCCGATCGGCTCGCGGTCGAGCCGCGCCGCGAGGTCCAGGTACTTTTCTCGAACCTGTGCGGGCGTGGTGCCCAGCCCGTACTCCGGGTTCGCCACCACGAACCTGGCGAAGTCCGGGAACCGATCGTCGAACCCGATGGCGAACCGGAGCTGCGCCTGGTAGTCGTAACCGCCGGCGCCCAGCACGCTGTCGAGCACGATCCGGTCGCCGCGTGACGGGTACAAGGTCGCGTAAACCGCGCCGAGGTAGCTGCCGTAGGACCCACCGAGATAGGAAATCCGGGGTTCCCCCAGCGCTTCCCGGATCCGGTCCATGTCCCGTGCGGTGTTCGCGGTGGTGATGTGGGGCAACAGGTCCTGCGTCTCCGACGTCGCGCACTGCCGGGAAACAGTCCGCGCCACACCGGCGTGCCGCCCCACCTCGCCCGGGTTTTCCGGGTACGGCAACCAGCGAGGCGCGAGCTGTTCCGGCGTGACGTCGCACGTCACCGGCGAGCTGCGGCCGACACCACGGGGATCCATGCCGATCACGTCGTACTTGTCCCGCACGCTCTGCGGCAGCGGATGCGGGACCGCCGGATCCGCGAGCAGGGCCGGGTAGTCCAGCCCGGGCCCGCCGGGCCCGCCCGGATTCGTCAGCAGCACGCCCCGGCGCTGCGAAGGGTTCGTGCTCTTCAGCCGGGAGATCGCGATCTCGATCGTCCGGCCCTCCGGATGCCGGTAGTCAAGGGGCACCTGGAGGGTCGAGCACTCCAGACCCGGCGCGCCGGCCGCCGCGCACGGCTCCCAACTCAGCCCGTCGCCCGCCACCGCCGGTGACGCCGCCGCGACCACGACCGACGACAGGGCAACGACAACGGCGGCCGAGGCCACCCATGCTCTCCGCATTACCTTCTCCAGACGTCGCAATGTGACTCGGCCATGGGACACGATGCCCTTGGGGCACAGTCAAGCCTGGGGCGCGGGTGCCCGGGGGAGATCAACCGCCCAGCATTCCCGGCAGCAGGTAGACGACCGAGAATGCCTCGTAGTACGCGCCGATCACGAGAAGCACGATCGTCGGCAGCGCGAGCCACGCGAGTCGCCGCAGACCGGCGACGTACGCGCGCCGGCGACTGCTCTCGCCGAGGTAGCCGGGACGGATCCAGCCGCGACCGAGCTGGTATGCCCCGAACATCACGAGAACGTAGGCGGTGAGCTCGATGATGAGCGTCAGGGAGTGCGGGATGAGCACCGTCGCCGCCGTCGAGCCGGATGGCGCGATCGAGACGCCCACGTTGAACATGTACAACGCGATCGCCGGGACGCCGAGGAACGGCACGATGAGCGACGGCAGCAGAATGCCGCCGACAGCGGCCACGAACAGGTTGATCAGCAGGATCACGGTGCCGAAGAACCACGGGTTCGTGATCATCGTGTGCACGAGGTCGCCGGAGACGCCGCCGGAGACCAGGGTGGGCAGCTCGAGACCGGGGAACAGCGTGCCCGTCCCCATGCCGAGCAGCAGTGCTCCGAAGATCAGCACGGTGAGGACGACCAGCGCGCGGGAATCCGAGCGCAGGATCTCGACTGGTCGGCGAAGCAGTTTCATGGCTCGTCCCCCGGCGGACTGGATGTTACGAACCGATTTGGTCCGGTTCCGACCATATCGGTCCATCCTGGTAGTGTCGACCCCATGCCTCGCCTGACCAAGGAGCAGATCGACGCCGAGATCGTCGACCGCGCATCGGCGGTCTTCGCACGCCACGGATTCCGCCACACGTCGCTGCAGCAGATCGCCGATGAGGTGGGGTACTCGAAAGCGGGCCTGCTGCACCGCTTCTCGAACAAGGAGACGCTCTACCGCGCGGCCGTCGCCGAGGCACTCCGGCGCAGCACCCGCCTCCTCTCGGCGACCGCCGGAATCGCCCCCGGACTCGAACGGGACCGGCTGCTCCTCGAGGCGATCCTGGACACCACCTGGGAACTCCCCGGCACGGCGGCGTTCCTCAGCGCGAGCGTGTCCTCCGATCCCGAACTCGATCCCGAACTGCTCGAAGCCGGTGTCGCGCTCGCTGAGGCGTTCGGAATCGACCCCAGCGCATTCGACGACGAACGGATGGCGCGCGTGATCGCCGCCACCGCGGGCCTCCAGGCGGCCGCCGAGAGCGCCACCCGCGCGGACCGGCGCCGCGAGTGGCGACCCCATATCCTGCGGGCGGCGCTCGACGCCCTCGGTCACCACGACTGAGCCGGTTCGACTCCGCGTGATCCAGAAGGGATCGCGCTCGCCCACGGGTGTGGCGCCGAGGGAACAATCCCCTTCGGCGCCACACTGTTACGAAGCCGGACCGGTGCTGGCAGGTGATCAGGCGATGGTGGTCGGTGTGCCGAAGGAGGCGATGTCCGGCGACGCCGACGGCCACAGGTGAATCATCTGGACCTCACCGGTGGTCTGGTCGAGCACGACGGTCAACGAGGTGCCGGTCGGCGCGGCCGCGTTCTGGGGCCGCGGTACCCCGTCGGCCCGGAAGTCACCGTCGATCTGGACAACCGTGAGGTCGCTGCCACCCCGGATGTCGGTGTTGAACAGGGCATTGACCGCGGTGCGATCGCCGGCGACCGCGCGGACGCCCTTCGGCGCGGTCACACCCATCGTCTTGGCCACACGCAGCGCTTCGTCCACCGGCGACAGCTTCGGCGGCAGAGCCGGCTCGACTGCCCGCGCGTCCTGGTTCGCGGCGGCGATGTTGCACCGGGCGCGCATGTCCTTGAACTGGGAGACCCACATGGTGTAACACGGCCACCCGCCGGGGTTGGCCGCCGGAGCCGGGTAGCTGGGGGTGTCCCAGCCGGTGTACCAGTTGTTGTTGACCGTGTGCCGCCACTTCATCTTGCCCGCGGTCATGCTCGACTTGACGTCGCCGCGGGTGTACTCGTGACCGACGTCCAGCCACGCGGTCGTCGCCGGGGTCGAGGACCAGGTACTCACGTTGGACCCGTTGAGGTGGAAGCTCCACGAGCCGGAGCCCTCTTGCAGGCGGACCATCGCCTTGGTGTTCAGCGTGGCCGTGCCCAGGCAGCGGAGCTGGAACCCGCCGCTGTTCGGGTAGCTGGCGGCGGTGAACCAGTGCGTTCCGCTGCAGGCCGCGCCCACGCTGCGCAGAACGCCCGCTTCGATCCAGCTGACGGATGAGCCGTCGAAGCCGACCCACATCTCCGAGGTCTCGAAGTCAGGTCCGGCCCCGGGGACGCTGAGCGAGTAGGTGCCCAGCTCCACCTCCGCTCCGGAGACATCCCCGTGGGACCACCGCAGTGTCGCGTAGCAGTGGTTCTCCCAACTGCACGCGGCTTGCGGCTGGGCGGGCGGCGTCGCCGCCGAAGCGGTGGGCGCCGAGACTGTTGCGGACGCCAGCAAGGCGGTCAGTACGCCTGCGAGCAGACCTTTGCGATGACGGGACATGGGATCCCCCTTGGTCGACGATGCGGGCCCAGCGGAACCAGGCCCACGATGCGCCGGCTGCCTTGGGCAGATCTGGGGGAAATGTGGGATCGCGCCGGCGATACGGCTTCCCGCGGCGATCAATCGTGAGGGTGCCTGGGTGCTGCCCTCGGACGTCTGGTTGTGCTCGCGAACGCACTCCTCTACCGGTGTCTCACGACCGGGCCCGCGACAGCAGCGCCCTCCCCTGGTCCGCGGTGAACGCCCGGGCCAGCACCGGATGGGCGAGCAGGCCGATCGGGGCGATGTGGTCGTCGGTGCGGGGACGCCAGTGCGGGAGAGCGGCGTGCACGGCCGCCCACAGCCGGGCCGGGTCGCCGTTCAGAGCTTGCCGGACGCGGGCATCGAACTCCGGAGGACCAAAGGTGGGCGGTTCCGTGCGCGCCTCGTCTTCGGCGAGGGCTCGCCGAAGGTCCGGCTGCTCCCCGATCAACGCGGCCCGCAGGATCGAATTGTGGTGCGGCAACGCGTCCTGGAACCGCAGCCACGGCAGGAATTCCTCGGTGAACAGCGGATCGCGCAGGAAATCCGGTGAGCCCGGGCGCAGCAGCCTGCCGATGAGCATGCCCGCTTCGTAGTGGCGATCGAGCATGAGCAGCAATTGCGCCCGCAACACCGTGGCCCGCGTGCGGCCGGAATTCTCGGCTTTCGCCAGTACCGCTTCGGCTTCGTCGACGTGACCGCCCAGCGCGAGCAGCCGCGCCCGCTCGGTCTCGGCGTCCCAATGGTCACGGGTTTCGCCGGCGGGCTGCCGCATCCGGTGGAACTCGGCGTACAGCTCGTCCATCAACGCGGTGAACGACGCAAAGCGCACCGGCGGTTCGGCGCGCCAGGAAAACAGGCTGTAGGCGGCCCATTCACCGTTCTCATCGACGTCACCGGGATCGAGGAAAAGAATGCCCGCGTCGGCGTCCCGGGAAATCAACACCCCGCGGGTGAAGCAGTTGTCCAACGGGGTGTCCTCGACAACCCATTCCCACGCCTCTTCCCAGAACGGTTCGAGCACGCGCAGCAGGTCGACGTCGCTGGTATCACGCAGCCGCCAGACGAACTCACCCGCGTTGCGCCAGCCGTCCGTGGTCAGCAAGAACTCCCGGTAAGAGGGCGGCAGACGTCGCTGCAAACGCCGCTCGAGCGAGGCGACCGCCGCCTCGCTCGCCGGTTCGAAGCCGAGCCAGCGCTCGCGCGCCACCGCCGGATCGGGTTCCTTCTCGGTGCTGAGCCACTCTTCGCTCCAGCGCGCCAACCACGGTTTCCAGTCCACGCGCACCACTATGCCCACTCGGCCGACCTGATCGACCGGGTTTTCGTTACTCCTTCACCAGGTCTTTTCCGCTGAATGGGGTTCTGCTTACGATCTCCGCCGTCGATTCTTCGAGTACTGGGGTGGCTGGTCGATGACGGCGGGTAGAGGTCGCCGCGCGCTGCGCGGGCTGGGGTTGGCCGGATTGATCCTGCTCAGCACCGCCACGGCGGTCGAGGCCGCACCGCGGGCGGGAGACCCGCCCAAACCGCCGAAGCAGCAGGCGGCCGCCGAGACGCCGAAGCCGACCGGTCCGGAGATCCCCGAGGCGCCACCCAAGTCGTGGAGTGTGGACGGCCGGGGCTCCTTCAGCGACGAGATCGAGATCGCCGTGCCCGAGTTCCGGGAGATCACGCCGCGCCTGTCGCTGTCCTACGAATCGGGTGCCGGGAACGGGGCGTTCGGGGTGGGCTGGGACCTGGTCGGGGTCAGCCGGGTCGAGCGGGCGGGGGCCGGCCGGGGCGCGCCGAGGTACGACGCGTCGGACGGTTACCTCGTCGACGGCGTCGAACTGGTGCCGTGCGCGGCCGGTAGCGCGAGCCCCAGCTGCACCACCGGTGGCACGCACTCGACCAAGACCGAGCGGTACCTGCGGATCGCGCTGACCGGGACCGGTGCCGCCAGCCGCTGGACGGTGACCGGCAAGGACGGCGTCCAGCGCGTCTTCGCCCCGACCGCCACCGCCGGTGCCGAAACCTTCCGCTGGGGGCTGACCGAGGTCAGCGACACCTCCGGCAACACCGTCGCCTACCACTGGGCCGCGGACCAGCTCGACTCGGTGACCTACAACGGCACCACGGTGAAGTTCCACTACGAGCCGCGGCCCGACGTCGAGCAGAGCGCCACCGGCAACGGCGGCCTGCTCTCCGTGCCCAACCGGGTCAAGACCATCGACGTGGGCGTCGGCGGGCAACGCCTGCGCGCCTACCAGCTCGCCTACACCGCCAGCGGCGCCACCGCCCGCTCGCTGCTCACCGGCGTGCGGCAGTACGGCCGGGACGCCGTGCTCGACGCCTCGGGCACCGTCACCGGCGGCACCGCCATGCCCGCCACCACCGCGGCCTACCGCCCTGGCGATCCGGTGTTCACCGCCGGTGCCCATGACTCCGCGATGGCGTCGTCCACCAGCAGCCGCTACCTGCCGATGGACATCAACGGCGACGGCCGCGGCGACATGCTGGAGATCCACCCGTACGGCTTCGGCTCCCAGCGCCGCAGCTGGATCTCCGACGGCACCGGGTTCACCAAGGCCGCCGAGGAGGGCGGCATGGCGCTGAGCACCGATGCCCGGTTCCTGCCCGGGGACGTCAACGCCGACGGCAAGACCGACGTCGTCGAGATCTACCCCAGCGGCTTCGCCTGGGGCAGGCGGGTGTGGACCTCCAACGGCACCGGCTTCACCCTCGCCTCGACCGGCTCGGCCCACGGGCCCAAGAGCGACAACTCGCGCTTCCTGCCGATGGACGTCAACGGGGACGGGAAATCCGATCTGCTGGAGCTGTACTCCTGCGGCCTTTTCCCGGTGCACTACTGCCGCGCCACCTGGCTGTCCGACGGCACCGGCTTCACGCTGGCCTCGCACGAGACGGGCATCCCCTACACCGCGGACCGCCAGTTCCACCCCGCCGACGTCAACGGCGACGGCAAGTCGGACCTCGTCGAGATCTACCCCGTGTTCGGCTCGTCGGGCGCGCGCCGCATCTGGCTGTCCACCGGTACCGGGTTCACCGCCGGGGCCACCGATTCGGGCATCTCCTGGAGCACACCGAAGGCGGACGGCGCGGGCAGCCGGTACTACGTGGCCGACGTCAACGGCGACACCAAGGCCGACATGATCGAGCTGTACCCCTTCCTGAGCACCTACACCCGCCGGGTCTGGCTCTCCACCGGCTACGGCTACACGCTCACCGCCACCGACACCGCCATGCCCTCGGCCGGCTCGGCCAAGCACCTGCCCGTCGACGTCAACGGGGACGACCGGGTGGACCTGGTCGAGGTCTCCCCGTACGGCCTGTCCTCGCGCCGCCGGATCTGGCTGTCCACCGGCAGCGGCTTCACCGCCGGCGCGACCGACACCGCGATGGGCAGCTTCACCTGCTCCGACAAGGGTCACTGCGGCACCGAGTTCCTCGACGCGGACGTCAACGGCGACGGGCTCCCCGAGGTGGTGGAGCTGCACTCGATCCCGTTCAGCCTCAACAAGGGCAGGCGCGTCTGGAGTCCCGGCAACGCCGTGCCCGACGTGCTGACCTCGCGCACGAACGAATGGGGCGGGACCACCTCGGTCGCCTACACCCCGTCCACCGCCTGGCCGAACGCCGGCAACCCGCCGATCACGCAGACGGCCACCGCGGTGACCACCGGCGACGGCCGGGGCGCCACGGCCACCACCGGCTACAGCTACGCGGAGGGCCGCTACGACCTGGCCGAACGGCGTTCGCTCGGGTTCCGCTCGCAGAAGGAGACCCAGCCCTGCATCGCGGGGGAAACCGCGTGCCCGACCACCGAAACCCAGTACCGCCAGGACCTGCCCGCGTTGTTCGAACCCGAACGCGTCGAACGCCGCGGCGGCGACGGCGGGCTGCTCACCTCGACGGTCCACGAGTACGCCACCACCGCGACACTGCCGAGAACGGCGCTGCGCACCGCCACCTGGGAGCAGGTCCACACCGGACCGGCCTGCCCCGGCGCGGACTGCAAGCGCAAGCACAAAACCTGGCAGTACAACAACTACGGTGAAGTCACGCACGAGACCGACCACGGCGACGCCGACTCCCCCGGTGACGAGCGCACGACGGTGACCACCTTCGTGCCCAACACGGCGGCCTACCTCGTCGGCAAGCCCGCCTCGGTGACCCTGCACCAGGGCGCCGGCACCACCGGGCCCAGGCTGGCCGAAACCCGGACGCACTACGACGGCGCGGCGAACTGGGACCAGGCCCCGTCCGCCGGGCTCGACACCGCGACGGCCCGCTGGCTCTCCGACCCCGATTCGTTCGTGGTGACCGGCAAGGAACGGGACAGCTGGGGCAACGTCACCGCCGAGACCACCGCGATCGGCGCACGCAAGACGACCACCTTCGATCCGGACTACCACCGGTTCGCCCTCGCCGAGACCAACGCGCTGAACCAGACCACGACCAAGGAGTGGGACCCGGTGTGCGGGGTCCCGACGAGGACCACCGACCTCAACGGCCAGGTCACCACCCTGGCCTACGACCCGCTGTGCCGGCTGGTGGAGCGGGCCGGGCCCGGCGGCCGCTTCGAACGGCACGCGCGGATCGGCCTCGGCGATCCCGCCGCGCAGCACGAACTCGTCGAACGGCCCTCGGCGGACGGCACCGCCGATCCACTGTGGACCAAGCGGTACCTGGACGGGCACCAGCGCGCCTGGCGGACCGTCGGCAAGGGGCCGGGCGGCAGCGGCGACATCCACACCGACACCGGCTACACCGCGCGTGGCCAGATCGCGTCGAAGACCGCCGCCTACTACTGGGGCGACCCGCCCCAGCCGACCACCTACGGCTACGACGCCCTCGACCGGCTCACCCGGACCACCTTCCCGGACGGCGCGCACCAGGCCAGGAGCTACGGCCTGTGGTCGGTGACCAGCACGGACGAACTCGGCCACGCCCACACCGACCGGTTCGACGCGCAGAACCGGCGGGTGGCCCGCGAAGAGGCCGCCGGCACCGCCGTCTACGCCTACGACCCGCGCGGCAACCTCGAACGCTCGACCGATCCGCACGGCAACACCATCAGCTACACCAGTGATTCCCTCGGCCGCCGGATCCGCATGACCGACCCCGACTCGGGTGCCTGGAGCTACGAGTACGACCCCGCCGGACGGCAGACCGCGCAGACCGACGCCAAGGGCCAGCGCACGGAGTTCGCCTACGACGCGCTGGACCGCAGGACCGGCAAGACCAGCCGCGCGGGCACCCCGGAGGCGAGCACCGCCACCTGGGTCCACGACGAGCCCCGTGCCGGGTTCTTCAACACCGGCAAGGTCACCACCACCACGGACCCGGCGGGCAGCCGGACCACCGACCACGACGCGCTCGGGCGCGTGGTGCGGACCGTCCGCACCACCGGCGGCGCCACCTACGCGTTCCAGTACGGCTTCGACGCCGGTGACCGTCCGTTGTGGACGACCTACCCGGACGGCGACACGCAGGGCACCGCGGCGGACCCGCTGCGGTACGACGCGGCCGGGCGGCTGCGGTCCATCCCCGGCTACGTCACCGCCGCCCGCTACACCGCCGACGGCAAGCTCACCCGGATCGAGAACACCAACGGCACCGTGACCACCCGCCCGCACGACCCGGCGCGCGGCTGGCTCACCGGCGTCTCGACCGTGCGCGGCACGGCCACCGTGCAGGACAGCGGGTACACGCGCAACGCCAAGGGCCTGATCACCGCGATCGGCAGCCCGCTGCCGGACGAGGCGTGGAACTACACCTACGACGACGCCGACCAGCTCCTCACCGCCACCAGCGCGGCGAACCCGGCGCTCGACCAGACCCTCACCTACGACGCGATCGGCAACCCCACCTCGAACTCCCGGCTCGGCGGCTACACCCCGGACGGGACCCGGCCGCACGCCGTGGCCACCGCGGGCCCGCACGCCTACACCTACGACGCGGCGGGCCTGATGACCACCGGCGCGGGCCGCACGATGACCTGGGACGGCGACAACCGGCTGGCCTCGGTCACCAAGGCCGGGCACACCACGGCCTTCGCCTACGACGCCGACGGGGAACGCGTCCAGCAGGTCGACGGCGCGGTGACCCGCCACTACGTCGGCGACGACTTCGAGACCACCCCCGGCGGCGCGGCGACCAAGTACATCTCGATCGCCGGCACGCTGGTCGCCCGCGCCGACGGCCCCACCCGGCTGTGGGTGCACACCGACCACCTCGGCTCGGTCCAGGCGCTGACCGACGCCACCGGCGCCGAGGTGCACCGCAAGCGGTACCGGCCCTACGGCGAGGTGCTGTTCTCCGGCGGCCCGCTGGCCCGCGAACCCCGCGGGTTCGCCGGGCAGCGCCACGATTCGACCGGCCTGCTCTTCCTGCACGCCCGCTACTACGACCCGGAACTGGGCCGCTTCCTCTCGCCGGACAGCATCATCGACGGCGAGGCCACCATCGGGCTCAACCGCTACGCCTACGCCGCCAACAACCCGGTCAACAACCGCGACATCACCGGTCTCGAGTGCAAGAAGTCCGACTCCGGCGGGAAGGGCGGCGGCTCCGGCGGCGGCAGCTGCAAGGACGAGAGCGGTTTCGTGTCCTGGCTCAAGGCGGTCACCCGCAAGGTCACCGAGACGAAGTTCGAGTACGTGGCCGAGAACGTGCTGAAGTACGCGCTCAAGGTCAAGTCCTTCCCGGTGACCAACGCGATCGTCTCGGTCGAGAAGGCGTGGCACGACCAGAGCCAGGCGACGGACAAGCTGAACAAGGAGTTCCCCACGCTCCCGCCGCTGGACCCGGTCCGCGGTGGCATCTACCGGGTGTCCACCTTCGTCACCTCGCTGGCCTGGAACGCCGCGGACAACGCCGCGTTCAACATCCCCGGCACGATCAAGTACGCCATGGACTACGGCCAGTGGCGCAACTTCGGCCAGGCGGAGGGAAAACCGAAACCCGACCTCGTCCTGCCGGTCATCGGCCAGATCACCGGCTGCCGCGACGGGCTCTTCTGCTAGCCGGCCGGCCGGGGCTCAGCCCGCGCGGTAGGCGCTCGGGCTCACGCCGCGGATTCGCTTGAACGCCGAGCTGAAGGCGAAGCCGTCCGCGTAACCGACCTGGCTCGCCACCGAGGCCACCGAAGTTCCCTGCCTGCGCAGCAGATCGGCGGCCAGGGTCATCCGCCAACTGGTCAAGTAGGCCAGGGGTGGCTCGCCGACCAGTGCGGTGAACCGGCGGGCGAACGCCGCCCGGGACGCGCCGGCGACCTTGGCCAGGGTGACCACGGTCCACGGACGGCCCGGCTCGGCGTGCATGGCCCGCAGCACCGGCCCGATCACCGGGTCGCCGAGCGCGGAGAACCACGCGGGCGGCTCGGTGTCCTCGTGGGAGAACCAGGCCCGCAGCGTGCCCACCAGCAGAAGGTCCAGCAGCCGGTCCAGGACGACCTGCTGCCCGGGTTCGAGCGAGCACACCTCATCGGCGAACAGCTTCAGTTCCACGTACGGCACGGACTCCCCCGAAACCACCAGCGCCGGGGGAAGCGCGTCCAGCAGTCGCGTGCCCACCTCGCCGGGCGCCTGGTACGCGCCGACCACGAGGGTCGCGCCGCCGCCGGTGGCCAGCGGGCCGGGAGATGCGGCGTCGACGAGGTATTCGCCGGACGGAGCGACGGTGCACAGTTCACCCCGCCGCACGGTCGCGACCGGCAGGCGGCCTGGTTCGTCGGCGACCACGAACGGTTCCGGCCCGCGGACCACGGCCATCGCGTTGGGGGTGAGCCGCACCGGCTCGCCGTCGGCGGGCACCAGCCAGCCGGAGCCCTCCAGCGCCGCGCAGAGGGTCAACTGGGCCTCGTGCACGTACCGCACCGACCACGGCGGCGTGAGCACCGAGTGCCCCAGCAGGGCACCGTCGGCGCGGACGCCGCGAACCAGGTCGGCGAAAGGATCCATGCCGACAGCGTAGACGAATGGACATGCGATCGAGCAGATCGATGATGTTCAGTCTCCGTCGGCGCCGGTTGACTGGGTCCCATGACAACAACGACCTTGGTTCTCGGCGGCACCGGCAAGACCGGCCGCCACGTGGTTTCCGGCCTGCGGGCGGCGGGGCACCGGGTGCGGCCCGCGTCCCGCTCCGGCGAGGTGCGCTTCGACTGGGCCGACGAGTCCACTTGGGACGCCGCGGTGACCGGCGCCGACGCGGTGTACCTGGTGTTCCCGGACGACGACGTGACCGGTGCGCGGCCGTTCATCCGGTTCGCGGTCGAGCGCGGCGTGCACCGGCTGGTCGCGCTGTCCGGACGGGGCATCGAGGAGTACGGGCTGCCGGAGCTGATGGACGTGGAGCACGCGGTCCGCGAGTCCGGTGTGGACTGGACGATCCTGCGGCCGAGCTGGTTCAACCAGAACTTCGACCTCGGCCAGTTCCGCGACTACGTGCTCGCGGGCGACCTGCGCGTGCCGACCGGCGGCGGGCGGGAGCCGTTCATCGACGCCACCGACATCGCCGCGGTGGCCGTGGCGGCGCTGACCGATCCCCGGCACGCCGGGCAGATCTACGAGCTCACCGGCCCGCGGTCGCTGAGCTTCGGCGAGGCGGCGGCGGAGATCGCCAGAGCGTCCGGCCGGGAGGTGACGTTCACCGACGTCACCGACGACGAGTTCCTCGAGGAGCAGGAAGCCGCCGGGGTGCCGGAGAGCTGGGCGAAGCTGCTGGCGATGGTGTTCGGCAGGATCCGGCGCGGTGAGCACGAGCCGGTGAGCCCGGACGTCGCCGCAGTGCTCGGCCGCGACCCGGTGGACTTCGCCGACTACGCCACGGCCGCCTGGGGTGGTAGCGCGGCCTGAGCGGCCACTTCGCTAGGGGGAAACCGGCCACGCGACGTCGTCGATGGCGAGCCACGGCGCGACGGCCACGGCCGAGGGCGTGAGCCCGGTGAACGCCTTGACCTCGCGGTGGAGGTGGGACTGGTCGGCGTAACCGGTCTCGGCGGCGGCGCCGGCGGCGGTGTGACCGGCCGCGAGGAGGTGGGCGGCGTGGTCGAACCGCACCAGCCGGCCGGCGCGTTTGGGGCTGATGCCGAGCTGGGACCGGAAGCGGGACCACAGGCGCTTGCGGTCCCAGCCGACCTCGCTCGCCAGGCTGTCGACCGGGGCCAGCCCCCGGCTGGTGAGCGTCCGCCGCCAGGTGTGGGCGACCTCAGGTTCGACCGGCGTGCGGGCGCGCAGCCGCCGGCCGACGACCTCGGCCGCGATGGTGAACCGTTCGTCCCACGACGCGGCGGCGCGCAACCTGTCCTCGAACCGCCCGGCGTCGCGCCCCCAGACCTCCGCCAGCGGTGCCATCGTCCCGCTGAGCTCGGGTGCCGCGTCGAACACCGCGGCCGCCACGTCCGGCCGCAGCCGGATCTGGAGGCATTCGCCCACGCGGCCACCCGCCCGCAGGTCGCCGGGCACGAGCCCGATGACGACGCTGCCGCGCTCGTGCCCGCCGCGGCTGTCGCGGACGACGATTTCCCCCTCGCTCAGCTCGATCAGCAGGGTGACGGCGGGGTGCGCGACCATGGTGATGTCCACCGGGACGACGTCGAGCTGGCGGAACCCGGCCATGCTGATCCCCGGCAGCCGATCCGGCGGGCGCGGGACCGCGATGTCCATCTTCGTCCAGTCCGGCGGTGCCCCGGTCGGCGACATGCGACCAGTCTAGGCACCGGGGACCTGTTGCCGCGAAGTCCAGCCCAGCAGCAGTTCGCTGATCGTCTCGGGCGCTTCGAACATCGGGAGGTGCCCGACGCCGGGCAGCAGCTCGATCCGCGCCTGCGGAACCGCTTCGTACCGGTGCACCGAGGACGGGTCCCAGCGGGGGTCGGCGGCGCCGAAGATCGCCAGCACCGGAACGGGGAGGGCGGCGAGGCGCTCGGGCACGCCGCGCTCGGCGAGGTAGGCGGTGTTGTGGCGCGTCAGCGTCCTGAACGCGTGGTACGAGGTGCGCCGGAAATCGGCGACCGTGTCGTCGGGTATGTCCACCGGGCGAGCGGCCGTCGCCAGGATTCCCCTGCGGATCATCGCGTCCGAGCGCCGCGGCCAGATCAGCGGGCCGAAGGGCGGGCCCAGCAGGATCCGGAGGATCAACGGCTGCGGGAGCAGCGCGCCGAGCTGCGGGCCGCAGCTGATCAGCGCGATCGACCGCACCAGGTCGGGGCGCTGTTCGGCAAGGGCGGTGCTGACGTAACCACCGCTGGAGTGCCCGACGACGGCGACGTCGCGCAGGCCGAGGTCGTCGAGCACCGCGGCCACCCGGCTCGCCTGCACGGGCACCTCGTAGGACGGTGGGGGCGGGGACTGACCGCAGCCGGGGAGGTCGACCCGGATGACGTGGTGGTGGGCGGCGAGTGCCGGGACCACCGGGCTCCACGAGGCACCCGAGGCCCCCGATCCGTGAATGAGCACCAGGGGCGGCGCCTGCCGCGGACCGTCGTGCACCACGTGCATCCCCGGCTCACGCTCGACATCGTTCTCGCTCATACGGGGATGGTGCACGGCCGCCGGCCATCGGTCTTGGACGAATGTCGTCGCGCGAATCCTCAGGCGGGGTGACGGGAACCGGCTTCCACCCACCAGCGCCCGACCACGCTGGCCCCCAGCAAACCGACGGCACAGACCCCCAGGACCGCACCGAGCACGTCGGTGACGTAGTGCTCGGCGAGTGCTACGCGGGAAGCCATGGTGAGCAGGAGGGCGCCACCCTGCACGGCCACCACCGCGAGGAGCCACTTCCGCACGAAGAACGCCGCGATCACCACCGCGACCACCGCGAACGCGCCCGCGACCGAAGCGTGACCGCTGGGGTAGCTGAAACCCTCCGGTTGCCCAGGCGGCCCGGGGCGGCGGAAGCCGAACTGGAGGGCGGCCGGCAGTCCGCAGCCCAGCAACAGCGCGACGCACCACAGCAGATCCGCACCGTGCCGCGGCCGGCGCCACCAGGCACGCACCGCCACCGCGACGAGAACAGCAGCACAGGACAACACGGTCAGGGTGCTCAAGACCAGTGCCACCTGGTGCGGTGGACCTCCCGGCACGAGGACCACGGAGCCGGCGAACCATCGGTCGACCGCGGGGATCTCGTTGCGCACCAGCACACCGAGCAGGACGAACGCCAGCGCGCAGCCCGCGCCGGCGAAGGCGGTCAGCGCGCGGGAGCGCCGGACAGCGGGCCGGGCGGGCGGTGTCGAAGCGGCGTTCACGGCTCTCCTGGTGCTCTTGGTTGCGGCCATCGTGGCGCCAGGAACGGGTGGGGAGCCACCCTTGTCCGAAAAGTTCAGGGAGGTGCCGGGGCTTCCCTTAGGGGCGCGACTCCGGCACCCCGCCGCGCCGAAGCCTTCAGCCACGCGTGAAACCCTCCCGTTCGGCGGACAAGCGAGCCCGGTTCGTGTTTTCTTGTGCGCGCACGTGTTCCAAGGCAGAGAACTGGGGTTACACCGATGAAGAAGATCGCGGCAGCCACCATCCTGGGCGCGCTGGCGTCCACGATCGCGCTCGCGCAGCCCGCCAGTGCGGGCATCGACCCGAGGTACCACTACGAGTCCAGCTGGTCGACCGAGGGGGACTGCCAGATCAACGGCTACTCCGGCAAGCAGAACGGCCGGTGGTCTGACTACTTCTGCTCCGCGTCGACCTGGTCGTGGGACCTCTACATCAAGCGGTAGTCCGCTACGGCGGGGACCCACCTGAACCTCCAGGTGGGTCCCCGTTGGTAGCTCATACTCGCACTCCGCGTGACCGTCCACTTCAGACTGACGTGCGGCGGATCACCGAGCCGTCACGCGTCCCCGCCCGTGGACTCGCGGACCACCAGCTCCGGGCTGACCGCGATCTGCCGCGCCTCGCTGGCCGGGTCGTCGGCGAGGGCCAGCATCAGCCGGGCCGCCGCGTGCCCGCGTTCGGTCGAGCCGAGGGAAACGCTGGTGAGGCTGGGCAGGAACACGCGCCCGATCTCGGTGTCGTCCATCCCGGTCACCGCCACGTCCTCCGGCACGGACAGGCCGCGCTCGCGCACGGCACGGATGGCGCCGATCGCGAGCAGGTCGTTGGCGGCGACCACGGCGTCGAGGTCGGCCCGCGCGAGCAACCGCCGCGCCGCTTCGAGGCCGGCGGCGACGGTGAAGTCCGCCGCCACCTCCACCTCGGTCCGGTCGGCGGACACGGCCGCGTCGAAGCCCCGCTGGCGCGCCGCGCCCGGGGTGGTGTCCAGGGGGCCGTTGAGAAAACCGACGCGGCGGCGGCCGATCGCGTGCAGGTGCCGGACCGCTTCGCCGATCCCGCCCGCCGAATCGGTGGAGACCGAACTGATGCCGTGGTCGTCCAGCGCGCGGCCGATCACCACCACCGGCACCGGCGCCTCCTGGATCTCGCGGACCAGGCGGTCGTCGGTGCGCAGGGGGCTGACGATCAGTCCGTCCACCACTCCGCTGCCGAGGCTGCCCACGAGTTCGGCGGTGGAGGTGGCAGTGTCCCCTGTGGACATCACGACCACGCGATAACCCCGCGGCGCCAGCACTTCGTGGATCGCGCGCATCATCTCGACGTAGACCGGGTTGCCGATGTCGGCGACGGCGAAGGCGATCTGAAAGGTCTTCTTCATCCGCAGGGACCGGCCGATGGCGTCGGGGCTGTAACCGAGCTCGGCCGCGGCGGCGCGGACGCGCTCGACCATCGCCGGGCTGGCGCCGGTGCCGTGCAGCGCGCGGGAGGTCGAGGCCAGCGAGACCCCGGCACGCTGCGCCACCTGGATCAGCGTGGCGCGGGTTGGCGTCATCGTCGCTCCACCTCGGATCGTTGTTTGGAAACGTTTCCACGCGGGTGGGGCGGGTGTTGGAAACGTTTCCAAGCTGGGGTCAGCGGAATACTGGCAGCCGGAGGGAGGTAAGTCAACCAGCACGGAAGCAGTGGTGTGGCGGTTTGTCGTCACGGGGTTTGTGGTCGCCGGGTTTGTGGTCGCGGGCTTCGTGCCCGGTCGCCGCCTGACGGCACGGCAACACGGCGGGTGCGGCGGCTTCGGCGCCTCCCCCGACCGGCACGGCCTCGGTGCCCACAAGCGACACGGCCTCGGTGCCCACGAGCGGCAGGGCCCGATAGCCCAGCGACGGTGACGGCTCCGGTAGCCCCAGCGACGGCTTCGCCCGGTTACGCCTGCCGCCTAGGTCGACAGCCCGCCATGAGTTCGTCTCTGCTGGTGACGCCGGTTTTGCGGTAGATCGCCTTGAAGTGGTCGTAAGCTGATCGTCTACGCGGCCGCGCGACTCGACGTTCAGTTTCCGCGGCGGGAAAGGACGGTCGTATCCCCAGATTTGGGGGTGTCACCAGACGATTTCCGCGGCGGCGCGCACGGTCAGCTCGCCGCCGGGGTGCCTGGCCGCGGCCAGGATCCGGTTGTGCCGCCCGATGATCTGCTCGGCGGTCAGCCCGGCCTCCGGATCACCCTCGGCCACCGGCGCGTGCCCGTCCCCGACCAGGACCACGTCGACGCCGTGGCTCAGCGCGGAACGCGCGGTCGCGTCGACGCAGTAGTCGGTC